>NZ_RXIU01000080.1 GCF_004217665.1 Candidatus Magnetaquicoccus inordinatus | reverse complement strand
CTGAAACTGCATACAAATCTCTGTTATTGCTATGATAAACTGAGATGGCCAATTTTGGTCTAAAACGCCGAATAGTCTGCTCAGCCCCTTTTAGTGCTGCCAGCTCCGCCCCTTCAATATCCATTTTAATAAAATCAACTCGTTCGATGGTGCCATTATTGGACAAGGTATCCAACATGATCAACGGCAAATTATTATCATCTTCATCTGCTGAAAAACTTGAATTGATTGTATTGATCGAAAGCAAACCGGCATCGTGCTCCCTGTCATACAATCCGTAGGGAATAATTGTTATATTAGCAATATCATTGTTGCGGGCATTAAGACGAATAAGATCTACATGTTGCTGTACTGGTTCAAAACTGTATACCTTTCCCTGCGGGCCCACAGCCCAGGAAAAGCGCAATGCCGATTCTCCCACAAACCCTCCGGCATCAATAACATAATCACCCTCTTCCGGCACTATCCGAAAGCCATCACGTACAAAAAAATATTGATCCATCGCAAAAGAGTGAAACAGAGGCACAAGAAAGCCCAAAAAACGAACCATTCTTCCCTGAAAAGGAAACAACCAGCAGCGAAAAGAACCACTGCTGAATTGCGGAAATTGTTGTTGCAAGGGCAGATCGATCCGCATATTGGCTACAAATTGATTATGCCTGCTCCAGGTTGTCGATGAATCGACAGGTAACTGCACATGCTGCGCACCAGAGATCTGGAATCGCAGCAAATCAACAAACAAGCTCCTCGATTGAAAATCCCACAAGCGCTCCCATGCTGCAAACAACTGTTTGGCATGTTGCGTCACCCATAGCATCATCTGGGCATACTCTTCGGCATCAACGCTCTCTTTGCGCCCCTTGGGAAAACGCTTCTGACGTATGCTGCAATCCACTGTACGCTGCAAGTCAGAAAAAACTTTACTGTGCATATGATATAAAAAAGAGCTGTCATCCCGCACCAGCAAAGAGTCTAAAATTAATTGCGCAACCTCTGCACTAATATCTTTACTCAACAAATCATTATATATTGCAGAGCTTGGTTTGTTCTGTTGGATCTCTTTATCAATATAATTCAAGACCATAGTGACCGAATGAAAATAATTGCTATCGATCCGATCCGATTGAGGAAATGACTCTTGCCCACGACGAAGCGCATGAATAGCAAATAATAAATATTTAATTTTCACAATTCAACCTCACCGAGACAAAAGAAGATTATATAAATAACATATATCAATCAGCGCAAGCAACCAATACAATAAAAGAGATATTCAGAACACCAGCAATCTTTAATACTGATACTGCAGACAACACAGAAACAAACAAAAACAGCAGACAAACTACAGCGAAAAGCTCCCGTTTATTTGGCAGGCAACGACCATCCACCCAAAACGGATCGTAACACAAACGATCCGTCCTGGATGCACAAAAAATCAACGCAAATGGTCCCAGCCCTTCTCCTGCAACTGCACCGGCATTCCATCCTGCTCCAGCACCACTCCAGAACCTGTCACCATCTCCCCGATCCGACTGATCCGCACCTGGAACTGGGCCGCCAACTGCTCAATGTTGACCCTGAGCGACGGAGCAGCCGTAAAGAGCAGCTCATAATCCTCGCCACCCGTCAACAACTGCTGCCAGAGATCCACTCCCTGTGCTGCCAACACCCTGGCAGCCGCCTCGGAAAGAGGAATCTTGGCCAACTCCACCCGTGCCGCCAACTTGGACATCTGACACAGATGGCCCAAATCGGCTGGCAAACCATCAGAAAGATCAATCGCCGCACGACTGTAGGCCGAATCCTGCAAGGCACGCGCAAACTCTACCGGCGGATCCGGCAACTGCTGCCGTCCCTGCAAATAGAGGCGATCCTCTGCACTGACCTCAGGCAACGCACCACGGGACAAAGCCAACCCCAAGGCCGCATCACCAATGCTGCCGGTCACCCACAGATCATCCCCGGCTTGCGCCCCAGCACGGGTAACCGCCCGATCCTTGCCCACCAAACCAAACAGCGTAATGGTCAGTGAACGGGCTCCTGTGGGCGCAGCCGTGGTATTGCCACCAACCAAAAACACCTCACCCCCAGGACGCACAGCCGCCTGCCGCAACCCACTCATCAATCCCTCTACCCAGTGGATCGGCGTCTCTTTTGGCAACGACAACGAGAGCAAATACCATTGCGGCTGTGCCGCCATCGCCGCCAAATCGGCCAGATTGACCCGCAACGCCTTCTGACCCAACAAGAAGGGATCGGCATCCGACAGAAAATGGATCCCCTCCACCAGGGTATCGGTAGTCACCACCAACTGCTGGGTGCGCGGAACATTCAACACCGCCGCATCATCGCCAATTCCCAAAGCCACTCCCGCAGGCAAGGAGCCCGCCGCTGGAGCGATGATCCGCTCAATAAGAGCAAACTCCCCCAATGCTGCCACACTCTCCATCGATCCTTCAGCCACCACAAGTATCCCTCATCTTTCTTCTCTCACGGAACCATCACCGGGTTTTGCGGCGACTGCGCAAGCGCATCCGGCGCAGCTTCACTATCCCTCTCCTGCCCACGCGCTCCCTCAACAGGGATCTGACGCAACAATGCCGCCAAACGATCCATCACCCCATTGATAAAAGAGCGCGAACCATCCCCCCCATAACGCTTGGACAACTCAATCGCCTCATTGATCACCACCCGGACCGGCAACTCCCGCTCCGCCAGCAACTCATAGGCACCCTGGCGCAAAATACTCAAATCAATGGTTGCCAGGCGCTGCACCGACCAGTTGGCCGCTGCCTTGGCAATCCAACCATCCAGCTCTTCGCGACGCTGCCAAGCGCCACTGGCCAGCCGCTTGAAATAGTCCAAGTCGGCATGCCCACCACCATTCTCTTCACATAACTGCTCAATCGCCCTGCCAATGCCATCGCCAGAGATTTCGCTCTGGTATAACGCCTGCAAAGTCAACTCCCGCGCCTTATGCCGACTGCCACGCACTCCCCCCTCCCGACGTGGCAAGGCAGAGGCAATCTTCTCCGCAAAGGAGACCTCAGGTGCTTCCGGTTCTTCTGAGCCGCTGTTCATCGGTCTCCATTACCCCACATTATCCGCAAATTGTCCACCAACTGCACGAATGCGCACCACCTACATCTGCCGCAGCAGATCGATCATCTCAATCACCGACAAAGCGGTCTCCCAACCTTTATTGCCCGCCTTGGTACCTGCCCGATCTACCGCCTGTTCAATGGTATCGGTGGTCAACACACCAAAACCAATCGGCAGTCCAGAAGCCAGAGAGAGTGCAGCAACTCCCTTGGTCACCTCAGAGGCAACATAATCAAAGTGTGGCGTCGAACCGCGAATCACCGCCCCCAGACAGATCACCCCATCATAACGACCACTCTGTGCCGCCTTTTGTGCGGCCAAAGGAATCTCAAAAGCTCCAGGAGTACGAATCAGGGTGATCTCTTCCGCCTGCGCCCCATGGCGCAACAGGCAGTCCATCGCCCCTTCATACAGCCGCTCGGTAATAAAACTGTTAAAACGCGACAAGATAATGGCAATGCGCAGCCCTTGCGCTGTCAGTCGTCCCTCCAACAAAATTCCCGCCTCACCCCGTCCGGCCACACCGCTCTGTCCTGTACTCATCCTGCCTCTCCCTTGTCCGCCACCTCTGCAAATTGCTGCAACATATGTCCCATTTTTGTCTGCTTGGTCTCCAGATAGAGCAGATTATCCTCTTTGGCCGGCATCTCGATCGGCACCCGCTCTACCACCTCCAGACCATACCCCTCCAGACCAATAATCTTTTTGGGATTGTTGGTCAAAATACGCAGACGGCGCACCCCGATGTCGCGTAAAATTTGCGCCCCGATTCCATAGTTGCGCAAATCCGGGGCAAAACCCAACTGGGTATTGGCCTCCACCGTATCCAACCCCTGATCCTGCAGGTTATAGGCCCGCATCTTGTTGATCAAACCAATGCCACGCCCCTCCTGGCGCAGATATAACAACACCCCACACCCCTCTTGGCCGATGCGTTTCATGGCGGTATGCAGTTGATCGCCACAATCGCAACGCATGCTGCCAAACAGGTCACCGGTCAAACATTCGGAATGGACCCGTACCAAAACCGGTTGGCTGGAATCGATGCTTCCCTTGATCAAAGCCACATGCTGATAATCATCCACATCATTGGTGTAGACCAACAGACGCCACTCGCCACCAAAGATGGTGGGCAAACGGGTCTCCACCGCCCGATGCACCAACATTTCGTTGGCGGTACGATAGGCAATCAAATCGGCAATCGTACCAATTTTAATCTGCATCTCTTCGGCAAAGTGCAGCAGATCCGGCACCCGTGCCATGCTGCCATCATCTTTCAAAATTTCACAAATAACCGCCGCCGGTTTGCGTCCTGCCAAACGGCACAGATCAACGGAAGCCTCGGTATGGCCTGCCCGCACCAACACCCCACCCTCATTGGCCACCAGAGGAAAAATATGGCCCGGTCGTACCAGATCACAGGGGGTACTGGCATCATCGATGGCCACGGCAATGGTGCGCGCCCGGTCATGCGCCGAGATGCCGGTGGTGACACCGGTTTTGGCTTCAATCGATACGGTGAAGGCGGTTTTGAACTTGGCATTGTTATCCACCACCATCAGCGGCAACTGCAGATGGCGCACCCTCTCCCGCGTCAGGGCCAAACAGACCAAGCCACGGCCATATTTGGCCATAAAGTTGACCGCTTCCGGGGTGCAGCACTCTGCCGGAATAATCAGATCTCCCTCATTTTCCCGATCCTTGTCATCCACCAAAATGACCATTTTGCCTTGGCGGAAATCGTCGATGAGATCCTCTATGGCGCTGAATTGACCGGTCATGAATTGTTGTTTCTCCATTGCTGGTTTTGTCACCCTCTTTATCCTGCCGATTGTAGCACTCATCACCACTCGGTGACAACCGCCTGCCCCAAAGCAACTGCACAGGCAATCATGATGGGCGGCCGCGAGGAGTATAACCTCTGCCCAATACAAAGAAAGCCCCGCTCACTCATCCCCTCAGCAGACACCTATATGCCCGCATCCATAGACTTTAGAAACCGCGCTCCCGCAAATAGTGTTCATCCATCCCGCCGCCACTGCGCGCACACCCTTTGCTTCCAGCCAACAAACGCTCCACATAGCGACCTAAAATATCGGTCTCAATATTGACTGCCCGGTTGACAATCAGTTCCGCCAAGGTGCTCTTCTTTTGGGTGTGCGGAATAATGTTGACCGAAAAGCTGCTCTCTTCCCCACTCTCCTGTACACTATTCACCGTCAAGCTGACCCCATCCACCGCGATGGAGCCTTTGGCCACAATATATTTGGCCACAACTGCCGTCACCCGAAAGGTGATCTCCAATGATCTGCCCCGTGGCTGCACCCGCTGCACATAACCCACTCCATCCACATGCCCTTGCACCAGATGGCCATTCAAGCGCCCCCCCAACGGCAAAGCCCTCTCCAAATTGAGTGTCGCTCCCACCCGCAAATGGGCAAAGGTGCTGTGCTGCAGCGTCTCCCCGGAAACCTGTACCGCAAACCAATCACTCCCCTTCTCGGTCACCGTCAAGCAGACCCCATTGACAGCGATGGAATCGCCCAACACAATTTCAGCCATAGGAAAAGTACAACGTACCCGCAACAGATATTCACCACCCTGATGCTCCATGGCCAACAACTGCCCCACATCCTCAATCAATCCGGTAAACATTGCCGAACCACCCTCCCCTCCAGCAACAGATCCTCGCCCACCGGCAGCATCCGCCAATCGGTCAGACGCCAGGCATCGGCCAGATGGGCCACCCCCACGCCCGCCAATAAACCCGCTGCCCCCTCTCCACCCAACAGACAAGGCGCCAAAAAAAGCGCCAAGCTATCGACCAGACCCGCCGCAAACAGTCCTCCGTTCAAACGCGCCCCCGCCTCCACCAGCAGGCTGCCGATCTCCCGCTGTGCCAATTTTTGCAGCAAATCGAGTAGATCCACCCGCCCCTCAGTTGTAGCCCGACAGGGAATGATGGCAACACGACCCAACCGCTCCCACTCCTGCCAAACCGCCCGCCGCTCCTTGGCCACCGACTCACAACAGGCAATCCATAGCGGAGCCTGCGCCGAAGAGGTGACTATGGCCGCCTGCAATGGTGTGCGTAAACCGCTATCCACCACCACCCGTACCGGATCCCGCCCCCCCGGCAGACGACTGTTCAAACGGGGATTGTCCGCCAATACCGTACCAATCCCGGTCAGGACCGCATCCTGCTCAGCCCGCATCCGCTGTACCCGCCGCCGTGCTGCCGGACCTGTTATCCATTGGCTCTCCCCGGTCATGGTCGCGGTTTTGCCATCCAACGAAGCGGCCATTTTTACCGTTACCCAAGGCCGACCACGGCCAATCCAACTCAAAAAAGGGCGATTGAGCTGCTCTGCCTGCTCCCGACAGAGCCCCACCTGCACCGCAACCCCCGCATCCCGCAACCGCTGCAGACCACGACCCGCCACCTGGGGATTGGGATCCTCCAGCGCTGCCACCACCCGCACCACTCCGGCACGCAACAGGGCATCGGCACAAGGGGGAGTCCGTCCAAAGTGGCTGCAAGGCTCCAAAGTGACATAGGCGGTTGCTCCACGCGCCTGCTCAGCCGCCTGCTGCAGCGCCCAGACCTCGGCATGCGGCCCACCCGCCTGCCGATGATAGCCCTTGCCGACTACCCGCCCTTCGCGCACCAACAGACACCCCACCAACGGATTGGGACGGGTCTGCCCCAACGCCCGCCGAGCCAGACGCAACGCCTGCTCCATATAGTGACGATCCTGCTCTTCCATCACCTCTCCTGTTGCAAAACCATGGCAAAGGCAAAACGCTTTTTCCACAGGTTTGCCATGCCCTCTGCCCGCACAAAGAAAAACGGGGTCCAGAAACCCCTCTTCCGTGACCCCGCATGCTCCGCCAACTCCGAGCTTGAGAATAAAGTTGCTCAATAACTATTCAGGTTTGTGCTGGCTCGCCAGCTCTACCCCCATGGGGATGCTGTGCGCATTGGCGCAAAAATGCGCGCCAATGCGCACAGCTTGCTTCCATCAGGCGCTTAAGCCGACGCAAAGAGCGCGTCGGCTTGGTTTGAAAAGCGCGCCAAAGGCAAAAGATTAAAAACAAAATCCCAGGGATTCCATCCCTGGACCCGGCCAGGGAGGTGCCCTCCCTGGACCCGCAGTTGTTTTGGGTGGTGAATAGTTACAAAGATTAAAAGATTACAAGCAAAATCCCAGGGATTCCATCCCTGGACCCGCAATAGTTTTGGCTGGTGAATGGTTATGTTGCGCAATCAATAATCACGTACCGGCAGCGTCGTATGTCCCAAAGCCACATGCTTCTCCAGCGTTGCCTGCTCACGCCGCGCCCGCCACACACTCGCCTCCTGACGCAACTGCTGCAATTGCTCCGCCAAAGCCAACCTCTCCTCCAAAGCCGCCACCGACAATGCCTGCTTGACCCGCTCCGCCTCTTCCCGCAAACGCTTCAACTCCGCCAAAGCCGTCAACTCCTCAGGAGAAACCGCATCCAACGTCGCACAAAAACTGCCTACTACCTGGTTTTTTCCCTGTTCGACGATCGGTATATTCAACGACCTTTTAGCCATAACTCCCCGCACCCCACGCAAAGATACTGCAAAAGAGCCACTTCACCGCAAGCTCTAAAAACGCTCCAACACCTTGTTATGCACCTTCACCTTGGCCTCGTTGCGCAAACCATTCATGAAGGCAATAATCTGCTCCTGCCCCAAATTGTTCTCCAAGGAGCTGCGCAAAGTCGGCAGCGCCTGTTGCAACACCTGCGCATCCGCCTCCTGTACCTTCTGCAAACGGATGGCAATCATCTCCTCCAACCCCTCCAAAGCCTCCTTGTGCAACGGATTTTCCATACTCAAACGAAAAGCAGCCATGCGCACCGCCGGAGCCGGTCCCCCTTTGCCACCACCACGGGTAAAGGGCTCGGAAACCTCCATCCGCAAGGCGGGATGCACAGATGCTGCCTCCTGCCAACTCTTGCCAGCACGCAATAACGCAATCGCCTGCTGCATCAACTCGGTTGCCTTTTGATGGGCCCGTTCGTTTTTGAACAAACCAGTCACCGCCTCCCGCGCCTCCTCCAGCGTTTTCAACTCCGGCTCTTTGCGCTGCAACACCTTGAGCACGGCAAACTGCCCCTCTTTGATCTCCAGCAACCCGCTCATCTCTCCTACCGGGGTGGCAAAGGCCGCATCCAAAAATTTTTCTTCGCGTTCGACCTCTTCCCCCTTAACCTCTTCTCGGTTGAACAATCCGGTCTGCCGATAACGCAACTGCATCGCCTCGGCTACCACCTGCAGATTGCCGGCAGCCACCACCTTCTCTTCCAACTTGTTGGCCCGTTCATAGACCAGCTCCTGCTGTTTTTTCTCCAGCAAACGCCCTTTGATCTCCTCACTGGCCTGCGCCAAACTCTTCGCTTCCGCCGGATGAATCTCGGTCACCTGCAGCAGATGATAGCCATATTCACTCTTGATCGGCGCAGAGAGTTGGCCAACCGCCAAGGAAAAGGCTGCTCCCTCCAAAGCCGGATCAACGGTCTCACGGGTAAACTCTCCCAGAGCTCCGCCCTGGCTTTTGGAGAGATCATCCGACATCTCCCGCGCCACATCGGCAAAGCGTTCCCCTTTCTGCAGGCGTGCCTGCGCCTGTTCCACACGCTGCATGGTCTGAGCCTGCTCGCTCTCCTGGGTCATCTGGAAAAGAATATGGCTCAGCGAACGCCGCTCCTCCCGGCGAAATTCGTTGCCATTCTCCTCATAATACTCCTTGATCTCCTCGGGTTGAATCTGAATCCCCTCCCGCACCATGGAGCCATCCAGCAGCACATATTCCACCTGGACCTGTGCCAAACGCATAAAACGTTCCGCATGCTCACGCAAAAATGTGCTCAACAACTCATCGGTCACAGCAATTTCCGGCTCCAAAGCTTTGATTTTCAGCTTCAGCATCTCCACAACCCGCTTTTCATTCTCCAGTTGGTAGCTATCCTGCACCAGGAGATCCGGTACCGCCACCACAGTGGCCAGAGTCCGGTAAAGCTGTGCTGAACGAATCTCCTCTGCCAACATCGCCTCATAGTTGCGCGCCACCATATGCTGCCCACGCAGCCACTGTTGATAGCGCTCTTTATCAAAACGATCGCCACGCAAAAAGGCCGGGTTGCTGGCCAAATAGTTTTGCAGGGTGGCCGGCGAGATCTCCATGCGCAAGCGCCGTGTCACCGAATCCAACAAATGACGGTTGATCAATCCTGCCAAAACCCGTTGTTTCAAGCCCAAAACTTCTGCAGTCTTCTTGTCCAGACCTGTTCCAAAACGCTGTTTTAATTGGTTGAATTCATTTTCATACGCCAGGGCATATTCCCGTGGACCGATATTCCAGTTGCCTCCTTCGGCGACAGGCTCTTCACCCTCTTTGCGCACATAATCTCCCACTCCCCAGACCACGAAGCTCAGGGCAATAAAGACCAATATCATTTTGATCACCCATGTATTGGCCGCACGGCGCATGACATTCAACATAACTCTGTAGACTCCAAACATGCTGGAAACTGGGAAAGAAGCGGTTGCTCAGCACTCCGCTCCAATGGGCAAATATACTTCCCCCATCAGCACTTTTCAACCGTTGACTGCGGCAGGGCCAGGGCAATCGCATTTGTCAAACAATTATGGCGTGCATGAGGGTATTGCGCTCCGACAGACAGCGGGCAAAGAGCCGAGCAACGCCTGCGCATTATAGCAGAGCCACCGCCTTCACCTGTGCCCATACCTGGGCATCGACCTGCAAGCCCAACTGCACCAAGGAGCGCCTGGTCAAGCGGGCCACCAACGGCAGTGCACCGATACGCAACTGCAACAAAACCAAACCGGGATGGCTATCATCGGCAATGGCGCTGACTCGCCCCAACAGTTGATTTTGGATACTGGTATGCTCCTGGCGTTGCAAACTGAGCCCCACATCGCGCGCCAAAATGCGCACCCGTACCGACTCTCCGACCGCCACTCCTCCATCCCGGCTCCACAGGGATACCCCCTCGCCCTGCATCCGACACAAATGCCACTGCTCTGCCCGCTCTGCCACCACCATCTGCCAGACCACCCCCTTCTCTTCGGCCAAAGCAAGCGGTGACTGCAATTGTGCCAAGGTCTCGGTCAGCGCTCCCTGTCCCACCACCTGCCCCCGCTGCAACAACAACAGATGATCGGCCAAACGGGCCACCTCATCCGGGGCATGGCTGACAAACAGCATGGGAATCTGCATCTCCCGATGCAGACGCTCCAAATAGGGTAGAATCTCCTGTTTGCGCAGCAAATCTACCGCTGCCAACGGCTCATCCAACAATAAAATCTCTGGACTAACCGCCAAAGCCCGGGCAATGGCCACCCGCTGCCGCTCACCGCCGGAAAGTGTAGAGATGGCACGCGATAGCAAGGATTCAATCCCCAACAGATCCAATATCTGTTCCCAGGCAACCCGATGCGGGGCGGAAGCCACCCGGCGCATGCCATAGCGCAGATTCTCCCCCACATTCAAATGGGCAAACAAACGGCCATCCTGAAAGACATAACCCACTGCCCGCTGATGTGGCGGCACCCATCGTCCCGTCTGCGCATCCTGCCAACACTGTCCGTTCACCCAGAGCTGCCCAGCCTCTACCCGCTCCAATCCGGCAATAAAACGCAACAAAGTGCTCTTTCCCGCCCCGGAAGGTCCAAAAACAGCCGTACAGCCCCTTCCTGGCAGCGTCACCGCCACATCCAACAAAAACTCGGCCAAAGGCTGCCGACACAACAGCCGTATTCCCTCCTCAGCCACACCCATCTGCTGCACGGACCACTCCTCCTTGCCTTCCCATCCCACTCACCCAATACAATCTTTGCCCTGTTAAAATTAATTGATAATTATATCAACATTTATCAAAACATAGCATAGCCTGCACCATTTGTTACCCCTTTTGAATAAGCAATAAATTGTGTTACAATCCTTTGTCTTTCTTGTGGCATTCTACACACCAAACATCGATTATCATCTATAAAAAACTATTTTTATGTTTTCTCCACGCATGGCAGGGAGCACCCATCATGATCGCTCAGACTATGGATTCCCATCCCGATAGTGGCAACCACTCTGTTCGTCGCCCTCTGTTGCTGCCTCTCTTTGGCAGTTTTCTCGTTTTGCTGCTCACATTCATCCTCTCCGCCCAGTGGTTGGGGCAAAAAATTAAAATTGAAATCATTCAACGCGATATTAAAACTATCAGTGAGCAGATGGATTATGAATTGCGTGAGCAGTCCGCCTATTTTGCCAGCCAGATGGTGACCATCGCCTCCTCCGACTCCATTCGCGCCCATTTTTTGGCCGAAGAGCGCGAACTGCTGCTGCAAGAGACTCTCCCCATCCTGAAGGCTCTGCAAACCAATCATGTCACCCATCTCTATTTTCATCGGGCCGACAAAAGCAACTTTTTGCGCGTCCACCAACCAGACCGCTTCAATGATACCCTCCAACGCACCCTCCTCGATCGTGCCGCACAAAGCGGACGTTTCACCTTTGGCAATGAAGTGGGCGGCAACGGAACACTCAACCTGCGCGCCATCATGCCCTGGCATCATGGTGACCGCCTGATCGGCTATCTGGAAATCGGCAAAGAGATTGTACACTTTGTCGCCAATCTGCAGCAAAGCTTTCGCCTGCCCCTCTATACCTTTATCGAGCGCCCTCACTATAACGCCCAACAATGGCACAACATCTCCCAGCTTTTTGGTGTGGTGACCGATACAACCAGCTTCCCGGATCTGGTCTTTATCGGTTTACATAACACCCCCTATCCACCAGGATTGAGCGAATATCTCGCCTCAGGCAACTGGCGCCATGCGGAACCGTTGCAGACTCTCTTCGAGAAAGATAACAAAAACAGCTATTATTTTTCTCTGCCCATTCGCGACCTTCATGACAAAATTGTCTACCGGGTGGTGGGAAGCATCGACATCTCCCGTTATGGTGCGATTTTGACAACCCATATGCAGATTGTCATCCTGGCCATCATCTTTCTGATTCTTCTCCTCGGCCTGCTTTTCAACCGTCTGTTGCTTGGCGTGGAAAAAAATGTCCAGCAATCGGCTCAGGCCACTAGAACCAGTGATGGCATTCTGCGCAATACTCTGGAAGCCTTCGAGCAGGGTATTTTGGTTGTCGATGGCAATGGCAAAATCACCCATACCAACTCCCGTTTCTGCTCCCTCTGGAATATTACTCCCGAAACCCTACTGCACAAACAGGCCAGCCGGATTATTCCAGCCCTCAGCAAACAGGTGAACAATACCCAACATGCCCTGAAAAATCTCCTTGCCAGCGCGCGCGGCCCTTCCAACAAACGTACCATCATTCAGCTTCAAGATGGACGGCAACTGGAACAAAAAAACTTTCCTTTAAGCTGCCGGGAAAAACCCTGTGGCCAACTCTGGCTCTTTCACGACATCACCCGCGAGCAGGCCATGGAGCGCCAGGAGCTTAACGCCCTGCAATCGCGTATCGCCATCAGCGCCCTCCTGGAAACCGCTGTTGAACCCCTCTCCCTGGAAAGACAGCTTAATGTTGCCATCGACATTATCCTGACTGTCCCCTGGCTCTCCATTCTCTACAAAGGTTCCATTTTTCTCCTCGACGAGGAGGGCAAACATCTCAATCTGGTTGCCCAACGGGGTCTGCATCCACACCTGTTGCAGCATTGTGCGCAACTGCCCCTGGGATATTGTCTGTGCGGTCGTGCGGCTCTGACCCGCAAATTGCTCTATCAACCCCATATCACCGCCGATCATGATGTTCGCTTTCCTGAAATGAGTCCGCATGGCCACTATTGTGTGCCCATTCTCTCCCGGGAAATTTTGCTTGGGGTACTGAATCTCTATGTCCCCGACAACCATCAATACAGCCCGGAGGAGGAGGCATTTTTGACTACCATCTCCTATACCCTGGCCAGTCTCATCGAACTGCGCTCCACCAAAATGACTCTCCAGGAAAAAGAGATGTTTGCCGCCACTCTGCTCAACACCGCACCCGCTTTAGTGGTGGTAACCGATCCTGCAGGACGCATCACCCTCTTTAATCTGGCCTGTCAGCAGTTGACCGGTCATAGTGAAGAGGCGGTACTCGGTCAAGAGCTGTTGCCGTTGCTGGTACCCAGTGAAAATCATGAAGAGATGAAACGGATCTGGCAGCAGTTGCGCGAACAGCAGCTCCCCAATCAGCATGAATCCTATTGGATCACCCAAGCGGGAGAACCCCGCCTGATCTCCTGGTCCAACAATGTGATTCGCCATGCCGATGGCTCTTTACGGGGAATTATCGCCACCGGCATGGATATCACTGCCCGCAAGCAGGCAGAAGAGCGTTTGCAACATTTGGCGGGACATGATCCTTTAACCGGGGTCTACAATCGCCGCCTGCTGCATGAGACTCTGTCCACTGCCCTTGCCTATACCAAACGTGACGAGGGTAAACTGGCTGTTTTATACCTCGATCTGGACCATTTCAAACCTGTCAATGATCGTCTGGGACATGCTGCCGGGGATCAACTGTTGCTTGAGGTGGTGGAGCGACTGCAGGCATCGATTCGCCAATCAGACACCTTGGCGCGCATGGGTGGCGATGAATTTGCCATTATTCTGACCAATGTGACCGCTCCGGTGGTGGTGGAGCATGTTGCCAACAAAATTCTCGCCGAATTGAGCGAACCTTTTATCATCCACGGCGAGATCTGTCGAATCGGTGCCAGTATTGGCATTGCCTTGCTGCCCGAGCATGGGCAGGATGCCGACACACTGCTTAAATTGGCCGATCAGGCAATGTATAACGCCAAGGAGCAGGGGCGTAATCAGTTTCGCTTTGCCCATGCTGCTCATTAAGGATGTTTTTTGCGTAACTATTCAGCACTCAAATCAACTGCGGGTCCAGGGAGGGCACCTCAATGCCATTAACTTAAGCCGTTACGTGTGGGGCTTATAAGCTGGCCGAACGCGAACCCCTGTCCCAAGCCTCTTTTTACGGTTATAACATCTATTTAAACGCATGGCATTACAATAGCTCGCCATGCTTTTTGTAAGTCGTTGTACCCAAATAAGCGGATTGGTTGCTGTCAGTAATTTCACGATGGTA
>NZ_RXIU01000008.1 GCF_004217665.1 Candidatus Magnetaquicoccus inordinatus | reverse complement strand
TTTCCGTGGCGTTGAATCAATCCTGGAAGATTCCTTTCATTGCCGGGGTGGCCGATACCCTCTTTGGGGAGGGGAGGTGATGCTCAAGGAGTATGGCGTGCGCTGGGCTGTATCGACCAACCTGGCGATTATTGCCATTGCCATTCTGGTTGGGGGAACCATCAATCATCTGTTGCGGCTGTTTGTCTGAGGAGAGAATACGATGCATAGCTGTTCTGTGCCGTTGGATGAACTGCTGGAGATGCTGTGGCGGCTCCATGAACGACAAGAGTTGACCCTGACCGCTCTACGCCAGGCTGACCAGGACCATGCCTATGAGGGGACTCTGAGAGAGCAAGCGGAGAGCGGCATGTTCTCTGTAGAGGGAGAGAATCTTGCATTTTCTGCAGCAGGGAAAAGTCGGGCCGAGGATATCGTGCGACGCCACAGATTGGCAGAGCGGTTGATTGTGGATGTACTGGGCAAACAGCCAGCGGAAACGGAAAACGCTGCATGTGAATTTGAGCATCTGTTGGCACCCGAATTGGTGAATGCCATTTGTACTTTGTTGGGACATCCGGCGCTATCGCCTCGGGGCATGCCCATCCCGCAGGGGATCTGTTGCCAGAAGAGAGAGGTGATGATCAAACCGGCTTTGGTGCCGCTTTCTCTGATGGATGTGGGCGTTCCGACCCGTATTGCTTCCCTGGAGACAGATGATCCAGAACGACTCAACCGACTGATGGCGCTGGGGTTGTTGCCGGGGACACATATTACCCTGCTGCAACGCTACCCGGCCATGGTGGTACAAAATGAACAACGGCAGATTGCTTTTGAAGAGTCTGTCGGCAACGATCTCCGGGTATGGAGTACCATGCCGACCAACCTGGGCATTGTGGCGCACGCTTTTCCGGCTGTTTGACCATTTTTACGGCACATTCATAGTATAATCCCGCACAAGGGAGGCCGAATTGTTAGAATTTGCTGTCTTTATTTCCAGCCACACCGGGCACTTTCTTTTGGCGTTTTTGGTCATCAGCGGTTTTCTGGCCAGTCTGGCAATCTTTTTTTATCAGACAGGACGGATAGGCCGGCAGGTCAAGGCCGCCATGCGTCTGTTGCAGACATGCAGTGATGACTCTGCTGCGCTTTCCGAGCGGGAACGCATGACGTCGGACCCCGCTCGCAAGCAACGTTTTGCCAACAACTGGGCGCAGTTCAAGGCCGGCATGGAGGGCCCCGAAATGGCCCTGTTTGCCGGAGCATGGGGTGAGTTCAGCAAACACCTTGAATTGCCTGCTGTC
This sequence comes from Candidatus Magnetaquicoccus inordinatus, assembly GCF_004217665.1. Classification (GTDB taxonomy): domain Bacteria; phylum Pseudomonadota; class Magnetococcia; order Magnetococcales; family Magnetaquicoccaceae; genus Magnetaquicoccus; species Magnetaquicoccus inordinatus. The sequence continues at coordinate 43,388 of NZ_RXIU01000008.1, read as the reverse complement.
GATTCGGGAAGACCAATTCGGACGACAGCGGAGCCAGACCTCTATTTCAACGAGCGCAGTCTCTATTTTTCCCATATCAATACCCGCCTTTTTGATGCGGTACCCGGCTTTTTGACCGGGGGTGGCATCTTCGGCACTTTTGTTGGTCTGGTATCGGGTATCTACCTGGCGCGGGATGGTTTTTCTGCTGGTCCCCAGGAGATGGTTCTGGCCATGCAGTCGCTGATGGGAGGGGTTTCAACGGCCTTTATTACCTCCATTTTCGGTATCGGCCTGTCCATTCTCTTTTCCGTGCTGGAGAAGCGGCGCCAGCATTGGATCAGCTTGTTGCTGCGGCGGTTCAGTCGGTTGTTTGAAGCCTGTCTGGAGATGGCTCCTGCCGAGAATGCCGATTTGGCCAGAATTCGTCGCATCCAGACGGATCAACTCGGCGAACTGCAACGACTGAGTCAGATCATGCAGGGGATGGCTGCCCAACCAGCGGGGGCCTCTGCCCGGGAGATCGAATCCAAGATCGGCAGCAGTCTGGCGCCAGCCTTGGGCAAAATGTTTGAGCTGCTGGTCAAATTTCAGGAAAACCAGAAACAGTCCCAGCAAACGGGCCTGCAGGAGGTTTTGACGGGTTTGATGGAAAAGTTGGAGGGCGGCTTTTCTCACAAGCTGTCTGGTATCGAGTTGGCCTTGCATGCCTTGAACGAGAATCTTCGCAAGCAGCATGACAGTCAATTGGCCGCTCACGGGGCCCAGTTGGCCGCCTGGGAGCGATGGCAGGAGAGTCAGAGGGCCGGAGGCGTGGTTGCGTCTGAGCAGATGCAGCAATCGTTGCATGCGATGGGAGAGACCATCTCAACCCAAATGAAGACGGTGACTGACAGTTCAGTGGGTGGCTTGGAGCAGCGTCTGCACGCCCTCACCGAGGCGTTGCTTGGTCTGCAGAGCTTGCCCAGCCTGATTCATGACCAGATTCTGGCCATACACAGCGATGCGCAACGTGGTGTTGGCAGTATCGAACAGGGTGTTGGTCGCCTGCATGCCACACTGGACAGGCAGAATACGCAGGTTTCGAAGATCCTGGAAGAGATTGTCCAACTTCTTCGTCAATCCCTGACAGAGACGCGGTCGTTGGTGGAGGCCAAAAACGAGCAGTTGACCCAGGCCATCAAAGAGAGTTCCCAGGAGTTGCGCGGATCTCTGGCCGATACCAACAGTGCCATGGCCGAAAGCTGGCGTCACTCTTCCGGGGAGACCAACAGCTTGCTCAACCAATCGGTGGAGCAGCTTGGTCGTGCCATGGAGCAGGGGGCTGCCCGCGTCAATGCCACGCTGGAGAAGCAACACGAGCAACTGTTCCGTCTGCTCAAAGAGAGTTCTCACACGTTGCAGGAGGCGTTGTCTGGCTCCAACACGGCGCAGACCGAAAATTGGCAGCGTGCATCGGGTGAGACGCGGAACCTGCTTGGGCAATCGGTGGAGCAGGTCGGGAAGGCGCTGGAACAGGGTGTGGCCCGTATCCATGCCACGTTGGAAAGGCAGAGCGAGCAGTTGGGGAGGGCATTTCAGGAGGGTTCACAGGGCTTGCGGGATTCGTTGAGCAGCAGCAACCAGACGCTGGCTGAGAATTGGCAACAGGCCTCTGGCGAGGCCCAGGGTGCGCTTGGCCAATCGATGGAGCAGATAGGCCGTATCCTGGCCGAAGGTGTTTCCCGCATTGACAGCACTCTGGCGAGACAAAATGAACAGTTGACCCGCCTTCTGCAGGAGAGTTCGCAGGCGTTGCAGAGCTCCCTGTCCAGCACCAACAACTCTCTGGCGGAGAGTTGGCGGCAGGCGTCCGGTGAGAACCACTCCCTGCTGGATCAATCGATAGAGCAGCTTGGGCGTGTTCTGGAGCAGGTGGGGGATCGTGTCAGTACCTCTCTGGAGCGGCAGAGCGAACAGTTGACCCGCTTGCTTGCAGAAGGGTCGCAAGGGTTGCAGGGGGCGCTGGCCAACAACAACCAGACGCTGGCCGAAGGGTGGCGTCAAGCCAGTGGGGAGACCCATTCCCTCTTGGGAGAGGCGGTGGAGCGGGCTGGCCGAGTATTGGAACAGGCCATGGAGCGCATTCAGGCCACTCTGGAAAAACAGAATGACTATCTGACACAGACCTTCCGCGACAGTTCACAAGGGTTGCGGGACTCTCTGACCGACTCCAATCAGGCTCTGGCGGAGAATTGGCGCCATGTTTCCGGGGATACGCAGAGCCTGTTGGGTCAGATGGTGGCCAATGTGGGGCGCATGGCGGACGAAATGCAGCATTTGCAGCGGGAAACAGTGGGGTCGTTGCGTGAACTCTCTTCGGGTCTGGGCGGGCGTTTGGAGCAGACACTGGCCAATCTGGCCGATGTGGCTTCCGGCATCAATGCGGCGCAGATGGCCTCTGCCAACCAGATGAGGGACTCTTCGGATAGTCTTGCCGGTCGTCTGGAGCGCACCATAGCCGACCTGGCTGATGTGGCTTCCGGGATGAAAGCGGCCCAGACGGAGTTGGCGGGTGTGTTGAGCAGTTCTTCGGTCGGTTTTGCCGGTCGCATGGAGCAGACGGCCGCTGATCTGGCGGCAGTGGCCAGTGGCATGAAGCAGGCCCAGCAAGAGGTGGCCGCCCTGTTGCAGGACTCCTCGCTCACTTTCCGAGGTGAGATGGGTGCCACGTTGCAGAATTTTGCCCAAGCCTCCAGTGCCATGCTGGCTGTCCAGAACGAGATGCAGCGCGTCCTGGGTTCTGTGCCGCAACTGATTGCGGTCAGCCAGAATTTATTGTCCGGTTTGGAAAGTTTGCAGGTCAATCTGGGCGACAAACTGGCCAGCATCAGCGAATCGCGACAGGAGAGTGCGCCCGGCGCTGTCGATCATCAGGAGCTGCTCTCCTCCTTGTCGCAACTGGTCGAGCATGCTTCCGGCAATTTGCGCGAGGAGTCGATTGGCATCAGCACCTCCCTGGTGGAGGCGGGTGAAAAACTGTTGCAGGCCGGGCAGCAGTTGGAGCAGACCTCTATTGGCATGGCCAGCCTGTTTGCCACCTCTTTGGATCGCTTGACCACCACCAATGCGGATATGGTCACGGGGGTCCATCGTGCCAACGATGCGTTGTCGACCAACTTTGCCCAATCGGTTGAGGCGCTTATGGAAGCCTCGACCGGGATACGGGCGGCCCAGCAGGAGATGCAGCGTCTGCTTGTGGCCAATGCGGGAGCACGGGAGCCCGCTTCTGCCTCGATGAGTCTCTTGCAGGGGTTCTTGCAACGTTTTGAAGGGACAGTCGCCTCGCTGACCCAGGCGATGGAGCGGTTGGAGGCCAATCAGATTGCTGCCATCCAGATTCTGCACGATGGCCAGCAGGAGTCCCAGGCCGTCATTCTGCAGTCGCAGCAGGCGCTGGTGCAGGATCGCTCGGACTGGGAGGAGGGGTTCCATTCCGCCACTGCCTCGTTCCGGCAATCAGTCAATGAACTGGTTAAGATGGTGCCGGGGTTTGCGCAGGTTATGCAGTTGTCTGCCCAGCGTGCAGACGAGAACCGCCAGATGATGAGTGTTGGGGTGGGCGACTTTGCCAAAAATCTGGAACTCACCCAGGGCCGTTTTGCCCAACTGGCTGAGGCCATGGAGTCAGGCGCATTGATGATTGCGGTGGCCGGAGAGAAACTGGCTGCCGGTACGGAAAAAATGGAGGCCCTGTCGCTCTCCCTCAATGCCACCCAGGAGACCAGTCGGCAAACCCTGATGGTCATTGCCAAGTCTCATGAACAACTGCGGGCTGTCTGGCAGAACTACGAGAACCGTTTCACCAATCTGGATACCGTGCTGGGCCATACCTTCACGCAACTGAATGATGGTTTGCATGAATTTTCTAACCGGGCGTTGCAGTTCATTGCCGGTGTGGATGAGCATATGGGGGGGATTACCGAGAAGCTGGGCTACAATATTACCGATCTGGGAAGCAAATTGGATGACATGAATGACACCATGGGCGGTTTCCTGGACAAGATGTCTGGTTCATTGGTCCAGCCCATGCAGGCTGCTTCGATACAAATTGCCATGACCGGCGATAAGATCCATGGCACGCTCGGCAAATTGGACAGGTTGGCTGGTGCCATCACTTCTGCAAAGGATACCACCAGCGAAGAGGCGAAGGAGACCCTTACTGCGATTGGCGAGGCGCAGGAGCGCATGAAATCGACAGTGGCTCTCATGCAGCGGCAATTGGAGAAGGTTTGGTCCGAGCAACTTTCCCGGTTTGGTAGTGAAAACAAAGCCATGCAACAGACAATTGCCAACCTCAACAGTGACCTGAGAGAGTTTTCTTCTGAAAAGATTCTCGAGTTTATTGGTGGTGTAGACGAGCATATGGAAAGCGTTTCCAATCAATTGCGTGTGACCATTAGCGATTTCAACAGCAAGCTGGATGAACTGAACGAGGCCATGGATGTGATCGCCAATACCCTTTCCAGTGTGAAGTAGCGGATTCTCCTCATGTATCAGCAGCGTCGCCGAGAGTCTCGCGCACCCCAGTACACCTCCCATGACTATTCCATTGCCATCAGCGATGTGATGTCGGCATTGTTGTACGTTTTTATCGTGATTCTCGTCATTTTTGCCTTCAACATGGTCTCCACCGAAAAGGATTATCACAAGGAGTCACGGGAGGTTATCAGGGAGCGGGAGCAACAGGAAAAAAAACTGCAAAGGCTGGAGGCTGGGGTTGTGGAGTTGCGGACCATCTCTTCCAGACTCAAGGAGGAGATGGAGCAGCGCCAGGAAAAGACCCGGCAACTGCTGACGCAATTGTTGACCGATCTGCAGGACGATTTGCAGCATCAGGAAAATCTGAAGGTGTTTATTGACCCAAACCATGGCATTTTGCGCTTGCCCAACGAAATTTTGTTTCCTTCCGGCAAGGCGCAATTCACTCCGGAGGGGGAGGAGAATCTGCGTCGGTTGGCACGAGTATTGGAACGCCATCTGCCGTGTTATGCGGGAAGCGTCGATCGTGCGGTTCGTACCGGTTTTTGCGATGATCGCCGGTGGAATCCCGGCACTCTGGATGCGGTGTTTATCGAAGGACATACCGACAATATTCCCCTGAGCAAGGCCAATCCACACAGCAACAATTTGCACCTTTCCGGCATGCGCGCCATCCAGACTTTTGCAACCTTGATGGGGGGGGGCGATAATCAATCCCTGCTGGCGGAGTTGCGCAACCAGGCTGGCCAACCGGTTTTTGGTATCAGCGGCTATGGTGCCTACCGGCCGGTGGTCGCCCATGACAATCCGACCCCTGATCCAGCCAACAGGCGTATTGACCTGCGCTTTTTTCTGATCAATCCCAAATCATCTGTCGCCATCCCACAAATCTTTGACGCGTTGGATGGTTTGACGCGCACACTTGATGCACTGAAATGAGTCTGCAACGCGCCCTGGCCAAGGTCTCTTTCCCATTTATTTTTCCTGCGGATTGGATGGACCAGGGCAGCGCGGTGGCGCGTGCGCATCACCGTTTGACGACGCAATTGGCCGATCAGGTTGTGCAGACGATTGCTCGTGAAACTTTGGAAGAAAGCCGCAAACATCTGGTCGAGCATTTTGCTGCCCACCACTCACTGTCTGGTGTTGGCAGGCGTCATCTGCGGCAGGTTCCGTGGTATCTTTTTGCAGCGGATGAAACAGATCAGGTGCTGGCGGAGCAACCGGCCTTTTTCCTTGCCTGGCGGGATTGGCTGGCGAACAATCCAAGCAGCAGTACGGTGCGAGCTTTGTTGCACAATCTGTTGCTGCACAATCCCCAAGGTGCACGGGCGATGGACTGGCGAACGGTGGTGCGCCACCATCTGCAACAGAGTCAACATCCTCAACTGGCGATGGCCTGGAGGAGATGCGTGCGTTTCCATCTGCTGGAGGAAAATGGGCCGGAGCTGTTTGCCCAGGAAATCCTTCGAGGGGAAACCTCTTTCTTCGCTCTTTGCCAGGAGGCTGGGTTGCACGGGGAGTTGATCGGGCAAGGTTTTGTCCGTCGCAGTCTGGACCATTTTCTTCAGTTGATGGAACTCCATGCGGATTCAAACAGTTTGCCTCTCAACACACTGCAAGCAGTGCTGCATGGCTTTCGGGATGCGCAAGGTCGGCTTCAACAGGTAGTGACTGGATTTTCTGCCCGCCTGGCAGAGGTGCTGTTGCGTCCTTTTGCAGAGAGCGATCCTGAAGAGAAACTGCGTCTGTTCCTGCGTGATTTTTTGGTAAAAACATTGGGAGATCCACGAACGCATCCAGCAGCCTGGCAGAGCGTGGAGGCGAAGGCTCGTGACGTTTTGATCGCCTGGTTGGTTGGCAAACCGAAAAGGGTAGATGAAAAGCTTTGGCTTTTCATACAGGAAGCCAATCGTCAGATGGCGGGTTTGGAGACCGACTTTTACCATCTGAAAGATCATGGTCTGGCCGCACAACCGCAGCGCGTGCACCAGGCACTCCATCGCCTGAATGCCATCCTCGGTGTGGCTGGTTTCCTGGAGTTGACCCAGGTCGTGCAGGCTGGAGAGGGTATGATGGGGATGCTGGTTCAACTCCGAGACAAAGCACTCCCTTTTTCTGTGGCCGTGGTTGACAAGCTGCTTATGTTGCTGACCACTCTTCGAGAGTCCATTGATGAATTGCCAGGGAGACCAAAAAATAAATAATGATTTCATTGCTACACTTAAAATATTTTTTAGCAACTTCTGTTTTCATAATGGTTGTGCTGTCGGGGGGGGGGTAATAATTGATTTTCGTTGAGTTATTATGTGTTGAGAATCAGTTTCAAATGATTTCTTAATATCAGATCGCGATTGTATTGCACCTGTGAAAGGTATCTTTCTTTGCGATTATACCGGAAATAAATCATTTTTTCAGTTGACGGATAATCGACTTTTCTCTAGCATACCTTTCCGACGATGTCAGGTATCGGGTCGGTCAGCGTCTGGTCCACGGGGTTTGGTCAGTTGGCTGTTCGTGGTGATACGCAGCCTTTTTGGCCGTTGGAGTTTGGCTGACGTGGATTGATTTGCTTTACGGTTTTGACACGTAATAGAGTTTTGGTGTTCCGTGGGAATTGTCACGGAAGATCTCGCCAGGGTACAAGGCTTGGCGTTTGGTTTTTTGTTACCGCCTTTTCCAGGGAGTTGCGCAATGGCAGCAGAGACAATGATGTTCAAGTTAAGTGGAGCCGCACAGGCGGCCCAGGTGCCCATGCTGGCGGGTCAGTCCTTCACGGTGGGTAGCACAGTGGCCACCGGAGATGGCATGGCCAACTGGATTTTCTTGAAGCCGGTTGCTGGTGGTGGAGCAGAAAACATGGTGGCGCTGAAGCTTGAGGGGGCCCGGCAATCCGGTCAGCTTTCAGCTTTGGTTGGCAAGACCGTGACAGTTGGCAAGGCGCCCATTGGTACCGCTCAGGCCGGAAAATGGCTGATTCTGCACCAGGGTATGGGTGGGGCTGCCGTCAAGGGTGCGGCGGGTACCGGCGTGGCCATGCAGCAGATGGGCATGCGTGTCACCGAGAAGGAGATGGAAACGGCAGCAGCCAAGGCCTCTTCCAGTGCCTCCAAAGGGGCCGCAGGAAAAGGTGCCCTGGGTGCCTGCCCGGCAGCAGGGAAGGGTGGTGCTGCCGTGGCTGGGAAAGGTGTTGCAGCTGGCAAAGGTGCGGCGGTCGGCAAGGGGATGGTTTGTGCCAACACCGGCGTGACCGGAGCAGCCGGCAGCGCGGCTGCCGTGGGAGGAAAAACGGCCCTGGGTGCGACGGGTGTCACCGGAGCGGCCGTGGGAGCGGTTGGGGCAAAGGGGATTGCAACGGGTGGAACAATCTGGACCGGTTCGGGTACCAGTCTTGGCCTTGGCCTGGGGCTGGGTGCCTTGGGTCCAATCCTGCTGGTGGCGGCCATCGCGGCTGTGGGTGTTGGTATCCACAGCTACATGAAACGTCCCGTGGAGGAAGAAGCCTTGGAAGATGCCATCAGCTAGTCAGGGAGTGTTCGGGATGAGTGGGGTTGCGATGAAAGCCAAAGTGATGGCCGCGTTCAGTTACCTGGGGGTTTTGTGTGTCGTTCCCCTGCTGTTCAACCGAGGCGATTCCTTTGTGGACTTTCATGCACGCCAGGGATTGGTGTTGTGGGTCTGGGGAGTGTTGTCCATGTTTGTGATGCATTTTCCCGGTCTCGGCCCTTACCTGTTCAGTACTTCGACAGTGCTGGTTGCCTTCCTGAGTCTTTTCGGGTTGGTTTCCGTGGCGTTGAATCAATCCTGGAAGATTCCTTTCATTGCCGGGGTGGCCGATACCCTCTTTGGGGAGGGGAGGCAGTAGGTATGGCCTCGCCCTCTCCCAAGTTTTCGCCGTTCCAGACGGCGGAGTCCCGTGAGCAGAGCGCAGAGGGAGAACTGCTCCTGAAACACCAGCATAATGCCCTGTATCTGGTGGTTGCACTCGGAATGATTTTCCTGACGCTGGTGGTTGCTGTACAGCCGCTCTATTTGAGCGTGGTGCATGGTTTGGCCCGTGACAACGCCGGGTTTGTCAATGCCAATATCCAGGTGATCACCGAGTTGGTTGATCTGGTACTGGTCGGATATCTGGGCTATGTCTCCGACCGTGTCGGTCGGGTGCCATTGCTCGTTTATGGCTTTCTTCTCTCTGGCATCACGGCGCTGATTGCTCCCTTTGACTTGTCCATCGCCGCTTTTCTGGGGGTCAATTCGCTGGTCGTCTTTTATGTGGTGCGGGTGTTGATGTCCGTGGGGGGCACGATGGTGTGGCCCCAGGTGGCGACACTGAGTGGTGACTACAGCAATGTTGAGGATCGCCCGCGTCAGTTGGCCAATGTCGGATTCATGATGGCGTTTGGGGTGACCTTGGTCTACGCGGTGCTGATGCAGTTTGCCGAACGGGCCGGTCTGACCGTCACCATGTGGTTGGCCGCCCTGATAGCGTTGGCAGGTGCATGGCTCTCACGACGGATGCTGGTCGAAACAGCACAGCCCCGTGAACAAATCAGCTTCCCGTTCCAGGACGTGTGGGAACTGGTCAAGCATAAACGGGGTATCCGGTTGAGCTTTCTCTCGGCACTGACCTCTCGCAATGATATGGTGATCGTTGGGCTGTTTCTGATGACTTGGTTTATCTATTTTGCCGACTTGGTTACGGAAACAACCCATGCTCAGGCAGCCTCCAGGGCAGGTTTGGTGATTGGCCTGCTGGGTGTGGTCGTTTTGGTTTCGATTCCCGTGTGGGGTTGGTTGACAATCCGTATCGGTCGGGTTCCGGCTATGGCCATCGGGTTGTTTCTTTCGGCACTCGGTTTTGCGGCCATGGGGTTGGTGTTCAATCCGTTCTCATGGTGGATTCTGGTACCGGTTTTTCTGATTGGTGTCGGTCAGGCGGGTTGCATTTTGCTTCCTCAGACCTTGGTCCTGGATTTGGCTCCGGATGGAATTCGCGGTTCCGTGTTGGGTGTGTTCAATACGGTTGGTTGCTTCGGGGTGATTTTTTTCCTGCAGGTGGGAGGAATTCTCTTCGACTGGATCGGTCCAACAGCACCTTTCATCTTTACAGGTGTGGTCAATTTGCTGCTGTTTGGTTATGCGTTGGCCGTTATGAAGTTGGACGCCGATGAAGGTGTGTCGTCTAGGGGGGAAGGTTTGTCGTCCGTTTAGTTTCTGTGGGGAGGAAGGGCTGATCATGCCTACAATCGTGTTTGGGTTGCTGTCGGTGGCGTTGGGGTTGTGGGGAGCATCGATCTGGTGGTGGTCGGTGGTCGAGGTGCTTCGTGGCCTTGTGCCGATGGTGTTGCTCGTTCTCGGATTGGTCGCTCTGGGAGCCGGGCTGACCAAGATGCGTGATGGTGGCGCATCACCAGAACAACCGGATGCCGAGTTGATGGAAAATTCTCCTCGTGCTGGCGAGTAGACTCCGATGTCTACGTTCGCTTCCAGCAAGGGTGTTGAATGCGGTCTTGCATACCGCAAGTATCTGCTGATTGTCGGTGGTCTGGCCGTGGCGGGTCTGGTTGGCAGCTACTGGTATATGAACAGCTTTCTCGATGAAATTGGCATTGACTCAGAGAAAACACAGAAGGTGCTGAAAACAACTCGCAACGCCGGACAGAATGGTTTGCAGGCCGTTTCCGAAATTCCAGGTACCCCCATTCAGAGCCTGCGGCCAGGGATGGGGACAGCCCAGCCCGCCGCGTTCTGGCCAGGCCGCCCAGGCAGTACAGCCGCATTGCCCGCCGATCAGGAGTCCTTTGCGGTTGTGGTGAGATCAATTCTGCCCAGTGTCGTGAGCGTGAGTACTCAGGATCGCAATTCCCTTGCCCAGACGGCTGGCGTGTCGGCTGTTCAACAACAGCCTGTAACGGGATCTACCCCTTTGGCGACGGTTCCTCCTGACAACAACCTGAAGTTTGCCAGCCCCTATTCCGGTGTTGCCATGGAGAGTATCGGTTCCGGAGTGATTGTGTCATCTGATGGTTATGTCATCAGCAATTTCCACGTGGTGGAAAAGTCCAAGAGCATTTTCGTGACGGTGTTCAATCCCCAAGGTACCCAGCGTTATCCGGCGGATATTGTGCGCCTGGATCCGTTGCGCGATTTGGCACTTCTGAAAATCAATACCCCTCTGCCGCTTCAGGCTGCTCCTCTGGGCAACAGTGATCTGATTCAGGTGGGTGATCCCGTTATTACGGTGGGCTGTCCTTTTGGTTTGGACCAAACGGTGAGCAAGGGTATTGTCTCTGGCTCCCGTAAAGCGGTAGCCATCGAAGGTGTCATCCATAAGGATTTGCTGCAGACGGATGCAGCCATCAATCAGGGCAATTCAGGTGGTCCGCTGGTTTCGCGTTATGGCTATGTGGTTGGGATCAATACCGCCATCTATTCGCCCACCCAGGCATTCTCGGGTGTTGGTTTTGCTGTTCCGGTCAATGCGGTGCGTGAATTTCTTGCCGAGGTGGTAACCGTTCCCGAAGTGACACCCGCCATGACGGTTGCATCAGCCGGGCAAAGTCAACCGGTCGCTGGCAGACGAACAACCCCACCCCCCATTCCGGCCAATTCGGTAGCGCCGCACGGCGACCGGGGGGCTTGTGAGAGTTGCCATGTCATTTTGAATGGCACCTTGGTTCGTCAGCCCGCCTTTCAGGGGATGCCGAGCGGTGCCAGTGGGCTGAATGTGGCTCTGGCCGCTCCATCTGCAGCCGACCCGGTTGCGACGACAGGAATAGTGCCGCCCACGGTTACCGTCATGGGAGCTGCTTTCAAGGCGTTAGACCCTGTATTGATCCAGCGTTTCAAGCCGCCGTTTGCCAATGGCGTGTTTGTACAAAGCGTTCAAGATGGTTCTATCGCGGCCGTTGGGGGTTTGCTGACGGGTGATATTCTTTTCAAGATGGATGGCCGCTGGGTGCGCACCCCTGAAGAGATGGTCAGTCGTCTGCGAGGCTATACCACCGGGGATACGGTGAGATTTTCTGTGTTACGTGAAGGAGTGCGGAAAAACTTTTCCTTGCGCCTTACCTCTGCCCCGGTCGTTGCAGTTCCTTCATCGGTCGCTGGTACGCCTCCGGTTAATCAAACTGTGGTACCGTCTGCTGGCAAACCGGCAGCGGCGCCAGCCGCTGCCGCTGTTCCGACTGAATTTGAATGGAACGGTATGGAACTGAACCCCATTGATGCGGCGATAGAAGCCAAGAATCCCGCTCTCAAGGGCAAGCAAGGGGCGGTGGTCAAGGAGACTGACCCCGGTTTGCCGGCTGATGTGGCCGGTGTACGCATGAATGATGTCGTGATGGCGATCAACGGTTTGCCTGTCGGATCCAATGCGCAATTGGATCAAGCCATCAAGGCGTCTGCTCCAGCAAAAACCATTTTGCTGGATGTGGAGCGGGACGGCAAGCGCATGTTTGTCACTCTGAAATAGGTGGTTTTGCCATTTTAATTTGCCAGGTTAGCGAATGATCGGGAGATAAATGGATGGATAAGCAAAAGCAAGGTTCCGGGACAACCAGAAATGGGTCGAAGCGCTCCCCGTCGGACAAAAAAAACGGTGGGTCTGAGCAACCGCCAGCCGAGATGGACATGGATGTGCTGGCAAGGGGGCTGGACCATGTTCTGCAAAAACAGCTTGACGATAAGCTGAAGAGCGGTGCTTCTGCGGAGCAAGAGGCCCAGGTTGACGCAGATACGGCTGGTGTTTCAGAGCCTTCTCACCAGGATGACGAACAGGTTGAAGGTGTATCCCTGCAGACGGAGGTTATCATGGTTGAACAGGTTGCAGGCCACGCGGAAGAGGATGCCGGTTTTCTGGCGAGCCTCAGTGTGCTTGCCTCCATGGCTGAAGAGGTCGAACAGTCGGGTGGTGAGGTGGTCGTTGGCGAGGATGTTGCCGTAGTTGCTGGTGGAGAGTCGCCATCAGTGGAGGCAGAGATGGCAGAGATTTCTTCCGAAGTGGTTGTTGCCGCAGCTTTGGTGGAAGCAGAAGGCAGCGAGACCGTACAGTCTGCGGGTGAGCAATCAGTTGCGGTTGCCGAGGTGGTACATGAGGCGGTTGAGCAGATCGAGCCTGACGTTGCTGTGGCTGATGCCGCTGCTTTGGCCGGAGATCTTCCACCTGCACTGGAGTCGTTGCCAACGGAGGCCGAGGCCCCAGTAGTTGAGTCTGCGGTGGTGGAGGAGGCGCCTCAGGCCGAACTCTCCGTGGTGACGGAGGATGTGCCCCCTGTTATCGAAGCTGCGACGACGGAATCTACCTCGTTGGCAGAGGAGTCGGCTGTATCCGGGGCAGAAGCGGTTGTTCCGGCGGTGATGGAGCCTCTCTCTGGATCGGTGGTTGCAGAGAGAAAATTGGAGATGGCAAAGCTGGCCGATGGTTTTTCGGAAATGGCCCGCAATAAGGCCAAAATGGCGGATGTGGACAGCCAGGGAGAGGTGGAAGAGGCTGCGGTTGCAGATCCGGTCATCCAGGTGACGGAAGCTGCCGAGGAGGCTGAGTTGGCCGGTACGCTGGAGGTGCCCGTTGTGGAAGAGGCTCCCAAACCGTTCCCGCACAAGGCTCCCTATGTGGCAGCGGCAGAGAAAGAGCGCGTGCTGCAAATGATTCGCGATGCCGCCTCCAAAAAATTGGACGAGGGGTACAAAATGCGGGGTGTGCAGGTGATGGCCAAACCTGAGCCCGCACCCACAGAACCCGTGACAGAATCGCCGGAGTCTGCTGCCGTCGAGGAGCCTGTGGTTGTCGTCGAGGAGGAGAGTGTCGTTGTGGCGGAAGCGGTTGAGTCTGCAGCTTCTGCCGTGGCTCCTGAGGCGGTCACGGAGGAGGGTCAGGCAACCGATGCGATCGCAGACCAACCGGCACAGGAAGAGTCTCCGGCAGCGACGATCGTGGAAGAGACCGTGTCCACTGCACCGGCCCCTGAGGAAGAGGAGAACGCCGTCAGCCAGCCGCAACAGGCGGTCTCTGCGGACGAAGGGGATGAGACGGTTCAGTCGATTTCGCCAGGTGGTCTGGTACCTCCTTCACCACGAACGGCCACTCCCAGTCTTCGTCAGAAACAGGAGTCCGTTCCAACGCCCAATCAGGCCAAAGCGATCGAGGCCTTTTTGCGCCAGTTGCAAGGGGAGCCGCAGCCTTCGGAAGAGCCGGTTGTGCCGGTCTCGGCAAAGACGCATGAGGAAGAGTTGCCCGAGGTGGAAGAGTTGGAGCAGGAGCAGGCAGAGACAGCGCAGGCTGCTGCAGAGGCTGGCCAACAACAGAGGTCACACCGTCGTTCCTCACGGGACGGCGATGGGGTGGTTCCGGTGGAGTCCCTTGGTACAGGTATCTATAATGCTCTTGGGGATATGGTCGGTGCCGTGGTCCATACCTCCAAGCGGGTAACCGGCAAGGTGAAGAAGGTGGTTCCTCCACCTGTACAGGAACCAGAGGAGGAGTTGCCACCACCGCGGCCCACGGGTACCAGTCGTGCCGCCGATCGTTTGGCTGGTGGGGTGCGAGGGCTGGCTGGTGGTGTGACGGATATCGTCAAGGGAAGTGGTAATGTAGTGATTGGGACCGTGGGTATCGTGGTGATGCCGGTGGTGGGGGCTGTGGGAGAACTCTACCGGGCTTTCAAACCAGCTCGAAAAGACTCCTCTACCAAAAAATAAGAGAGTTTCCTGGTTCGATTGTTTCTGTCCATCAAATTGGTGAGAGGAGATGATTCAAAATGAAAACAGCAGAACGCAGCCCACTGCTGCTTGGTATCGATCTGGGTACCTCACGGACCATGGTGTTGTCGAACCGGGGGGCCCGGGCGATGGTGCGTTCCGTGGTCGGCTATCCGAAAGATATCATCGGTGTCAAACTGATGCACCAGGCCCACATTATTGGTGAAGAGGCCCTCAAGCGCCAGTCATACCTGAATATCCATTATCCCTTGGAAGATGGGGTGTTGAAGGAGGCCAACGATCAGGCGGCCGAGTCGGCCAAGTTGTTGATCCAGCATGTGATCAACCTGGCTGATCCCCAACCTGGAGATCGCATCTATGGCGTGTTGGGGGTGCCGGCCAGGGCCTCCATGTTCAACAAAAACCAGTTACTGAAGATCACTCAGGAGCTGCTTGACCTTTCCATGGTGGTTTCCGAGCCATTCATGGCTGCCTACGAGATCGATCAACTCAACAATGCCATCATGATCGATATCGGTGCTGGCACGACCGATATTTGTGCCATGAAAGGCAGTATTCCCTCCGGGGATGAGCAGGTTACGGTGTTGAAGGCTGGAAATTACATCGACTTGGTGCTTGAAAATCTGATCCGGGATAACTACCCCGATGTGCAGATGACCAACAACTTGGCGCGCAAAATCAAGGAGCAGTATGGTTTTGTTGGCACGCCCAAGGAGGAGGTGATTGTCAACGTGCGCATTGCCGGCAAGCCTGGCACCTGCAATTTGACACGCGAAGTGCGTACCGCCTGCGAAACCGTGGTGTCAGAGATAGTCGAGCATTTGCAATCCCTGATCAAGGTCTTTGACCCAGAGGATCAGGAAGAGGCGTTGCGTAACATCTATTTGACGGGTGGCGGTGCCCATATTCGTAGTCTGGATGCGATGATTTGCCAGCAGATGCACCAGTATGGCGAAGTGATTGTGCGTTCGGTGCCGGATCCCGATTTTTGCGGTGGGGCTGGGGCATTGAAACTGGCGATGGAGTTGCCGCCGCAATACTGGGAGCAGGTTGGTCAGGTCTCACGTCCCGTGAAGCAGTCGTGAGCAGGCTTCTCATCCTCTTTTGCTGGAGAATTACGGAGAATTCGATATGGAAACGACGCTGAATGCCCCTGCGGGCCTGGGTTCCAAAATGATGGCTGCCTTGAGTTACCTGGGAATCCTCTCCCTGGTGCCTTTTTTGGTGAACAAAGACAATCCCTATGTGCGTTTCCACGCCCGTCAGGGGGTCATGTTGTGGATGTGGGAGGTTTTGGCCATCTACAGCCTGGTGGTCCCTGGCGTTGGGGCGATTTTCTTTAACCTGTCTGGTCTGCTCTGTTTTGCATTCTCGGTTATTGGCCTCGTCTCGGTTTTTATGGGAAGGGCCTGGAAGTTGCCGTTGATTGGTAAATGGGCGGAGTCTATCTGAGCAGTACCTGGGTTGGTGTACGGGCTCGCTCCTGAATGGCAGCAGGATAGAGGTTGGCGTGTTCGCAAATTCAGGGTACGGACCTGGGTCAGGGGGATGGATGAGTGACTTCCGTCATGGACAATTGGGCCGATGAAGTTCAGATGGGATGGTCTTGGATGCCGCGCCGGGTATGGGGATGGAATGAACAGTGAGTAAACCCTTTGTATCCCTGCTTCTTTCCTTGTTGCTGCTCATCTTTGCGACCCAGAACATGGTCCCGGCCCAGATCCGTTTCATTTTTGGACCGCCGATTGAGGTTCCCCTGATTCTGATTATATCGGGGGCCTTCATCTGCGGTTTTGTGGTGGCGACGGTCAGCCATCTGGCGCGACGCGCTCTGCGCAACCGGCGCAAAGAAGACCTGTGATTCCGGTCTATCCGGTTTTTGATCGTGAGGAGAGGATGCCCCGTTCATGAGCTATCCCCAGTGCGTTGTCTGCTATCACTCGGTTGGCTGGATTGGTTTGATTGCCAATTTGGCCATCTCCATCCTGAAGGTGTTTGTTGGGATCATCTCCGGTTCCCAGGCTCTGCTGGTGGATGCCTTGTACTCGGCCAAGGATGTGCTGACCTCTTTCTTGATCATCCTTGGGCTCAAGTTTTCCAAGCAACCCTTGGATGAACAGCATCAGTTCGGTCACGGCAAGGCGGAGTTTCTCTTTTCCCTGTGCGTTGGCTTGTCCATGATGACGATCACAGGCGTGTTTGTCTATTTTGAGGCCGATAAGCTGCTCAATGGTGCACCACACCAGGCTCCCCACATGATTGCCTTGTGGGCTGCCCTCTTTGTCGTCGCCGCCAACTTGTTTCTCTGGTATTACACACGCTGTGTGGCGCACCAGATCAACAGCCCCATGGTCAGTGTGCTTTCCCACCATCAGAAATCGGATGCCTATTCGTCCCTGGCAGTGGCATTGGGCATTATCGGTTCCCATTATCTCGATTTGCCATGGCTTGATGCGGTGGTGGCTGTTGGCGAGTGCGTGGATCTCTTCCATTTGGGAACCAAAATTACCTGGGACGCCGTGAGAGGTTTGATGGATGCCTCGGCTCCTCAGGAGTTTGTTCATAAAATTCGTGAGCTGGCTGCTACCGTAGCCGGGGTAAAAAGCGTCGAGGATGTTCGTACACGGCGGGTGGGGCAGGAAATCTGGGTCTCCATGGTGGTGGGTGTCGATCCTGAGTTGACCGTAGAACAGGGCAAAGAGATCAGCTTGTGGGTTGAAGATTTGTTGGTCCGTATGGTACCCCATTTAGGTGACGTGAGCGTCCATTTCAAGTCCGCAAGCGGTTCTGTTGCTGAATTTGATTATATTCACAAAGAGATTGTGCAACTGCGGCAGCAGATGGAAATGACCCAACAGGCAACGGATGCTCTTGGAGGTTCATCCTGATGACTCCGGCAGTGGTGACCTTGGTGCTGTTTGTACTCCTGTTTGTTCTGGTTCAGAGAGACCTGGTGAATCGGGGGCTGGCCATGATGGGGGGGGCATTGCTTTTTTTGCTGATTGGTAGCTCGGAAGGGTTCTACTCGCTGAAGTTGGCCTTCTCAGCCATCTATTTTGACGCCTTGGCCCTGCTGTTCGGCATGTCGCTCATTTCAAATTGTTTGTTTCGTTCCGGTGTGTTCCATTACCTGGCCTGCCGTTTTGTGGGTTACTCGCGTGGCAACCCGTTGCTGATTGTGGTCTTGTTGACCCTGAGTACCTATCTGCTCTCGCTGGCCTTCACCAATCTTTCGGTGATGATCATCATGGTTCCTCTGACCTTGATTGTCTGCCGGGCGCTGTCGATGGATCCCGCACCGATTGTGGCGGCCGAGTTGATCACTTCCAATCTGGGCGGTGCCTCCACTTTGGTTGGGGATTTTCCCAACATGATCATCGGTGCGGCGGCGCGCCTCCATTTTGATGACTTCATTGGCGGCATGATGGTGCCCTGTCTGGTATTGCTTGCTGCTGTGTTGATTGTTTTTCAACGGCATGCACACATAGCCCAGGCCAGGATCGCTTCGGACGATCTCACCACCATTCAGACAACCGTGCGCGCACAGTCTCCGGTGGGCCCAACGCATCCAGATGGTTTGGACCGCTATCTGCTGCGCCTTGGCTTGAGCGTTTTTGTGGTGACGCTGTTCAGTTTTTTTCTGGCGCAACTATTGGGGGTGCGTCCTGCGCTGCTCTCTTTTGTGGCCGGCCTGACGATCATTGTACTGGGCCGGATTCCGCCACAGGAGTTGTTTGCGGCTGTCAGTGGAGGCGATCTGCTCTTTTTCCTGGGCTTGTTCATCATGGTTGGTGGTTTGCAGGCCGCTGGTGTGCTGGGCGGAGTGCATGCGATGATCGTGGCGTTGGGCAATGGCAATGCGACCCTGTCACTGTTGGTGTTGATGTGGGTGGCCGCGCTGCTCACCCCGCTTCTGAACGCCGGTCCCTCGACGGCCTTTTTAGTGCCGGTGGCCCAGGCCATGAATGTCACTTTTCCGGGTAGTGCTGTCTGGTGGTCTCTCTCTTTGGGGGTTCTGGCCGGCTCCTCGGCAGCACTCAGTGGTGCCACGGCGGGCCCGGTTGCGGCCAGTTTTATGGCCAATCATCTCCGTTCCCTGCCCAGGGAAGAGCAGGTCACAGGTAGCCGTTTCGATTTTCGGAGTTATCTGCAGTGGGGAGTGCCTGTGGCGGCCATTTTTTTGGGGATTTCATCCCTGTACATTCTGGTGATCACCTGACATGAGATACCGCGATTCTTCATCCCGTCTGGTTCCTTTCTGTCGGCAATCCTGGCGGGTGCCTGCCGTATTGCTGCTGTTGCTCTTTTTTGGCACGGTGGCCTGGGGGATCCATCTGGTGCGGGATCATCGCAATCAATTGAGTCTGGGGCACCAGGATGGTTCCGTGGCCATGGCGGGCAGCGCCTCTCAAGGCGATGTGGTTGCTCAGTCCGTGGCAATGGCACAACCCGATCCCAACCCATTGAGGGTTACCGTTGTCAACATTTCGGGAATCAGTCAGGCATCTGGAAATGGGGTGAGTCCTTATGTTTCGGCAGGTTCTGGTGTACTGGTCAATCCCAAGGGATATGTCATCACCGCCCAGCATCTGATTCAAAATCTGCGCGAGATCCAGGTGCGTGTCTCCACTCCGTTCGGGCCGAGACAATATCCTGCCAAAACGGTCAAGGTGGTTCCACAACATGATCTGGCTTTGATCAAGATCATATCACAGGATCCCTTTCCCTATGCGGCCTTGAGTCAATCACCCTTGCCTCAGGTGGGCGAATTGGTTCAGGCATGGGGTGATCCTTACGGAACCGACGCTGTTGAACGGGTCGGTGTGGTTGAGAGCATGGACTTGACATCCCCTGTAGCCGTGGCCGATCTGAGCTTGACCCATCTGATGAAAACAAACTCGATTTTTCATTGGGCGCAAAGCGGCGGTCCTCTGGTCAACCAGCATGGTCATCTGATCGGCATCAACCTGGCGGTGCAAAACCCGGATGGTTCGATTCAGGGGTTTGCTGTGCCGGCCCATGTTCTGGTGACCCATTTTCAGGAGGTAGTCACCTTTGCTCACAAGATGGTGCCGTCGACTGGCGCTGCTGCGCTGGTTCAGCCTGCTGTCGCCGATTCTGCTGTCGCCGATGTTCCTGTCGTCTCGCCCAGACCGTCGCGCACGGCGGATCAATGGTGGCAGAGGGCGCAGGGTATCCTCAATCTGGGTTCCTTGGGCAAGCATGTGGCGTTGGATCCTACTGCAGGCACACTGCCCACGAAGACGGCTGCCCCTGTGCTCAATGATCCAGCCCACTCTCCCTCTTGGCGCATTTTTGGGTACAGTGCGGGCAATTTTTTTGGGCTTTTGCTGCTGGGGTTTGTATCGGGAATCAGCGGCGGCATGATGACCATGGGTGGGGGGATCATCAAGGTCACTGGTCTGCTGTGGTTTTTTGGCTATGGGTTGTTGCTGGTTCGTCCAGTTGCCTACATTACCAATATTTTTATGTATGGAGCGGCGGTGCTGCGCTACCATCGCCACGGGTTGCTCCATTTTGAGTTTTGCAAGCCGTTGATTCCCTGGGCCATGGCCGGTATGGTGGCCGGCTATTTCCTTGGCAATATCATGAGTAAGATGCTGATCCAGTGGCTGCTGGGTGGATTTGCCCTGTTGTTGGGTATTAAAATGCTGGTGGAAATTGCGGAAACCCGTCGCAAGCCCTCGGAACTGGACGAGGAAATCCGTATGAGCAAACAGAAGGAGACGGGCGTTCTGGTGTGGTTGCAGCGCTATTTTGGCACGCAGATGGACGAGTCTGTACCGGTGCCCGCGTGGCGCTACCCAGCGACCCGGCATGGGGTGCTGGGGCTGCCCATGGGGTTGGTCAGTGGTATTCTGGGGATCACCGGCGGGGTGATTGAGGTGCCACTGCAACGCTATATTGCCCGCATGCCATTGCGCAATGCGATTGCCAACAGTGCCACGCTGGTCTTTTTTTCCTCCCTGGTCGGCTCGGTGGTGGCCCTCTGGCACGGCGTGAAGTCTGGCTCTTTTGATCTGGAAACACCGATTACCATGGCCCTTATTCTGACCCCTGGCGCCTTTCTGGGGGGCATGGTGGGGGCGTGGCTGACAGTGGTCATCCCCTTGAACATGCTGCGTTGGATTTATGCGGCTCTCATGTTTGTCATTGCGGTGAGGATGTTTCTGCCATGAAACTGGATCCTGTTTCGCTGGTTGCGGCAGGATTGCTGCTGCTGATGGCCTTGGGGATCGTTGCCCTGTTTTCAGGGTTGAGCCCGGAACAACGCATGGTGGCAACCATGGCAACACCTGATGCGTCTGGGAGTCTGGGTTCTGCACGGAGTCTGCCCGCGTCTGCTTCGTCTGGCTTGGTGGCTTCAGTTCAACCGGTTGTCGATCCGGTTCGGGGGGCATCACCAGCCACAGCCTTTGCTGTCCCAGGTTTGTCCCCTTCCAGTACCGAGATGCCCGCTTCGCAAGCGGATACCCTCAAGCCGTTCATGAATCCCAAGGCGCGTTTGGCGGAGGGGCACTGGAAAGGGTTGGAGGCTCTGCCGCTATCCGTGGAGTTGAAGAAGAAATTGCGTCTGCCGATGGAACTGGAGGGGTTGCTGGTGGATGAGGTTACCCTGAATGCTGCCGCTGCCGGCCTGTTGGCAGGGGATGTCATTCTGGCGGTCAACAGTCAGCGGATTCGTACATTGGAAGAGTTGAAGTCCGCCACCTTGCGAATTCAGTTGGCCAAAAGTGCCACCATTACCGTCTATCGTGCCGGCAAGGTGCAAAATTTTCTCCTGGTTGCCAAGAACTCTCTTGGTCAGGCGCAGGTGGAGACCGCGCCGATGATTCTCCCTGGGGAAATCATGCCGCATCCCTATCGTGGACCCTGTACCCAGTGCCATGCCATCGGTACAACTGGCCACATAGTACCGGATCCGGACGGTATCGTTTTGCCACCTCCGGCCATTCGGGCGGGCACACCGGCACCGCACAAAGACCGGGGGCCTTGTCAGGCCTGCCACCAGATTATTCAATAAAATTTGGAAGAGGATGAAGAATCCATGAGCAAGCAGCGTTCTCCCGTCAGTATTGTTGATGAAGTCAGGTTGATTTCCCACGCCTTTCTGGGAGTGGTCAAACAGATAGCCGCCAACTCCATTGATGGTTTCAATCGGCTGTTTACGGTCGATGATCGGGTACGTGCCCAATATTATCGGGAGCGTGGTGTTGCCCATACCAAGCAGGGCCGCTATTGGCAGGCCATGCCCCTGCTGGAGCAGGTCATCCGCTACTGGCCGGATGATGAGGAGACCTTGTTTCATCTGGGATATTCCTATCTCAAGACCGAGCAGACCCGGGAAGGGATCCTGGTACTGGAGAAGGCCAATCAATCTCCGGCCACGGCCACGCCGCGGGTCAGTTCCATACTGGGCATGGCCTATATTCAGGCCAAAGAGTATCAGAAGGCTGTCGAGGTACTCCGTGCCGCTTTGGAAAAAAGTCCGACCAATTTTAATTTGAACTATCGTCTTGGTCTGGCGCTCGACCATTTGGGTGAGTATGACGCAGCCATTGAGGCATTCCAGAATGCTTTGGCCATTCGGCCCAATGAACTCAAGATTTATCAGTCCATTGGGTTTGTATTGGACCAGCAGGGCAAACATGAGGAGGCAGTGGTCTTCTTCAAGAAGACCAGAGAAATGAAAGAAGTACTACAAGAAAACTGGGACGGGACCAGCACACCATGACGGATAAGTCAGACCCTTTGGAAGAGATTGACGGCTCTGGTTTGGAAATGACCAGCAGCGAGCGCATGCAACGCATGCGCAAGCTGATGCGCCAACTCTACCAGGAAGAACAAGCCTCTCGCACCATGCCGCTGCCAGTCACCAGAACCAGAAATCTGGTGCTGGCGGCTTCGGTTGGTGCTGCCCTCATTCTGTTGGGGACGACCTTTTACAATTTCAACCGCTTCATCGCCGCCGAAGAGATGGTGCTATCCGCGCGAGGCCACATCCACGATGCCCTGCAAAGACGCTCCAATCTGTTTGGCAACCTGGTCAATCTGACCCTGAACCATGCCATGCTGGAACAGGAGGTTTTTCGCTATGTCTCGGATGGACGCATCGACATGGCAGGTCGCTCGGCAAGCAAGCAGGCCAGCATGACCCCTGTGGCCCCTGTGGGCGGGGAGTTGCCATCATCGGCCCTGGCGCGTCTGTTCGCCCTGGTGGAGCAGTATCCCGATATCAAGACCTCCACCACCTATCAGCAGTTGATGGATAAGCTGATGGATATCGAAAACATGATCAGCAAGCGCCGGGATGAGTATAACGAACAGGTGCGCATCTACAACACGACCGTGACTTCGTTTCCCTGGTCGATCATGGCCAAGGTGTTGGGATTCAAACGCCATGCCTATTTTACGGCAGAACCTGGGCCGGAAAATGCCAACATGGATTTGAACGGCAACAAATTTATTCGCTTGATCCCGGAAATGGAGTTTGACACCTCCAACCATCAGAGTGGCAAACCGCATCAGGGCAACAATGCCCGACGCGAGCAGACGACCTCCGGGGGCGAAGCGAGTGGCGCTTCTGCACCCCAGGATGGGAAAGGGGAGGTTTCCCGTTCGCCCATGACCTTCGTTCCGGCGCCGGTTTCGGGGAACGCGCAAGCGGACAAGCGGGTGGAGAGCAAAAGTGCGGTACCCGACGCCGTTGTCGGGCCAGTGACTCCAGCCAAGGAGGCCAAGCCAGCCGTGGTCGCTGTTCCTGAGAGCGTCGCACCGGCGCCCATACTGCAGCCAAAGGTCCCTGAAGCCCTCTTGCCGGTAGCGGCGCCTGCGGTTGAGGTTGTCAAGCCGGTCGTTGTCCCACTGCCAGAGGTTGCTGCTCCTGAGGCATCGCCTGCCAAGGTCGATGCGGCGGCGCCACCAGAGCCGCTCAAGAGGGATGAGGTGTTACCTGGACCTATGGAAACAACCGTCGGCTCCTCTCTTCCGGCCCAGCCTGCTGGCGAGGTGCCGCCTTCTGTCGAGGTGAACAGGCCATGAAATATCCTCATTGTGCCCAATGTCGTGATGAAGTGACTTGGTACTCCATCTGGTTCAATGTCTTCATGGTGGTCTACAAGGTGATTGTATCCCTGGTAACCAACTGTGCGGCGTTGATGGCCGATGCCTTTCACTCACTGGCTGATCTGCTGGCCAGTGTCTTCACCTTGATCAGTCTGCGTATTTCAGACCGTCCCCCGGATGACAAGTTTGCCTATGGCTATGGAAAAATTCAGCATATTTCCTCCGGTATTGTTGGTTTGATTCTGGCGGTGGGGTCGGTTTTCATCCTGGTGGATGCCTTGATGAGTATCATCAATCGCACCTATGCCGCCCCGGAAAATATGGCGCTGGTTGCTGCCGTGGTCTCCACGGTGGGCAACGAGTTGATGTTTCACTACCAGAAGTGTGTGGCCATTGAAAACAACAGCCCTGCCATCATGGCCAACGCCTGGGACAATCGTTCGGATGCTTTCTCCTCGGTCGGGATGGTGGTCGGGCTTTTTTTTGCCACCATCATGGATTTTCCCATTGCCGATCCTCTGGCGGCCATTCTGCTCTCCCTGTTGGTGATCAAAATTGGGGTGGAGCTGATTATTGAGGCGGTTGACGATTTGATGGACTCCTCGCCCGACGTGGAGGAGTTGGAGGAGTTGTATAAAATTATCCGCAGCTTTCCCCGTGTGGTGGGTATCAACTATCTGCGGGCTCGGAGTCTGGGCGAGACGCTTTATGTGGAAGCCGATCTGCGGGTGGATGGCCGATTGAAGGTATTCGAGGGGGATCTGATTCTGGCCGCTCTGAAAGAGAAACTGAAACACAGCGTTGAGAATATTGGCAGCATGCAATTCTTTCTCACCCCAGAGGAGGCTTCGGATTGACATGAACAAGCGACCCATGACAACAGGAGATTGGATCGTTACCGGAGGTTTGCTGTTGCTGCTTGCAGGGGCGGTGGTGACGTTGTTTGTGGACAGCAACCCGGAAGGTACGACCCAGGAGCGCAAGCCGCTTGCCGCAGGGGCAGGCCCGCAAGCAGCCAGCAATGCCTTGCTGACCCCGGCTGGACAGGAGTCTTTGCGTATGGTTCCTGTGGTGGCCACCACGCGGGCAGACGCGATGGCCGGAGGGCGTGACCCCACAGGGGGGATGGTTCTGTTGCAAAAGGCGCCCAGGGTGAACTTCAGCGGTCAGGTGCAACAGGTTTCCGAGCAGCCGCAAAGTGATGGGCAGTTGCATCTGTGGCTCCAGGATCCCCAGGGGAAGGAGAGCCGCATTTCGGTAGGCCCCGGCTGGTTTCTGACCTATCTGGGGTGCCCGTTGCGCCATGATGCCACGGTGGATGGAACTGGCTTCACCTTTGAGAAGGGTGGTCAGGTGCCCATGATCTATGCCAAGTGGATCCGCATGGATGGGCGTACCTGTCAGTTGCGCAACGATGAGGGTTTTGCACTCTGGTCCAACAAGTTGCGGTAAGATGATGATGCGCGTTTTCAACTTCCTTTCGCCCACGGTATGGGCCATTGCGGGCACCCTTGTCCTGGTGGTTGTCCTCGGTGTTGGGTTGTTGGGCGACGGTTCGTGGGACAAGGCGGGGGCAGCGTTGCGGTTGTGGGATCCCTCACCACAGCTTCAGGGAGAGGTTCTGGGGCGCATGCCGAAGCCAACCCAGCCGGCGTTGAATGCGCCGGTGCTGGAGTTGGTCGCTCCTCAGCCTTCGCGCCTGCAAAAGATGCTGGTCAAGCGCATTCCCACCATCGTTCCCGGAGCGGCCATGCCTCATCCCAGTTGGGGGCCCTGCACCAATTGTCATCTGATTCAGGGTGGGTTGCCAGCGGGCAGCCAGCCGGCAACGCCCGTGGCCAAGGTCTGGGAGCAGATTTCTGTCTATCACAAGGTGGGGCCTCCGATCTTGCCCAACTCGTCCCGGCCGCATCCGCCTTCCGGGCGCTGCATCAAGTGTCATGATGTACTGGTCTATGTCCAAACTCAGTGAGTCAAGGAGAGATTGCAATGCCAAACCAAGTTGGTTCCGAAGAGGATGGGGTACACAATCGGATCGTCATCCTGGAAAACCTGCTGAAGAGGGTGGTTGAGGTCCATCTTTCCACGGAAAGTCGCGTTAAACGGCTGGATGACAAGCTGGGACAGATGGAACTGATTGCCGCCAGCATCAACGGCTTTGTGACCCGAATGGACACACTGAGCCAGACGAAGGCAACCCCAGAGGAGAGTCCGGTCAATGCCGAGTTGAAACAGGAGTTGGCAGAGGTCCGCCAGGAGGTGGCCCGCGTTCAGTCGATGCTGACCGCTTTGACGGAAAGATTGTCGGAGCAGTCGGTTGCCTCTGCTGACACGCTCTCTCCCTTCGCAGGCCAGTTGGAGCTACTGAACAAGGTTCCCGAACTGTTCACCAAGGTGGAAAATCAGCAGAGTACGATTCTCCAGGCGTTGGAGCGACGGATTGACCCACGATTGATGATCTATCTGAAGCCGTTGATTGAAATGCTTGAGGAGGAGGGCAGACAGGCGGAAAGGATGAAGGACTCTGCCCTGCAAAAGCTCAACGACCTCTTGCAGGGCAAGCGGAGCGGCACGGATCGGGAAATTTCCCAAATGCTGGCCCATGTCAGCGAAGAGATCCAGAAATGCCAGGCCTCTTTTGAACGCACCCAACAGGCACTGCAGATAGTTGTCACTCCCTTCCAGCATGTGGGTCGGCTGTTTCGCGACAACCTGGAAATCATTGTGCAGGCACACGATCTGATGGCCCAATTGCATGAGGATCTCCCCCGCTTTTTGGAGGAGATGCAGGCAATGGTCACAGAGAAAAAAGCAACCGATGGCCAACCGTCGGCTTGAACAAAACCTGTTTCGATCTGCTACCCCTGCCGGGAGGATCTCGCCATGCTGCAACTGATTCCTTATGGATTGGCCGCCGTTGTTGGTGGATTGCTGGGCAAGAAATATCTGCCCCAGTTGATTGATGCGCAGCAAAAACAGGGGGGCTGGATTCCCTTCGTCAACGCCTCTTTGCCGCCGATTCAAATTCTGGCCGAGTCGCTTATCCAGGAGCAGCCTGTTGTGTTGGCGACAGAAGAGATTCCGCTGGATAACCGGTACGGTACCACCATGCTGGTCAGCGAACACGAGTTTACCCGCACGGCCACCGTGGGTTTGAGTGTGGGCCGTGAACAGACGCTGACTGCCAACATGAAATCCATTCTCTGGCCCGTACTGGAGTCGGTGGTTCAGGAGGAACTCAAAAAAAACCTGCGTGTTGAGTTTGGAAGCCAGATCACCCGACGTGTCAAGATCGTCTTTTCCGCCGAGCCGGGCCATCTGGTGCGCTATCGACTGGTTTGGCGGCAGGACTCCCGCCAGGGAGTCTATGACATTCGTATCGGTAACGAGCAACTTGCTGTCCCCTACATGGTGACCTTCGGTCTTTTCCATGCCGTTGAAAGCATGGAGGGGGTGGAGCATGAAAGAGGATGATGGGGAGCGTCGTCCAGTAGTCTTTCCCGAACGGTTGTCAGAGAGGAGAGGTCAGTCTGCTGGCCATCTGGACTCCCAGATTCGTCTTTTCCTGGACCATATAATGGGGGCTGTTGTCATTACGGATCTCGAAGGACGGATACTGGAGTTCAACACGCCTGCAGAACAGTTGTTTGGTCTGCAACGAGAGGCGGTATTGGGAAGGGCGATTGATGCCTGTATCATCCCACCGGAATTGCAAGAAAGACACCGGGTAGGGTTGCGCGATTTGGCCTCCCAGCCTGCTGAACGCCTCTTTCCCTACGCAAAAAAATTACAGGCCAGTGGGTTGCACAGCAGTGGTCAACGCATTGAACTGGAAATCAATTTGGTATTGGTCGAGTTCAGACGCAGACCAGGCTTAATGGCCAGTTTTCAGGATATGACAGCCCGCAAGCAGTTTTCATCGGTGTTGCAGGACACCCTGCAGGTAGCCGAATTGCTGTATGACAAGAATGTAGGGGAGTTGAGCCATGTCAAGGAATTGGAACGCAGGGCTTTCTCTGCATTGCAGACACAGCAACTGATCGCTGACTTGTTGCGCATCTCGCTGGAAACAGGGCCTCTGGAAGAGTTGTTGCAGCGGGCGATGGATCGAATTGCCCTTATGGAATGCGTTGCTGCAGATAGTTTTGTTGGGGCTGTTTTCTTGGCGTTTGACAAGGATCAGCCATTGCAACTGTTTGCCAGTGTACCACACTCATGGTCCACGAAGACTCATGTCTGTCCTTATGTGTCTGTCAATGTTTGTCACTGTTACCAGGAAGGGGTTCCACTCTTCTCCCTGGAGGTATTCATGCCGGCAGATCAGAAGCAGGGGGGCGGACAGAATCACCGGAAACAACCTCTGCACCTGTGTGTGCCTTTGCTTTGGGGGAAGGAGTCTGTCGGTGTTCTGTATCTGCAGATGCCGATGGGAAAAAAGTGTCAAGAGGATGAGTTCAAGGCGTTACTGGATGGCGTATCTGGTTCATTGGCCAATCTTATCTGGAGATCCCGCATGGATACAGCTTTGCGAGAGACCAAGGAAAAAGCAGAGGCTGCCAGCAGGGCCAAAAGCGAGTTTTTGGCCAACATGAGTCACGAAATCAGAAGTCCGCTGAATGCCATTATTGGTTTGACCGATCTGATGTGCCATACGGAGATGTCCGGCAGTGAGATCAAAGAAAACCTTGCCATCATCAACAGCTCCTCCCTCTCCTTGCAGGATCTGATCAACGGTATTCTTGACCTTTCCAAGATAGAGGCGGGACATTTCATCTTGGAGTGTGCAGCCTTTGATCTGGTGCGTCTGCTGGATGATGTGTGCAACCTGATGGCAGTGAAAGCGCATCAGAAAGGATTGGAACTGTACTGTCGTGTTGCCCAGGATCTGTCGCCCTATCTGCTGGGAGATGCGCTGCGTTTGAAGCAGATTCTGGTCAACCTGATCAACAATGCCATCAAGTTTACCCAGGCTGGTGAGGTTGTGCTGGCAGTAAAGCGATTTCAATCAGAAGAGAGTTCCAGCAAGGTGGTCAAGTTGCAATTTTCAGTAACGGATACGGGTGTTGGCATATCCAGGGGGGATCAGGAAAAAATTTTTGAGAATTTTATCCAGGCCGATGGCTCGGTGGCACGCAAACATGGGGGGACCGGCCTGGGACTGGCCATTTCCCGTCATCTGGTGCGTTTGATGGGTGGACAACTGCTCCTGACCAGCCAGTCAGGTCAAGGGAGTTGTTTTTATTTCTCCTTGGAGTTGGGTGTGGACGATCAACCCGGAGCCAGGGAACGAACGGGAGGTTTGAAGCGTCGGCGCAAATGGGAAGCCGCTGATCGAAAGGTACTGTCAGGAACAAGAGTGCTGGTTGCAGATGGCCATACTACCGGTCGGGCCATCCTGGAGGAGATATTGACGGGGCATGGTGCTCAGATCGTCCTGGTGGCAGACATGCAGGCCATGCTGAGTGAATTGGCACAAACCCGGGACCACCCTTTTGATTGGGTCATGGTAGATGAGGTGATCCTGCAAACGGGTGAACTGCCGATCGCTGCCGGTGCGAGTGGCTCCGTACCGGCGATATTGATGATGTCAGCCCGTTCATCGGTCTTGACACTGGATCCGTCAGGTTTTTTTCCGGCGCCACTCATTGTCAAAAAGCCGGTGAGTGCCGCCAAACTGCTGAGAATTTTTTCGAGGGACAACGCGGCGGTACCTGCCGACGATCATTCACCCAACCCTCGGCCGATGGTGCAGGAAGGGGGCGAGAAGTCGCTGCGCATCTTGCTGGTCGATGATTTGACTGAGAATCAAAGGCTGGCCAGTCTCCTTTTGCAGAAACAGGGGCATCGGGTTCGTACGGCTGCCAATGGTTTGGAGGCACTGGCCATCTTGCGGGTTGAAGCGTTCGACCTCATTCTAATGGATTTGCAGATGCCGGAGATGGACGGTTTTGAGACCACCGTGCGCATCCGTGAAGGAACTCCGGAGGAGGTCGGCAATCCGCAGATTCCCATCGTGGCCGTCACCGCCATGGGTATGATGAACGAGCGGGATCGCTGCTTTTCCGTTGGCATGAACGGTTTTTTGCTGAAACCCTATCGGGTACAACAATTGGTGGCAGCGGTTGCTCCGTTTGCCAGATCGAAACCGGTTCGTGCGGCAGTGACTCTGACCCCCAACGAGATGGACCAGGAGGCGTTGGCCCGGTTGCAAGATCAATTTGTACAAGAAGCCGGAGGGCGACTTGAACAGTTGCAAAGAGGATTGGACAGGGAGGACGCCGGTGGGGTCATGCGCGCCATTCATTGGTTCAGGGATTTGGCAGGACATATCGGTGCTTCCAGGGTCAGTGCGCAGGCTGTCCGTCTGAGCGGACAGGTGGAGATGGGTGAATGGGACAGTGCTGCCAACATAAGCAAGAATCTGGCACAACAGGTCGATAAGGTGATTCTTTTGTTGAGCAACAAGGAGCAATAGCAGTGAAAATATTGATTGCAGACGATGAACTTCACAATCGCAAACTGCTCAGGGATTATTTGAAATCTTTTGGTCAGTGCGACATGACCAGTGACGGCAAGGCCGCCCTTGAACTGTTCGTCACCGATCTGGAGGATGGAGAGCCTTATGACATCGTCTTTCTGGATATTATCATGCCTGTCATGGATGGTCAGAAGACACTGGGTCGGATGCGGGCTGCCGAAAAACGGGTCCAGCCGACAGCCAAGGAGATTCCCATCATCATGGTGACCGGCATGGACTCCTCCCTGCAAGCCATGGAGGCCTACTTCAAGGGTGGGTGTTCAGATTATTTGACCAAGCCGGTCACTCGACAGTTATTGTTGGAAAAAATGCGCAAGTTAAAATTGATTCCTGACGAAGAAGGATGAGTGTGAGATGTCAGATACCGCATCATTCAATCGCAGAAGCAAGGAAAGGGTGTTTTGTGGATTGCCTATGGAGTTTGAGGGGCATCCGGGCAACGCCCTGGATATCAACGAACATGCTGTTTTTCTTGTCCTGAGTTTGACTTCTCATTCAATTCCAGTTGGCAAGAAAGGTATTTTAACGCTTGAGTTGAATGGTCAGAAAGTGGAAGAAAAGGTGAAAGTAGCCAGAGTGACCGATGCTGGCCTTTCCATTGTTTCTGTTGAGGAAACAAGCATTTTTCCGCAATTGATTGATCAATCAAGAAGCGGTTTGAAACATATCCATCACACAGAACGAGAAACAATAGCCCATTTTAGAGGTAAATTCAGTGCCGATATTTGGACGGAATTCTACAGCATGCAAGAAGGAAAGGCCAGTGGACGGCTGTACCGTTTAGATTTTACAAATGTCGTGCATGTCGCCTCGTCAGGCATTGCCATGTTGCTATTGCTGGAAGCGGAAAATGATGGCGGGATAGTATTGTGCAACTGTAAAAAAGAAGTTATGAAAGAGCTGTCCCAGTTGCAAGTGCCGGGAATTGACATCTCCTTCTTTCATGATCGTGTGGTCGATACGGACCATCAGTTTGTCGTTACTGTCGAAAAGGGCCACACAGGGCAGGATGTTGTCACAGTCCGCATCGCCAGGATGTTTGACTACAATTGCCGCAACGATTTTGCCAATATTTACCGAAGCAGGTCCAAGAAGTCAATTTTTGTGCTTGATTTTCAGGATACTTATCATGTTGGCAAGGCAGCCTTCGGAACTCTTTTGCTGCTGAATCAGCATATTCGCGGACAGCATGGGGAACCTGCAAGAATTATCAACTGTAGCTCATCTGTTAGACAAAAATTGTTGGATATGAAATTCGACCGGTATTTTACCATTGAATGATCCTGACATGCCGGATTGAGGGGTTGTCGGTCGAGCATCCAATCGAGGAGACGTTTCATGTCGGAACCCACCATCCTGGAATTGTTCGTACAGGAGTCGCAGCGCCGGATTTTGCAAGGGCTGGATGATGTCCGCAAGTTGTCGACCAGGGAGCCGAGCGCGAGGACGCCCGTACTGGAGGCATTCCTGAGAACCTGCCGAGGAATCCGTGGTACGGCCGGATTTCATGATCTGGACGGTGTGGTTCGTTTAAGTCAGGCCCTTGAGCGCCTGCTGGAAGGCCTCCTGGAAGATCAGGCGCTACTCGACACCGTGACGATTGCTTCCCTGGAAAGAGGGATGAGCAGGCTGCAAGGTCTGTTTGGTGATGTCTCTGCCAGCAACGAAGTCAGGATTGATGATGTAATTGGTGATATTGAAGAAAAGCTTACAGCCTGGTCACAACCCGTTCCCGTTTCCTTTGACCTGCGGCACTATCCCAGGGAGGTGGCAGAAGCCCTGGTTCAGCAGCTCCAGTTCTATCGTCTGGAGGTGCCACTGGCAGGCACCTGGAGTGCCAAACGGGACTCTTTTAATCACCTGAAGGAGACTGTATCGACTGTCGGGACCATAGTCGATATCGTGCCAAAACTGGGCGAGGATTTGGAAATCGGCGAGCAGTTTGTCGGCAAATCGTTGCACCTGTTGCTTGCCACCGTATTGCAGCCAGATCTTTTGGCTGCCCTCACGCAATTGTCAGCCCATCAGGTCCAGCATCTGCCTGTTCCAGAAGAGATGGTTGGGACCGGGTCGGTGCCTGCGGAACAAGATGTTTTTGAAGAAGGTCGCTTGGGTGAACTGGAAGAAAAATTTCGCCAGGAAGCGATCCTTGAACTGCAAAGCGGGGCCGTGGAATCGGACGAAGAACTCCGGGGTATACCCGTTGAGGAACCGCTTTCCGCAACACAGCCTGCAGATGGAGAGGAACAGGAGGAAGAGCCATTCCTCCTTGCTGGTCTGGAAATGGTTCCAACCGACGAGTCGGCACAGTCTGAACAGCCAGGAGTGCCGGAAGAGTTGATTCCAGAAGCCTCCCAAGACTTGGAAGTTCCGACAGAAGAACCCATACGGTTGGTGTTAGACAGTATGGAATGGGACCAATTGGCCGAGACATCCTCTCTTCCAGAGTCCGCAGAATTGTTGCCTGATGAATGGAAAGAGGAGCCCCAGGCGAATGAAGAACCCGTCCGTCGCAGGAGACCTTGGCTGGTGGTCGGAGCAGCCATGGCCGCAGGTATCTGTGTCCTGCTTTATCTGAATTGGCCCAAATCTCCCGCAGAAAAAGTGCCCGAACCGGCTGCTCCCGTTGCCCAATCCACCCCACCTCTTTCGGCACCCGGTCCGTTGTCGCCCGTTTCGCCCCAGGCAGAAAGATTGCCAGAAAAAACAGCCACGAAGTCCGATCCGACAATTGCTCCCGATTCTGTTCTTCAGGAGCCACCAGCTCAGAAAATGGAGAAACAGGTATCGTCTGCTCTGGACAGCAAGGCGAGCAAAGCGATTCCGGATGCGAGCAAACCGGCGTCGGAGGAGCTGGTTTCCAAAGCTGTTTCTGCGGCCTTGCCTGCAGAAGGCGTGGCGGCTCACACTGCGGAGAAGGTATCGCCGTCTGTTTCCTCTCGGCCACGCACGAAACCAGGATTGGAGCCCTATGCTCAAGAGCTGGTCGCCATCGATCGCCTGCGTCATGCACCGTACCTGAAACTGGTGCCTCCAAAAGGCAAATCACAAAATACCATTCTTTTTGATCGCCATGCGGAAGGAGGAATTGTTTTTTCAGTGGCTTCGTTGTTGGGACACACAGCCAAACGGCCCGGTGAGGAATTTGTGCTTCAGCCTGACACCATCAAGGATCTGCGCATGGTTTTTCAGATTGATCTGGGAGAAGCCTACCTGTTTTCCTTTGATGCAAGCGGACAATTGTATCTTCCGGCTGATTTCTGGAACAATTTCTACCGCTACAGTCGTCGGGCCGTTACCTTGAGCCGAGTGGTGAAAACAGGATCAAAAGGTTTGCAAATACGTGATATTATGGCTATATCCGCAGAACTGATCAGTAGGCATGCCGGTAAGGATAAATCGACTGACTGAGTTGCTCATCGATTTGGCAGGGATGTCGGCTTTAGTAATAAAGCGAAGGAGTTATAAAGGTGAAAATTTTGATCGTGGACGATGTGTTGGAGAACAGAGTACTTTTGAGTCAACTGCTTCGCTCTTATGGCGAGTGCAGCGTGGCAACGAATGGCAAAGAGGCATTGACCTGGGCAAGAGAAGCTCTGTCTGAAGGAGCGCCGTTCGACTTGATTCTGTTGGATGTCATGATGCCCATAATGGACGGGTTGAGTGCTTTGCAGGCCATTCGTGTCGAGGAGCGTTCCTTTGGCAGAGTTGGCAACAAAGAGTCTGTCATTATCATGGTGACTGCATGTGATGCGCCGGAAGTGGCTGTGAAGGCTTTTTTTGAAGGATATTGCACCGATTTTCTGACCAAGCCTGTCAGACGCAGGAGTTTGCTCGACAAGCTGAAAGAGTATCATTTACTTGCCGAAGCAGAGTGTGATCATCCAATCCTGGCAACCGTTGTCAATACAGTTCCCGAAACCAGAGGCAACATGAGATCAGAATTTCATAAAAAATTGTTCGAAAGACTGGTGAATGTGGGTGTGCCGGCCTTCGATGAGGCCCACAGAAATTTGCTCAATATGGTGGTAGACATCGATGAAATTCTTGGAACTGCCATAGCGGCGGATCTGCCCCCTGATCAAAGCGAGTGGCTGGCAATGTCTGAAATTTTCGCTGAACTCGTTACCTACACAAAAATTCATTTCAGTGCAGAATTGGCATACCTTCGCCACCACGGCTATCCCAGGGCAGACCAGCACAAGGAGAGGCATGATGAGATCATTGTGGAGTTGAATGAGTATAACAGGGCAATCATTGCCATGGATCCTGACTCGGTACACCAGATCCGCAGATGGTTGTTGGAGTGGCTTTTGAACCATGTGAATCAGCACGATCATGATTATTCAATGTTTTTCTCGGAACAGGCCAGGGCGGAAACGGATTGATGCTTGGCTGGGACAGGGGTTTGCTTGCTGGATGCTGTCGAATCAAACAGGATGATGTGTGGTTACATATTGGTCAGGAATATATCATGAAACAAGTTGACTTCTGTGCCGCTCGTGTTGCTCATGTGCTTTGGGAAGCTGAATTGGAGGAGATGGTTCAGCAACATCGGAAGACGATTCACCTGGGCACCAGCAATGATTGTGATCTGGGACTCTGGCTTCATGGTGATGGCATCAGGGAGCTGTATCACCTGGATTCAGTGCGACAGTTGGTGAGGGTTCACGAGGCGTTTCACCATACGGCCGATCGTCTCGTCGCCTTGATCTTTACGGACCAACAGAAGAATCTCGAAGCAGAGATGAATCAACTGCGCAGTTTGAGCCGTGATATCGTCTATCTTGTGACCGAGGCGGAGCTGGATTATCTGGAACATAAACCATTGAGCGATTTTTCGGCACATCCGGTCAAGAGTCTCATCCATCGTTTGTTCAATATACATATCCCGGAACACGGGGATGTTGAAAAAAGAGGTGTCCTGGATGTGAGTTATGCAAGATTGATGCATTTGCGCTGGTCAAGGCAACTGTTGCGGGCGTTCCAACACTGGGGAAAAGATGCCGTATTGTCGACATCAGAATCCTGTGTTGTGGGTGTTTGGATCAAGGATGTCAAGAGTCAGGATGAAACGATCATCAAGATCATTAAAGAGTTGGACGAAAAGCACCATCAATTCCATGCCAAGGCAGAAGAGACGGTTCGTCTTTTGCGGAAGAAAAATTTCCGTGCATCCGAGACGGTATACAACGATGTGGTAGATCTGGGACGGGAGGTCTTGTATTTATTGACACGTATCGAGTTGGCCTTTCTGCAATCTGAAACGGTCGCCGCATCAGTAAATGTGTTTGGGCACTGAATGGGAGATGCCGCGTTTTTTGTTTCAGCGTTGCCTGGCAGTGTTTGTTCTGTCCGTCGTTTGGGTGGTTCCCTCGTCGGCTGGCCATGCGGAAGAGAGCAGCTTCGGCCCCTTGCACAAACTCGCTGAGGAAGGTGATCCCGTTTATCAGTATATTCTGGGCATGATGTATTCATTGACGCGCACTATTCCAAACAATGATCGTTTGGCGCTGCTATGGATTGATCGCTCCGCCAACAAAGGTTATGCCAAGGCCCAGTTTGAATTGGCCAATCGCCATATTGCAGGCAACGGGGTTGCCAAAAATGGTGCGTTGGCCTGCTCCTGGTACCTGAAGGCTGCGGAACAAGGTCATGGAGGAGCACAGACCAGGTTGGGCCATATGCATTATCATGGCACCGGATGTGAGAAAAGTGATCAGAAAGCGGTGCTGTGGTGGCAAAAGGCGGCCGCGCAGGGGGAGAAAACAGCCCAATATCCGTTATCTGTGTCATGCTGGAGAAGGGAATCGGTACCGCCAAGGATCCCAAGCAGGCGTTGTTCTGGTGTCGACAGGCGGCTCAACAGGGTATTGCCGAAGCCCAAGAGGAGCTTGCTGACCGTTACCAAATGGGCCGGGGAGTGGCCAAGGATGATAAACTGGCTGTCCATTGGTGGCTCAAGGCCGGAGAACAAGGTCATACCGTAGCGCAAAGAAACCTGGGAGCCATGTACTTTCTTGGGTATGGAGTGCCAAAAGACTATGTTACCGCCTATATGTGGCTCAATCTGGCCGCCTCCAACAGGGATCGGTTGGCCAAACGATGGCGTGAGACAGTTGCCAAAGAGATGACCCGTTCCCAGATCGCGAAAGGACAGCAGCGGGCCAGTGAATGGTTGGAACAACGGGCAGGCAACCGGCACGAGGCCGAGGGTGCCCGTGAGATGCTCACCCCTGCTATTCGGTTTCCATGAAGGGGTGCTTTGAGGTGGAAAGACTTGCTGGTACTGGTCGTTTTATGCAGTAAGGTTCTGGTATCGTTGTCCGAAATTGGTGATGTTTACATGTTATTGTCCGTTCTTTGGTAATAATTTTATGAAAGATATGATTGGCGAAAAAGTGTCTCATGATCGTCCAATCCCATTGGCTGATGGGGTATATTGGGTCGGTTATAATGATGCCGGGGGTGGGTTTTCGTGCAATCCGTACTTGATTGTTGATGGGGATGAAACTGTTCTCATTGATGGAGGCAGTCGCCCGGATTTCAGTACGGTCATGCGGAAGATATTACAGGCAGGTGTATCGCCTGGATCGATTTCCCATCTTGTTTACCACCATTATGATCCTGATCTGTGTGGCAGTCTTCCCAATCTGGAAGAGATGATTGGTCGTGCAGATCTGAAAGTGATCTCCAAGGGTGAGAACAATCCATTTATCAGTCACTACGGTTGCCGGTCGGAACTGCATTGCATTGATAAAATGGCTCTGCAATTGGTGTTGAAATCAGGGCGAAGAGTTCGTTTTATTCCAACGCCCTACGCCCATGCGGCGGGAAGTTTTATGACCTATGACGAAAAAACGGGCATTCTTTTTTCCAGTGATCTTTTTGGCAGTCTCTCACACTGTTCTGGCTGGCAACTCTTCATGGAGGTGGATCGCCGCTGTCATGCATGCAATCAAGCTGTTCCGTCAGACTGCAAGATGGTTTGTCAGACAGTCGGTTCTTCGTGTCCCTTTTTCGGGATTGTTCAGTTCCATCGGCAGGTGATGCCCTCCAATGCCGCTTTGCGTTTCGCCCTTGCGGCAGTGCAGGTACTCAATCCCCGTATCATCGCTTCTCAACATGGTTCCATTCTGTGCAAACGGGAAGATATTGCCAAGACAATCCAGATTTTGATTAATTTGGAGGATGTGGGGATTGATGGTGTTCTTCTGGAGATGGCGCGTGCTTGAACTGCACACCCTGTTGATGGACTGCGCCAATCGGGCGGATCCCCTGCTTGACCGGGTTCTACTATTGTTGGTTGAACAACGGGCAAAGTTGGCAGAGAGACGAATCAATGACCAGTTGCTGGTAGAACTTGTCCGCCAATTGGTCGAGTCGGAACGACAGCTCAATGAATACAAGGAAAATTTACTTCAGGCAAACGAGACTCTGGAGCGCCAGTACAGGGCACTCATCGAGGCAGAAAAATTAAAGCAGGATGTCGAACTGATCACTCGTCACGATATGAAATCCCCATTGAACGGTGTCATTGGTTTTGCAGACCTTCTCCTGAGTACCACCCTCTCTGCCGAACAGGAAAAGCATGTCAAGACGATACGCAAGTCGGGTGTAACTGTTTTGCACATGATCAACCTTTCGCTGGGCCTGTATCGTATGGAACAAGGTATCTACCAACTGGATGTGGTGGAGATCGATTTGCTGCCGATTATTCAGAGTGTCAGGAATGATGCAACGGCATTGATTGCTGGCAATCGACTGATTCTGGAGACAAGGATTCAAGGTAAGCCTGTTGTGGCAAGCAACTCGTTCTTCATCCGTGGAGAAGAGGTGCTTTGTTACTCCATGCTGGCCAATTTGATCAAGAATGCCCTTGAGGCATCCCCCGAAGGAGGGGTCGTGACCATCGATATGGAAGGGCAAGAGGATAGAGGAGTGGTCAGGATCCGCAACCAGGGTGCTGTGCCAAAGGAGATCCGAGGCAGCTTCTTTGAGAAATATGCCACGTCTGGCAAGTCATCTGGAACAGGACTGGGTACCTATTCCGCCAAGCTTATTGTGGAAACAATGGGCGGCACAATCCAGATGAACTCTTCCGATGACGGATGGACGGAGGTCACCATTGTTGTTCCCATTGGGGAACATTGTGTGGGTGTACCTGGGGAATCGGGTGCGATGCGGTCTGTTGCAGAAGCCGAATTGCTGACTGATGGTGCGCATGAGACAGATGAACACCGTATTGTCACGATGCCGACAACAGAAGAAAGTCAGCAGACAGTGCCGGATCAGTTGCCAATATTTTTGTTTGAGTTTTCACAACACATGGAAAGCCTAAGCCGAGCTGTTGAGTTACAGAACAGTGAATCCGCACTGCAGGAGGCTTTGTGGATGAGATCACGCCTATCCGAGGTGAGTGCGGTGCGTGTTGCAACACAAGCCTTGCGGTTATACGGACTGATTGAGGCAGATGATTGGGAAGATGTTCGCAAGGCATTTCAAGCGTTCAGGCAGAAACTCAATGAAGAAATTGCAAAATTGATTGTTAAAGAAACGGATGTAACATAGTCATCAACTTTTTAGTGTACTGGTGTTTGTCTGTTTGCTTTTTTGTTGTTGGTATGTTGTGCTTTGGTTTCTGAAATATGTATACAATTCGCGAGTCTGCTCAGTGCCGGATACCTGATTATTCTGGCTTGGTGAATGGAGTGTCTGTGTAAATGTCACCAGTTTTGCAAACAGTTATTCTGCTTACCTTGTCCAACGTCTTTATGACGTTTGCTTGGTATGCGCATCTGAAGCATTTGGAAGATCGCTACTGGTTGATTGCTGCGGTAATCAGTTGGGGAGTGGCCCTTTTTGAGTACCTGCTGCAAGTTCCGGCTAATCGGATCGGGTTTGGATCTCTTACCTTGCCGCAACTGAAAATAATACAGGAAGTGATTGCTCTGGTTGTTTTTGTGCCCTTCTCTGTATTCTACATGGGAAATGCAGTCAAACTGGATTTTGTCTGGGCTGGTTTATGTTTGATGGGGGCGGTCTATTTCATGTTCAGAGGGTGATTTTGTTCATCGGACGCTGTTTTGACCGGGTTCCTGCTGTGTTGTGCCTCCTCTGTCATGACGCCGTTATAGGTTCCGGGTCAGGGAGATTTGCCATCCCATTTGTGGCATCGTTCTGCTCCGTCGCACTTCCATAAATTTCAGGAATGGGATGCTTGTGGGTGAAGCCTGTGCGGAATTCGAGTGGCATTCCGCGTATCAACCGGATACACTGCTCCTGACGTCTGGCTTTTTACCATGATGACCAGAGGGCGTTGTCAGATTTTGACCTGCGCATCGATTTTGGCAACGACCGTGTTGGCGGGAGTGTCCTGCTCGAGCGTGTTTGACTGATCAAGATGGCTATCTCTGGCCTGCGCGATATCTGAATTTGACTGGGAACATAGTGGAAGATAAAGATAAAAACAGGTCGCAGTACGATACCACCTTCAAGGATCTGTTCAAACAGCCACCGCAGCGACTGCTGCATGTGCTGGTTGGGCAGCAGGCTGTCGCAATCTTACCAGTTGAGTTTGCGTCAACCCAGAAACGGGTGCCTGATTTGGTTTTTCTGATGGAGGATGGCTCAATAGTCCATGTGGAATTGAACAGCAAACCCGAGGAGATGGATTGGCGGATGCTGATGTACCACACGTTCATACGGCAACAGTATCCAGATAAGATACTTCGCCAGAAGTTGCTTTATGTCGGGGATACAAGATGGAATCAGCAGGTGGGGATCGAGGAGGAGCGGCTATCGTTTCAATATGACCTTGTCGATATTCGCGACATTGACTGTCGGGAGTTGATGGCCAGTCCTCACTTGGAGGAAAACATCCTGGCCATTCTCTGCCGGATGAGTGACCAGAATGAAACCATTCGAGAAATTTTATATCGAATCAGTGAGTTGCCGGACAAGGCCAGAGCGGATGCATTGACAAAGCTGGTGATTCTGTCTCGGTTGCGTCGGTTGGAAACAGAAGTCAAAAGGGAGGCTGAAAAAATGGCTCTTACGTTCAATGTGATGGAAAATGATGTGTTGCGACCGTTGTTTCTGCAAGAGAGGATGGATGGCGAACTGGCAGGTGAGCGCAAAGGCCGTCATGAGGGTGAGGCAGCCGTTCTGACCCGTCTCCTTCAACATCGCTTCGGCGATCTACCACCATGGGCCAGCCAGAAAATTGCCGATGCTGAGCTAGCCACTTTGGAAAATTGGAGCCTCCGAATCCTGGACGCACCGACGTTGGAGAGCGTGCTGGCGGACCCGTCGTAAAGGTGGCGAAGAATCCGCATTCTCTCTTTTATATGCAAAATCTGCAATAGAGAATTCCGAAGTCAATCTTGGTACTCAAGTGACTATCGGAAGAGAGTCCGAAGGTGTGTCGTGAGGATCTGCCGAAATTTCGACGGCTTCTTGGAAGTCATTGAATATT
The DNA here is from genome assembly GCF_004217665.1 of Candidatus Magnetaquicoccus inordinatus. Taxonomy (GTDB): domain Bacteria; phylum Pseudomonadota; class Magnetococcia; order Magnetococcales; family Magnetaquicoccaceae; genus Magnetaquicoccus; species Magnetaquicoccus inordinatus. The sequence continues at coordinate 3,066 of NZ_RXIU01000008.1, read as the reverse complement.
AAGTTGATTCAAAACCGCACATCACTTGGCTAACCAAGATGGCGTCGAAACGTTCTCCTGCTGCGCTGCAGCAAAGTGGTGGAGAAAAAGTTCGACGTTCGGAAACTTGCTCCACCATTTAAGTTTTGAAAGTCGTTCTTCACAAAATGGCCGCCCGCAAAGGCGGCTTTTTTGTGATAAAAAACGCCAATGTTTCCAAAGGTTAGCGCGGGTGGCTTTGTGGGGTGGTCGGCTGGTTTTTGCGACTGTTTCCCCGGAAACCGCCCCTTCTCTTCTCCACGCCGCCATATTCTCCGAAACCTGTTGACTTCGGCCTTGAAGGTCAACAGGTTTTTAGACTTCACTATTTTGAATGAAATTGGCATCTTGTTTGACTTATCCACAACATGCAAATTTTGCAGTTCGGCCTCCTTGGGTGACGGGAGTTGGAATGGAGTCAACAGCTTTTCGTCGGCTGGATGTTGGTAGGGTGGCGGGAGTTGAAACGGAGTCCGGTTTTTTTGGATCACTGTTTTTTTTTGTTTTACATCGGTTTGTTTCTTCTGATAAAATCACCGGCACTGGTTATGCTGTATTCGTTATCGTTGTTTTCAGTGGCGTGGAACACCGACAAAAGGCATTTTACTTGCTGGTGGTACACCCGGCTGAACATCACATCGTTACCCACATCTCTGCAAACCAAGCGAAGCGGGGGAGCACGTAAATCTATCCATCATTAGCAGTTTGCTGATATGAGCTGAATGAGACGACACCCGTTCTTGGTTGCGATAATATGTAGTCGAGTGTAGCATCGTGGTTAAGTTCATTCAAAAATGAGGATTTAACCATGGTTTCTTTGACAGAAGAGCTTCAAGACATCGATTTGGGTGACCAGCGTCTTAACCGAAGAGCCCGCCGTTTGCTGGAAAAATTGGGCAGCAACCCATCTGCCAGCATTCCTGTCGCCTGCGGCGGATATCGAGAAATCAAGGCGGCCTATCGATTGTTGAGCAACGAGAAGGTGGATGCGCAAAAAATCCTGGAACCGCACTATGCCAGTACGGAGGAACGGATGCGACAGCAGTCTGTCGTGCTTTGCATCCAGGACACCACCGAGTTGGACTACACAGGCAAGAATGACATTGAGGGTCTCGGTCCCCTCAACTACGAGGCACGGAAAGGGCTTTATCTTCACCCGACCCTGGCAGTGACTCAAGACCGGTTATCTCTTGGTGTATTTGATGCCTGGATGTACTCAAGAGAACCTGGCAGCCTTGGCAAAAGTCGTGTTTCCTCAAATGCTCCAATAGGGGGGAAAGAAAGCATCCGTTGGCTGGAGGGTACCAGAGGACCAGTGAACGTCAGAAAAAGATGCCGGAAACACGGTTGATTTACCTCGCTGACCGGGAGGGTGATATTTACGACATCTTCTTCGAACGGGAGGAGTTTCTTCGGCGTGATGAACTGGCGGCTGATTGGTTGATCAGGTTCCGTGATGATCGAAATACCATTGATGGTCAGAAACTGAAGACCGTTGTGGAAAATGCCCCTGAAATCAGTCACGTTGAATTTGACTTGGCACCCGCCAGGGGACGCAAAAAGCGTCATGTGGTGCAAACGTTACGGGTTGCACGGGTTGTCTTGAATCCGCCAAGACGGACAGGGAAAAAATTTGCCCCTGTGGAAATCACGGCTCTTTTGGCATCTGAGGAAACGCCACCCGCCGGAGAGGATCCCATTGAGTGGCTGTTGTTGTCCGGCGTTCATGTTGAAACGGCAGAACAGGCCGAGGAGATTCTCCAGTGGTACATGGTCAGATGGCAAGTAGAAATTTTTTTCAGGATTCTGAAAGACGGATGTAAAATCGAAAAGTTACAGCTTGAGCATGATAGAGAGAATAGAGGCAGCCATTGCTCTGTACATGATCATCGCTTGGCGCATTTTGTTCCTGACTACACTGGGCAAGGAGTGTCCGGAGCTGCCGTGTAGCGTAGTTTTTGATGACGAGGAATGGAAAGCAGCTTGTGTCGTGGCAAGGCGCAAGATCGTCCAGAATCAACCACCCACCTTGAACGAAATGATTCGGGTCATTGCTGGATTTGGCGGTTTCATCGGGCGAAAAGGGGATGGCTTTCCGGGACCGAAAACTCTTTGGATAGGGTTACAGAGGGTTCATGACTTCGCCTTGGCCATACAGTGCCAGAAGGAGATGAGCGTCTGAGATGTGGGTAACGATGTGGCTGAACATGCTGTCGTTGTTTCCTCGTCGCGTTGACTGGACAAGAGGCGTTTGAGTGGTACATCGGCGACATAACTGGCGCACCGGTGGCGAGCGAGAGGTTTTCATGCGTGGTGTACTGTCGCGTCGGACGGGCGGGTGGCGTTTGAGGTAGATACGGGACTGGAGATGCTGGACGGTTCATTGCTGTGCTTGATCGGTGAGTGGGTAGAGGAAATAAAGTCCTGTGATAGTGAAGAGGATGGAAATGGATGCGCTGGTCATCGATTTATGAAAAAACATATCGAAGTTATCACAATTTTTTATTTGGTAAACGGTTCCTCAAGCAATAGACGGAATGGAGGAAGGGTTCTGTGTTACGTCGTGTGATTGCGGGTATTGCTGCCATCCTCTTCATCATTGCGCAGCCTACGAATGTTACCGCCGGGTGCGTCGCAAGCGATGGCTTGAGTGCTATTCCAAAATATCGTGTGTACCAAACTGCCATCGTTGCGGTGCATGGCTGGCACAGCAGTTGCCGTGAGGCGTTTGGTGGCAACGGTGATGGCCATCTGATGAGAATTCTAGAACCGGTTTCTTTCTTTGACTTCAGTTGCTTTGAGTACAACAGCCTGGATACATCCACTCGAGTTCCTGATCATATCTTCCGTTTTATGGATCATCTGAGGAAGCTAAAGGTTAATGGTTATAAAAATGTGCTAATCATCACTCACAGCACCGGTGGAATCTTGGCAATTGCGGCCAATGTCAATGCCATCAACGACCATCTCCTCAAAAAGAGGGATCTCTCGAGCTATCCTAAGACCGTCAGCGTTATGGCATTTGCAACGCCAATCGTTGGGTTGAGA
>NZ_RXIU01000079.1 GCF_004217665.1 Candidatus Magnetaquicoccus inordinatus | reverse complement strand
ATCTCAGGATCGAGTCGATCATACCAGCTCCTGGGAATCGCCTCCAACCCATAACGCGCTCCCGCCAGCATGCCGGCACACCCGGTTCCGGGCCACCAGACTCGACGCAGCGCACACCACCAAATCCGGTTTTCAACACATCAGAGAGCTCCAAATCCTCGATGCTGCCGGCTTCGGCGGCCAATTGCATGATGGCATGTTGCGCTTTGGCGTGCAGAATCAAACGGGTGGAGTCGGCTTTGGGGTCGCAACCGACGATCATCACCTTTTTTTGCGCCTCTGCCAGCGCTGCCACCAAATTTTGCGTGGTTGTGGATTTACCGATACCGCCTTTACCATAAATTGCACATTGCCGAATGGCCATCTTGATGATACTCCTTGCTTGAGTGGGACGGCATGCTTGCGCCGTGGGATGCAAGAGTATGGGCATGTGCTGTGCCAGTTATTGTGCAGTGCACAAAACGCTGATTTGCATCAACTATTTTTCTCTGCACTCTCTCCGGTTCAGGTACGTTATGCGACAGCAAGTGAACAATTGTCTGGAAATGGACAAGCGCAAGGATTGGCCGGTCTTTGCCGAATCCCGCTTATTGTTCAATCGCTGCAACCTACCCTCTTGGGTATTGGGCAGTTTAAGTTTTCAACGCCATCCGCAAGCTTTGCAGTTGGATGGGGTGCAAGAGATCCATGCTGATCTGTTTCGGCGTCTGCAAACGCTTCCGCAAGCAGAGCAGCGCATGCAGCAGTTTATGGATTATATGGTGGTCTATTTTGCGCTGCAGAGTCCCGAGCAGGCTGGTTTTCACGCGGGTATCCGCATTCGTCGCAACAAAGCCGATTATCTGCGCATGTTGCGTGGTTGGTTGTTTGATGCCGACAGTCGGGAAGGAGCGGTGTTGAAGGGGTGGGTAGCCTCACGTTTTGGCCTGTTGCCTCGCTATCATGCCGGCCCATTGGCCGATCAGGAGGGGGAGAGCTATCGCCACTATCTGCAGATGCAAAGCGCCGGACTCTACAACACCCACGCTTTGGAAGGACAGTTGGATCTGGTGTTTGGCTATTGTCAATATGAGCTGGCGCAGCGCCACCCTCAGCAAACACATCTTTGTTTGTATCGAGGAATCAACAAGATTGGCAGCCATGACATCGTCGAGCGTCTGCAGGGCAACCGTTTATGGGTTTTGCTCAACAATTTAAACTCGTTTACCAGCAACCGTGAACGCGCAGAAGAGTTTGGTGACGCTGTTTTGCAGGTGGAGGTACCCATCAGCAAAATCTTTTTTTTCAACAGCCTGCTGCCAGGCATCCTCAAAGGTGAAGAGGAGTATATGGTGATCGGGGGGATGTATGAGGTGCAACAGTTGCGGCATCCCCTGTGAAGAGTGCCGCCTTTGTAACGAGTGCCTTGTAAAGGGTGAGCAAAAGAGCATTTTCTCCTTGGCATACCCCTGATTGTTACAGTTCCAGCAACGCCAAAGCCTGGGCAATGCAGCGCTCTGCAATCTCAGGATCGAGTCGATCATACCAGCTCCTGGGAATCGCCTCCAACCCATAACGCGCTCCCGCCAGCATGCCGGCTATCGCTCCCGTGGTATCGGCATCGCCACCGCGATTGACCGTTTCCACCAAACAGGATTGCAAAGAATCGGTATCGACAAAAAGCTCAAAAACCACCCGCAAACTCTCCACAATATAGCCGGAGGGGTTGCCCAAAGGACGGCGACGACGAAAGGCAAACTCTTCATATTCGGCAAGCAACTGCGCGATTGGTCCCTGCAGCATCTGTGGCAGATCCGCCCCCTGCAACGCCATGCGCAGCATGCGCGCAATACATAAACTGCCCGCCTCGGCCAACGCATTATGATGGGTGAGGCGTCCCTGCACCAACAACGCCTGCGCCATCTCTGTCTCCGGCCGCTGATAATAACCCAAAACTACCGGCAACAAACGCATGCAGGAGCCATTGCTGGCGCTCTGTTCGCTATAGGGCACCTCCGTCTCGCCAGTATTGCGAAAATGGACTATACCTCGGCGTACCGTGGCACCAATATCTACCGGTTTGCTGCGCATCCATTGGTCAAACGCCTGGGCCGCCGCCAGCCCATCCACCCCGCCCGTCTGCAAAATAGACTCCCCCAAGGCCAGGCTCATGGTGGTATCATCGGTCACCTGTCCAGGCTTAAGCCGCAACCATCCTCCACCTGTCAACTGCTCATGACGCCCCATAGTGGCCTCTATCTCGCGCGGCGTCATAAACTCCACCGTCGCCCCCAAGGCATCACCAATCGCCAAACCCAAATAGGCGGCGACAGCTCGCTGTTGCAACAGACTCCACTGCCGCGCCCGACGGCTTAATGTTCCGGTCCGAAACACGGCTCATAATCGCTGCATTCAGTACAGGAAGGAGCCTGACAGATGCGCAACTCCTCTTGTTCACAAAGCTGCTTGTAGAAAAATTTTTTCCACTTCATATCCCGATCATTCTTGATAGCCAGCGGCCGAAAATAGCCATACAACAGCTCCGATAACTGCTGGCGTGATCCCAAGCCCATATCCTGCCAGAGATGATTGTTGCCTAAACAAGAGTGGGCAAGCAACTGCGCCAACCAACTGCTCTCCGACTCCCCTTTGCTGCTATGGGCCATCAACAACCGATAGATCTCCTCCCACTCCTGCTGACGCCGTGGATCAAGCGCCCCCAACAGGGGAATACCGGTTAAAAAACCGGGGGGATGCAGCACCTCCCCTTCCGTGGTGCGCAAGGCCCCCTCACTGGGACAGATCTCCGCACACTGCTGCCGCTCATGATAACCGGTGCACAAACAACACAACTCTGCATCTATCCGCAACTGCCCTCCCTGCTGCACAATTGCTGTTACCGGACAAAGATCCACACAGGCATAACAACCAATACATGCCGCGCTCATCTGCATCGCCATCGCTCTTCTCCCTAACCCATCCGTGCCAGACGCGGGCTGGCTGTCGCTGAAAGAGGCAGACTCTGAATGGGAATGGCCTGCCTGGGCATGAGCATCCCCACCGCATCGGCGCGACATTGCTGACAGTGACGCATCAGCCGTATCGAACCACTGCAACTGGCCCGCGCCGCCTGCAACTGCGCCTCATCCGCTCCGCGAATCCCCATCACTCCATAATAGCTCCCATGTTCTGGCTGACTGAGCAAAGGCATGATGTTATGGCTGAAAGCCCCAGCCTCGCTGACCCTATGGTTGATGGCACTGATCTGAGTATCGTTAACACCTGGAATAAGCACCGTATTGATCTTTACCAAACAGCCGTGCGCCACCAAGGAGTGTAGTCCGCTCAACTGCTGTTCGAGCAGGATACGGGCAGCTTCCAGGCCGCGACGACGGCGCTGTTTCCAAAACAGCCATGAGTAGATCTCCGCACCCACATGGGGATCCAACGTATTGATGGTGATGGTAAAGTGGCGTATCTGCAGCCGCAGCAGGCTGCGCAGCGCCTCCGGCAAGGCCAAACCATTGGTGGAAAGACAGAGTTGCAGCTCTGGAAAATGGTGCTGTATCAGTTCACAGGTTGCCAAAACCCGCGGCAGATTGGCCAGCGGATCACCGGGACCGGCGATTCCCACCACACGCAGTTGTGGCAGACGGGCTGCCACCGCCTGGGTATGGCGCAACGCCTCTTCAGGAGTCATCAGTTGCGAGACCACACCAGGACGCGATTCATTGCTGCAATCAAATCGGCGATGGCAATAGCGACATTGCAGATTGCAGGCTGGAGCCACCGGCAGATGCAGGCGTGCTGCATGCTGGGCAGCCTCTTCGGAAAAACAGGGATGTTGCAGCGACTCCGATGCCGCAGAGCGCCGGTACGCCGGAGCACAATCTCTATCCTGGCCATTCTGAGAGGGGGTTTGACTGCACATGTGATCACCTTTCCGGGTTGTAGTCTGTTTACTCCCCGTTCAGCAACCGCCATGCCTTTTTAATTTATTACGTAAAAACAAATCACTATCCAAAAACGCCTCCCCAATCTTTCCGGTTTGTACGGCCATTGTCGCAAAGCGAACACAACCTGCCCGACAAACCTGTCCCTTGTGTGCGAAAGCTGCCAAAAGCAAACCTGCAAGGGGTACACTGTGCGACACTATATCATTATTTATTTATAAATCATGCAATTAAATAATGGCATATCCTCTGCACAAAGAAGAGCATATCCCACTTGTCGGACAAGGAAAGGGCAAACAATGCGCAAAGCAGAGATAGCACAACTCATGGTCGAACCGGCCTGCCCAGAGCATCATGCAGATAAGGTCGGTTGCGCGCGCCTCAAACCGGGAGCTGCCGCCGGTGGCTGCAGCTTTGATGGCGCACAAATCACCCTGTTTCCCATCACCGATGCCGCCCATCTGGTGCATGGACCAATCGGCTGTGCAGGCAGCTCCTGGAATGGACGCGGCTCTCTCTCCAGCGGACCGGATCTGCACCGCCTGGGGCTGACCAGCGACTTGAGCGAACAGGATATTATCATGGGCCGCAGCGAGCAAAAGCTCCTGTTTGCGTTAAAAGAGGTGGTGCAGCAGTGGCACCCGGCAGCCATCTTTGTCTACCAAACCTGTGTAACCGCCATGATGGGCGATGATCTGCAGGCTTTGTGTCAAACTGCCAGCAAACAGTTTTCCCTGCCGGTGATCCCGGTGGATGCCGCCGGTTTTTATGGCAGCAAAAATCTGGGCAATCGTATCGCCGGAGAGGTGGCCTTGCACAAGGTGATCGGCAGCAGAGAGCCCGATCCTCCACCGCACCGCGAAGGGATGCGGGTGCATGATGTCAATCTGGTCGGCGAGTTTAACATTGCCGGAGAGTTTTGGCATGTGGCCCCGCTGTTTGATGAGTTGGGATTACGCATTCTCGGCACTCTCTCTGGTGATGTGCGTTTTCGCCAGGTGCAGAGCATGCACCGGGGCAAAGCCACCATGCTGGTCTGCTCCAAGGCTCTGATCAATGTGGCGCGGGGGCTCTCTGAGCGCTATGGCATCCCCTGGTTTGAAGGCAGCTTCTACGGCATCCGCGACACCTCCGCAGCCTTCCGGGAGTTTGCCCGTCTGTTGGCAGATCCAGAGTTGAGCGAGCGCACCGAGCAGCTCATCGCTCGCGAAGAGGCGGCCATCCAGCAAGCGCTGCAGCCCTGGCGCCAACGACTCACCGGCAAGCGGGCTGTCCTCTACACCGGCGGAGTCAAATCCTGGTCGGTGATCTCGGCACTCCAGGAGTTGGGTATCGAAGTGATGGCCAGCGGAGTCAAAAAATCCACCGAAAAGGATAAGACACGCATTCGTGATCTGCTGGGAGAGGATGCCCAGTTGATCGAAGAGGGCAATCCGCGGCTGTTGCTGGAGAGCTGCCGCGCTCATAAAGCCGATCTGTTGATCGCCGGCGGTCGCAACCTTTATACCGCCCTCAAGGCTAGAATCCCCTTTTTGGACATCAACCAGGAGCGGGAACATCCCTATGCCGGCTATCGGGGCATGCTCAACCTGGCGCAACAGTTGGTGCAAACTTTGGAAAGTCCCATTTGGGAACGGGTGGTCAAACCGCCACCCTGGATCGACAATCACCCCAACAGCGGCTGGAGATAACAAGATGGGACAACTTTTGCGCAAAAAAAAGGCGTTGACCACTATGCCCATCAAGGTCGGTCAGCCGGTTGGTGCCTCACTGGCCTTTCTGGGAATGGCAGGAGCCATCCCTCTCCTCCATGGTTCGCAAGGGTGCAGCGCCTTTAGCAAAGTTTTTCTGGTGCGCCACTTTCGCGAACCAATCGCCATGCAGACCACCGCCATGGAGCAGATTACCACCATTATGGGCTCCGATGGCAATATCAGCGAAGCCTTGCACACCTTGTGCAGCAACAATGCTGCCCGCCTGATTGGGTTGATCAGCACCTCTCTCTCGGCAGCGCAAGGCAGTGAAATGGCCCGTGTGATCAAAGAGTTTCGTGCCGAACATCCGGCCTGGAACCATGTTCCGATCATTCCCGTAGAGGCGCCCGATTTTACAGGCAGTCTGGAGAGCGGTTTTGCCGCAGCGGTCAAAGCGATGATCGGAGAGTTGGTGCCGGTCGTGCGCCCGGTCAGCAAAAAAGAGACGGCGCAAAAACGGGTCAATCTTCTGGTCGGCAGCGCCTTGACGCCCGGAGATCTGGAAGAGCTGCAGCAGATGCTGGCTGATTTTCAACTGCAAGCGCTGATACTGCCTAATTTGGCCCACTCCCTGGATGGTCATCTGGCCCGCGAAGAGTATTCACCCCTCTCTTTGGGAGGCACCGACTCTGCAGATCTGCAACGCCTGGCCGAGGCGGAGATCACTCTGGTGATCGGTCACTCCCTGGAAGAGGCTGCCGACCTGCTGAAACAGCGTACCGGAGTGCCCGATGTGCGTTTTGCCAGCTTGATGGGGATGGATAGCACCGATCATCTGCTGACCATTCTCAGTCGGGTCAGCGGCAAAGCGGTCCCTGCCAACTGGATTCGTTATCGAGAACAGTATCAAGATGCCCTACTGGACAGCCATTTTCTCCTGGGACAAAGAGCCATCGCCATCGCCTGTGAAGCCGATCAGTTGCTGGGTTGGCACGCCTTGTTGCGTGAGGTGGGAGCAGAGATCCCGCTGGCTGTGGTCCCAGTGGCGACCGCCGCCCTGATTAACGAAGGTCCAGAGGTGATACGGGTCGGAGATCTCTGGGATGTGCAACGCTGGGCTGGCGAAGCAAAAATTGACCTGTTGATTGCCAATTCGCAAGCCGAAACGGTCGCCCAACAACTGCATATACCTCTGCTGCGGGTGGGCTATCCCATCCACGACCGTCTGGGCGCTTTTCGCCAGTGCCGTATCGGTTATCGCGGTGGACGCGACTCCCTGTTTCAACTGGCCAACCTGTTGCTGGAACAGCGCACCCACACGCTGTCACCCTATATTTCCAGCCTCAGTGACCCCTCCCTGCCGGCCACAGGAGCCGCCTGATATGGTAAGCGATACGCGAATCCTGCATATTCATGACCCGCATCGTCTGGAAAACGGCAGCTCCATAACCTGGCGGGTGGCCTTCGCCAGCGATGACCTGAGCACAGTCAACCAACATTTTGGTCTCTCCAGTGGCTTCAATATCCACTCCCTCTCGGAATATGGCCACCAATTGATCACCGTCGTGCGCATGGGAGAGGAGGATATGCTGGCCCATGCGCAACGCCTGCACAAACGTATGGCTCTGTTGCAGGGGTGTGACCTGCTCTATTGCGTGGCCATCGGTGAGGCTGCACGGCAACAGTTGTGGGAGATTGGTATTGTCGCACTCACCGTGCCGTCAGGGACAGCCATTGTTCCACTGCTGGGCCGCTTGCCCTCCCCGCTCTTTTTGCCCCATGCGCGTCGGCAGCAAGCGCTTCCCAAAGAACAAAAAGAGGACCATTTTGCTGCCATCTTGGGTGGACAGTGGGAAGAGGAGCCGCAGTCCCTATCCCACCACAACCCTCAGCTTAGCAACCCATTTGCCAAAGGAGATCTACCATGACCCACACTGTTTCGCTGCTGGAAGAGCATGATCCACTGTTGCAAACCGATTTTTGCCAGGAACTGGTCCGCCAATTGCGGGTGACAAGCGGCTCAGAACAGCGTAGTGCAGCTCAACTCCTGGAGCCTTTCTTGGTCAGTGCGGCGCAAAAACAGGCCATCCCACTCTCCTGTGCCGTCGCTCCGCAGATGGTACGCCGTCTGGAATGTTTCTATAATACCATTGCCGTCTTGATCGAAAAGGAGTGTGGTCTGTTGTCGCGCTGCTTTCTGCTGCTCAATGAAGAGGGCTTTGGTACGGTATTGATCATTACCGGCAAGTTGGTGGTAGTGGATCGGGTGGTACGCGATTTGGGCCGTTTTGGCTTCAGTGACCTCTCCCGACTGAAAGATGAGGCGGATAAACTGTTATCCATTGCCCTGCAGCGGATTGGCGCCTATCCGCAAGTGGCCGCCTGAATGAGAGTGAAAAGTTCATGGATGCGGCATGGATGACCAGTACAACCAGAAATGGAAACCTATGGATACCGGAATATCTGCTGGCTCTGGATCACAAACGCTGTATCGGTTGCGGGCGTTGTTATAAAGCCTGCTCCCGTTCGGTCTTGGCGCTGGTGGAGCGTGAGTCGTTGCACGCCAGCGAAGAGGATGAAGAGGATGGTTTTGCCGATGAACCACGCATGGTGATGACCATCGCCAACGCGGGAGATTGTATTGGTTGCGGGGCCTGTGCTCGGGTATGCCCGAAAAAATGTCAGACTCACGCCCCACTGGCTGCCTGAAACTGGCACAATCGATTGCTCGGGAGCAACAACATGGCCACACCTTGCACAAGAGCGGTTTTGATCAACGATACCACCCTGCGTGATGGCGAACAGACCGCTGGCGTCGCCTTTACGCTCGGTGAACGGCTGACCATTGCCCAGGCATTGGATGCCATGGGGGTGCCGGGTCTGGAAATTGGTATTCCGGCCATGGGCCCGGAAGAGCAGGAGGAGATTCGTGCCATTGCGGCACTGGGACTACAGGCCGAATTGATGGTCTGGTGTCGCATGTGCCGCAAGGATCTGGAATCCAGTCGCTCTTTACCGGTGCAATGGCTGGATTTATCCATTCCACTCTCCAGACAACAGATCTCCGGCAAACTGCGACAAACTCCTGAGTGGGTGTTGGCGCTGATCGAACGCCAAGTTGCCGAGGCTCGGGCACTGGGTTTTCGGGTCTGCGTTGGCGGCGAGGATGCTTCGCGGGCGGAACTTGGCTTTGTGCAGCGGGTGCTGGAACAGGCAGAGCGGGCCGGAGCAGAACGTTTTCGCTTTGCCGATACGTTGGGCATCCTGGAGCCGTTTACGGTATATGAACGGCTGCGCACCCTGCGCCAGGGAAGTGATCTTGATCTGGAGATGCACGCCCATGATGATTTGGGACTGGCGACTGCCAACACCCTGGCTGCCATTCGAGCCGGTGCCACGCATGTCAACACCACGGTCAACGGTCTGGGAGAGCGCGCCGGCAACGCCCCACTGGAAGAGGTGGCAGCAGGCATGAAACATTTTTTTCAGATGGAGAGCGGAATCAAACTCAACCATTTTCCTATGTTATCACGCCTGGTGGAACAGGCATCGGGCATTCCCCTCAGCGAGCTGAAAAGTCTGGTCGGCAAACGGGCTTTTCGCCATGAATCAGGAATCCATGTCGATGGCCTGTTAAAAAACAGAGGCAACTATCAGGGCATTGATCCCAGAGAGGTGGGACGCCGACATGATGTGGTACTTGGCAAACACTCTGGACGACACAGCATCGAATGGATCTTTGCCGCCATGGGGATCCAACTCTCTCCCGAAGAGACCGCTCAGGTGATGCAGAGTCTGCGTGGCTATGCCCGGCGCCATAAACGCTCTCCTGCCACCAAGGAGCTTTTGGCAATCTATGCCCAAATTTCCCAGCACTAAGGAGCCTTTTCTGCCCGCCATCCTCCTCCCAACGCCTTGTAAAGAGCAATACCACTGCTCAAACGCAACCGTTGCATCTCCAAGCGCTCCAGCTCCATGGCCATGACCTGGCGCGCCAACTCCAAAGGCACCGAAAAATCGCTCATGCCACGTTGATAACGTACTTGCGCCAACTTGAGCGCCTGTTGTTGCGCCTGCAATGCGCTCTGCAACAATCGATCCTTATCCACCGCCTCCTGATGGCGCAACAAACCCTTTTCCACCTCTTCGATTGCCTCTGCCGCCGCTTTTAGCCAAGCTATCCGCTCTTGATCTCTTTTTGCCTCCGCCACCGCCACCGCCGCAGCCAGAGCCTCACCATGAAAGATCGGCCATTTCAGTTGCGGCCCCGCCTGAAAAAAACGACTCCCCGGAGAAAACAGCGAGGCAGAGGCCACCGAGAGAGTTCCCACCGTCGCTGCCAAACTCAACTCTGGCCACTTTTCTCCCTCGGCAACACCAACTCGGGCATGCGCTGCACGGGCTTTGGCCTCTGCTGCCTTGAGGTCGGCACGACGCTCCAGCAATTCCGCCGGCAACAGCTCCGGCAAGGGGGGCACTTGCGCCGGCAAAGGCTGGCTTGAGAGCTCCGTACCCAGCAAAGCATCGGCCTGGGCACCGGTCAAAATGGCCAAACGACGCAATGCCACTTCCGCGGCCGCACGGGCTGCAGGCAGACGCGCCTCAATCTGCAGCGCCTGATCCTCTGCCCGATGCCGATCCAACTCTGGATTGAGTCCGGCTTGGACGCGACTGATCACCAGTTGCAGCAGGGTGCGACTGATCGCGGCCTGTTGCTGCAAAAGGGCTATCTGCTGATGGGCCAACCGCCAATCACAGTAGGTAACCGCCACCTCCGCCGCCAAGGTGATCTGTAACGCCTCAAGACCTCGCTCCATTGCCACCGTCTCTGCTTGCGCCGCCTCTCGTTCCAGATGCTGACGCCCAAACAGATCCCATTCCCATCGGGCATCAAAGCCCACCTGATGCAAGGTGACCGGATTGGCTAAACCATACAAAGGCACCCGATTGTTTTCAGAGATCCGGTCGCGCAGCACTGCAGCATTGGCATCCAAAACCGGTTGCTCTCCCCCACCCACCATCCGTTGCTGGGCACGCGCCTCTCGCAGTCGCGCCAAGGCCAGTTGCAGATCATGATTGGCCAGCCAACTCTGCTGGATCCACTCCAGCAATTGTGGATCCTGCCAACTCTGCCAAAAATCATGCTCCTGCTGCCGCTCTGCCTTTTCTCTCTGCTCCTGCGGCAACGGCACACTCCAGGCAGTGGGAGGTGCCACCTCTGGGGGTTGCCAGGGAGTACCCAATACGCTACAGCCACTCAAAACCATTATGGGGAGAAGGCGCCACACCCTGTTCATGATTGACCAGCTCCGCCTGCACTGGCCGCATCAATAAACACATCCAACTGCTGACCCACATAAACCGGCAGCTTGCCCCGTTCAAAGGAAAATATGACCTGCAACACCCGGGTATCCACCCGTTCCGTGGAGTTGCCGGTCAAAGATTGTTTGGGAATCACCAACGGCTCCACACGCACCCACTGCAAAGGAATCTGCAGCGCTGCATTGCCGCGCAATCGTGCCGTGGCTTTGCCGCCGTGCGGCAATCGCCAGGCATCACTCTCATCAATATCCACACGCACATGCAGTAGCGATGTCTCTCCCAACACCACCGCCGCCACAGCAGAGTTGCTGGCAGACAGCAGTTCTCCAGGACGAATATTGACCTGCAACACCTCGCCGGCCAGGGGAGCGCGAATGTGCAATCGCTCCCGCTCTGTCTCTGCAGCCTGCACTTCCGCATGCGCCTGGCGCAGTGCCGCCTCACTGCTGTTGACACGCGCTCTGGCTACGGCATCCGCACTCTCTCTTTTTTGCACCTCTTCGCGAGAGACCGCACGGTTGTCACTCAACCCCTTGACCTGTTGCAATAAAAAACGGCTTTCGATGGCAGCCGCCTGCGCTTCGACAAGACGGCTTTCTGCCACCTGCAGTGCCGCCTTGCGCACGGCAATCTCTGCGACAATCTGTCGTTCATCCAGTTGAAAGAGCAACTCTCCTGCTGCCACCCGTTGTCCAGGCTGTACCGCAATCTGCTGCACAATACCCGGCAGCGGGCTGGCAAGAGCAATATTGCGGCTGCTGGCCTCTATCAATCCGGCTCCGGCCACGGTGCTGGCATAAGGGGATGCGGCAGGTTGTGCTGCAGGAGGAGCCACCGGCAAGGTTTCGTCACCGGCAACCACCGCATAGATCATCATCGCCATCCCGGTCAGACTGAGCAGTGGTACCAGAATACGACCTGTGCGACCAATACTATGCGACATGCAGCGACTCCTTTATCAGCGCGGGAGAGTTTTCGGCAATATGGGTAATCAAACCATCTTCGATATGGGCGATGCGATCGGCAAAGGGAAAGATACGGGCATCATGGGTCACCACGATCAAGGATCTGTTGGCAGAGGTCGCCACTCTCCGCAACAACTCCATCACCTGATGACCGGTGTGATGATCGAGTGCCGAGGTAGGTTCGTCGCATACCAACAAGGGGGGTTGATGAACCAACGCTCTAGCAATGGCAACCCGTTGCTGTTGCCCACCCGACAATTGTGCTGGCAAAGCCTGGATGCGCTCTGCCAAGCCAACCCGCTGCAACATTTCGGCAGCCTGCTTGAGAGCTTGGCTGCGGGGCAGCTTTTGCACCAGCAAAGGAATAGCCACATTTTCAGCAGCAGTCAGGGTAGGAAGCAAGTTATAGGCTTGAAAGACAAAACCAATCTGTTTACCGCGCCACTGCGTTCGTGCTGCCGATGCCAAAGTCAACAGATTTTCCCCCAACACCTGACACTCTCCCGCGCTGGCATCCAAAATACCGGCTATGACCGAAATCAACGTGGTTTTGCCACATCCAGAGGGTCCA
The DNA here is from genome assembly GCF_004217665.1 of Candidatus Magnetaquicoccus inordinatus. Classification (GTDB taxonomy): domain Bacteria; phylum Pseudomonadota; class Magnetococcia; order Magnetococcales; family Magnetaquicoccaceae; genus Magnetaquicoccus; species Magnetaquicoccus inordinatus. The sequence goes on along the minus strand of NZ_RXIU01000079.1, from coordinate 1,827 downwards.
ACCAGCATCATCAACTCCCCTGGATAAATATCCAGATTGATGCCACGTAACGCCTGAACCTGATTTTCTCCTGAGCCAAAATTTTTGCGCAACTGCCGACAAGAGACAACCGGTGTGCCACTGGTAGAGAGAAGAGACATGGCTTACCCTTTGAAAACGACTGCCGGTTCCAGGGCAAACACCCGACGCAAGGAGAACCAGGAGGCCAACAGAGAGACCAAAAGAATAGCCAGGGCAGTGATGGCGGGAATCTGCCACGGCATGCTAAAGGCAAGACCGGCAGAGCTCATCAATAATCCCAATGCCGAACCCATTCCCACCCCGATCCCATATCCCAAAACCGAGACCACCGCGACCTGCAAAAAGAGCATCCCGGCCAGGGTGCGATTGCTTACCCCCATTGCTTTCAGGGTGCCATAGTGACGCAGATTATCGAGGGTAAAGTTGTAAAAGGTCTGACCCGCCACCAGGGAACCAATGGCAAAACCAAGCAGAATGGCAAATCCAAAATTCATCAAGATACCGGTCTCATTGAGAATATAATCAGCAGTAAGCTGGATAAACTCCTCGTTGGTACGGGCAGCCAAGCCGGTTCGCTGTTGCAATAGCGCCCGCGTCTGCTCCAGAGAGGCGTCGGGAAGCAGTTTTACCATCACATAAGAGAGCAGATTGCGATCTCCTCCGGCAGCAAAGGTCAGAGCACGGCTATAGGTGGTGTAGAGAACCGGTTCCCAAAAAAAGCTGGTTCGGGAGCGATAGGATCCGGCAATATAGGCTTGATGATCCATGATGGAGAAGGTATCCCCCACCTGCATGGGACGATTGCCGCCATTTTTCATACGCAACTTTTTGGCGCTGGTTCCGGCATCGATGAAAACAGCGCGATCACGGCGCAGATCGGTCAGTGCACCTTCGACCATGAGTGGCGGGGCACCCGTCAAGCTGGAGTCATCCAGACCGACCAGGATGAGGGTAAAATTGGTACCATCGGGCATTCTGGCGCGCACAAAGCCTTGGAAAAGCGGCACAGCCCATTGCACTCCTGGGGTACCGCGCACCGTGTGCACCATAATCTCCCGCAGCGGAATATGGTCCTGAGAAAAGCGCACTTGCGGATCCATTATCCACAAATCTGCTTGCGCAGTATCGCGGATAAAAGCACCAGTCTGTTTGGTAAAACCGACCAGGATCGAGGCTTGTTGGGCAATCAGCATGGCCGCAAAGGCGATACCAGCAATCAGACCAAAATATTTCAGCCGGTCTCCCAGTAACATTTTCAAGGCGATGGCATACACAATAACAATCTCACTCTTGAACAGGGGGGATGCACCGTCCATGGGAGTGGTGTTGATCATAGCAGCTCACCTGTTCCAGGGAACGATAGGCAGCCTCTCCCATCTCCCGACTGGTGCAAGCAGAGAGCATCACGCAAAAAGCAAGCAAAACATAAGCCAAGTACTGTTTATTGATGGTGTGCAACATGCTCAAATTCTCTCCTTACCGAGAGTGCAGAAAACAGGAGTTCAACAAAAATCAGGGACCATTGCTATCCGCAAATATCTCCTCCACTGCTGTAGCATCGAAAATCCGTTCTGTCCAAAGTTGCAATTGCTCCAAAGATGCCTCCGCCAGCAAAGCGCTGATCGATTCTGGCAGCACAGCAAATCGCCGTTGCAACAGACGCAGCAATAGTGCGGCTGCAGCCTCTTGCTTGCCTTCCATACGGCCTTTTGCCAAACCTTCCTGTATCCCTTTTTCCATGCCTGCTTGGAGACCTTTTTCCATGCCTGCTTGGAGACCTTTTTCCATGCCTGCTTGGAGACCTTT
>NZ_RXIU01000078.1 GCF_004217665.1 Candidatus Magnetaquicoccus inordinatus | reverse complement strand
GCAAAAGATTAAAAGCAAAATCCCAGGGATTCCATCCCTGGACCCGGCCAGGGAGGTGCCCTCCCTGGACCCGCAGTTGTTTTGGGTAGTGAATAGTTACAAAGATTAAAAGCAAAATCCCAGGGATTCCATCCCTGGACCCCCAATTGTTTTTGGTGCTGAATAGTTATGCTATTTTTCTGATTATTGCGACGGGCTGGCATAACCTAATGCCAGCCCGTTTTGCTTGGTGGCGGAGTCAGTGATGAACTATCTGTTTTTTGCCCTTGTCTTGTTGGGTTTTCTCTCTACGGCTTGGCAGCAGTGGCATTGGTTGCCCCAGGGGGATGGTTTGGCACCCATGCAGTTGTTGAGCAAAGCGATGATGGATGCCGCCAGTGCCTCGGTGAGCCTGGCCATCGGTTTGATCGGCAGCATGGCGCTCTTTTTGGGTTTGATGAAGGTGGCAGAGCGCGGTGGCTTGTTGACCATTCTGGCCCGCTTGATCCGACCGCTGATGGTGCGCCTTTTTCCCGATGTGCCCGCCGAACATCCGGCCATGGGGGCGATGATTCTCAATCTGGCAGCCAATGCTTTGGGCTTGGGCAACGCCGCTACCCCCTTCGGTATTCGCGCCATGCACGAGCTGAATCGTCTCAATCCTCTGCCAGGAACAGCAACCAATGCCATGGCGCTGTTTGTGGCCCTCAATACCGCCAGTATCACCTTGGTGCCCAGCAGCGTGATTGCAGTACGTGCGGCGTTGGGGTCGCGTGAGCCGGCGGCCATCTTGTCTACTACCCTGTTTGCGACGCTGTGCGCCACTTTGGTTGCCGTGCCTGCCGCCCGTTTGTTGCAGCGCTGGGTCACAGCCTTGCCCGAAACAAAACAGAGTGTTGCCTCAGCCACTACAGAGCCTGTGCCTGAACAGGCGGCAGCACTGTTGCCGGAGATTGATGCGGGCTATCCGCCCTGGGTCTCCCGCTTGGCTCTCTTGGCTCTGTTGGCTTTTGTGCCGGTGACCATTCTCTACGGCAAGCAGTTTTCTGTATGGGTTTTGCCGGGGTTGGTCATTGGTTTTTTGGGATTTGGTTTGTGGCGTGGCGTGCGTGTGTATGAGGTGTTTGTTGAGGGCGCCAAGGAGGGGTTTGAGACGGCGGTACGCATTATTCCCTATTTGGTGGCTATTTTGGTGGCGGTGGCCATGTTTCGCAGCAGTGGGGCGATGAATGGCTTGGTGATGGTGCTGGCACCGTTGACTACCCCATTGGGTCTGCCCGCCGAAGCCCTGCCGATGGCCCTGTTGCGTCCCTTTTCCGGTTCCGGGGCCTATGGTCTGATGACCGCCATTATGCAGGATCCGGCCATAGGTCCAGACAGCTATATCGGCATGCTGGTCAGTACCATCCAAGGCTCGACAGAGACCACCTTCTATGTCCTGGCTGTCTATATGGGTGCGGTACAGGTACAGCGCTTGCGTCATACCTTGGCGGCAGCATTGCTTGCCGATCTGGCTGGCCTGGCGGCGGCTGTGTGGATTTGTGCCTTTTTGTTCGGGGAGCGCTGATGGATCTGTTGGTGGGGGAGCCCTGGCCTTCTGCCGCCGCTTTGCAACAGGAGTGGCTGCATAATCTGGCACGTCGCCAGGAGGTGCGGCAAGCCCTCCTGCTGCAACAACAAATGGGCTTGTTGACGGCAGAGGTGCCCGAGAGTTTTTATCAATTGTTGACCTTGCACCCTTGGCAATGGTGGCGGCGTCGGCGGGCTGGTCGCCATTATGCGTCGCTGCATCTCTTTGTCTGGCAGCAGGCTTTACAAGAGACGCAACCCCTCTATGCGGCAGGATTATTGCGCCTGTTACGGCACTCCTTGCTGCAGAGCGACAGAGCAGGAGCAAAAATGGTGGCGCGCTTGGAGCGCCATCTCGCCCTCTATGCCTGGTTAAGCGACAACATCCGAGAAGAGGGTTTTTTACGCATTGCCCAATATGTCTTGCAAGATATATTTGGTGATATACGCAAACAGCCTATGCGGTTACCAACGGCAGTACAATTGGCCGATTATTTGGACCACTATTTTGAGAGCGAGTATCGTCATTTGCAGGCGCTGGAGATTATTCGTTAGTCATTTTTTGTTACATTATGATAATATACGAAATTATTGAATATATTGTAATCTGTCTCGTCGTGGACCTTGCGTGCGGGCAAAGGAAATTTTACAGTGATTGATTCCGTTTTAGGGTGGTAAAAGAAATTGATTGAGCGGAGGCGAGGGGAATGGCCTTATTTATCCGATTAAAATTAAGAACAAAATTTTTGATCATGCTCTTGGTCCCTTTGTGGGGACTGATTTGGTTTGGTGGCTGGCGCATTTGGGATGGCTATAATACCCAGATACGCATGACACAAGTGCGTGAAATTGCTGAATTGGCCGGGCAGGTGGGGGCCCTGGTGCATGAGGTGCAAAAAGAGCGCGGTATGAGTGTCGGTTTTGTCGGCAGCAAAGGCAGTAAATTTCGCGAGAATCTGCTGCCGCAGCGCAAAGAGGGTGATCGTCGTCTGGGTCATTTGCAGGAGCATTGGCAGAGCTTCGATAAAACGCTTTTTGACAACGAATCCCGGCAAAGCATGGAAAACGCCTTGCAGCAGTTAAAGCAGTTGGGTGGCGTGCGCCAGGATGTAGAGGGGTTGCGTGTCGAATGGCATGTGGTTTTTCAATATTATACCAACATCAACCAAACCTTGTTGCAGGCCATGGAGGGGGTTGCCAAGCTGGCGCGGGGTAAAGTCCGCTTTCTTGCCGAGGGTTTTGTGCATTTGGTGATTGGCAAGGAGCAGGCGGGTCAAGAGCGGGCGATGTTGTCGAATACTTTTGCGCGCAATGCTTTTGCGCCTGGAGTTTATCGGCAGTTGTCGGTATTGGCGGCGCGTCAGGAGGAGTCGTTGCAGCGCTTTTTGATTCTGGTTCCGGAGGAGCGGGAAAATTTGCAGCGGCGCATGCAGGAGGAGGCTTTCCAACAGGTGGTGACGATGCGGGAAAAGGCGTTGTCCACCAATGGGCAGTTGAACAGCGGCGAAAAGTTGGGTGTGGATGCAGCGGAGTGGTTTCAGACCTCGACCAGGCGTATTGATCTGTTGCGGGCGAGTGAAGAGCGGGTCAGTGAGCTGCTGATGCAGCGTGCTGAGGCCATGGCCCGCGAGGCGCAGATCGATTTTTGGCTTTATTTATCCATGACGTTGTTGATGACGTTAGGTGCATCCTGGTTGGGGGTGGTGATCTCACGCGAGGTGTTGGGACAGGTGGGAGGTGAGCCCTCGTCGGTGATGAGCATGGTGCAGGAGGTGGCGCAGGGCAATCTGTTGGTGGGTAGCCAAAAGGATGTGGGCGGGGGGATTTATGGTGCCATGGTGGGGATGGCGCGCGATTTGGCAGCGTTGATGCGAGGTATTGCCCGTGAGGGTGGCACCTTGTTGGCGGTGGTGGAGACCTCGACGGCAATCAAGGAGCGTTTAAGCAGTGATGCCAAGGGGATTCGCGATGCGGTCAATCAGGTGGCTGATGCCAACAATCGGGTGGATGAACGGATTACCGCGATGCGCGATGGCCTGCAACAGGTGGGGCAGGCTTTGGAGGAGATTCGTCAACGCGGGGAGCAGTTGTCCAATAATATGGGGACCATTGCTGCAGCCACTGATGAAACCTCGAACAATGTGGTGACGGTTGCCTCGGCGGCCACGGAGATGACCGCTCTGATTGAGGGGGTAAACCGCAATTTGGGGCAGATGCGTGATGCGGTGCAGGAAGTATCGGATAACATGCAGCAGATGTTGCAGTCCCAGGAGAATGTGCGTCATTGCAGCGAGGATGCCCGGCGGGAGTCGGAGCGGGCGGGCAAGCAGGCTTTGGGTACCCGTGAGGTGTTAAAGCAGTTGGCGCATGCCACCAGAGAGATTGGCAAGGTGATCACGGTAATTCGCAGCATTGCCGATCAGACCAATTTGCTGGCTTTGAATGCCTCCATTGAGGCGGCAGGGGCGGGGGCTGCTGGCAAGGGGTTTGCGGTAGTTGCCAACGAGGTGAAGGCGTTGGCGCGGCAATCTTCGGAGGCAACCCGTTTGATTCAGCAGCGGGTGGAGGAGATTCAGAGAAGCTCTGGGGCGGTGGAAACGGTAGTCAGCGAGGTGGTGACCATTATCGATGGGGTGTCGCGTTTGAACGATGAGATTCTGACTGCGGTGCAAGGTCAGGATGATTTGGTGCGCAATATCTCTTCGGCGATGGCTGGGGTGTCAGGTGCAGCCCAGGAGGTGACGCGCAGTGCTGATGAGATGGAGTTGGCGGCACAAGAGGTGGCCCGTTCCACCAATGAGGTCTCTTCAGGCAGTGTAGAGATTGCCCGGTCGGTATCGGAGGTGGCTCGTTCTGCGCAGGAGACGGAGCGGGCGATTCGTTTTGCCAACCAGGGGGCACTCTCGGTGCGCGATTTGGGAGAGAAGCTCTATCAGGAGACGGTACGGGTCAAGCAGTTGGGTGAAGAGTCTTTGATGTTGGTCAATTTAATGGATGACTCGGTGCACATGGATGGGCAGATGAATGGCATGGTCATGGAGGCATGTCGGGCTTTGGAGAGGGCTCGTTCCGGTTTGACGATTGAAGAGGCGGCATTTGATCTGGCCAAGGTGAAAAAGGCCCATTTGGATTGGTTGTTCCGTTTGCATCAGATTATTGGCGGACGCATGGTGATGAAGCCTGAGGAGGTGACCAGTGGGCGGGATTGTGCGTTGGGCAAATGGTATTATTCGGAGGGCGAACGGCGTTTTGCCCATCTGCCGGTATTTGCCGAGCTGGGGCGTATTCATTTACAGGTGCATGATACGGCCCGTGAGGTAGTCACTTTGGTGCAGAACAAAAAGCAGGAGGAGGCGCTCAAGCGACTCACTGAGTTTGATCGTTTGCGTGCCGAGCTGTTTCAGTTGTTGGATCAGTTGTTCATGTCCTGATTATTCACCACTCAAAGCAATTGCGGGTCCAGGGAGGGCACCTCCCTGGCCGGGTCCAGGGATGGAATCCCTGGGATTTTGCTTTTAATTTTTTGCCTTTGGCGCGCTTTTCACAACAAGCCGACGCGCTTTTTGCGTCGGCGCAGCGCGCCTAATGGAAGCAAGCTGTGCGGATTGGCGCGCTTTTTTTGCGCCAATGCACACAGCATCCCCATGGGGGTAGACTGGCGAGCCAGCACACACCTGCACAGCTTCTTGCAATTTATGTTTAATTGTTTATGGAGCAGGGGTCAAGGTGCAGCCGGGTTTCAGAGAGGTGAGCGTTTGTTGCCGGACTGCGTGTGCATTGTTGTTTAGGTAAGTTAGCTATTTCATTTAGTTTGTTTTGAGTCAGCAGTAGCGTTCTTCGGCATTGGGTTCGATGGGGAAGAGGGTTTCTGCATCTTGTCGATCGGCTTCTGCCCAGGCATGGACAGTTTCCCACAGGCGGGCGGTTGCGATGCGCATGTTGCCCATTTCTGTGCGTCCTTCCAGGTGGCGTATGCACCAGGCGACGATCCAGGCGGCCAAAAACTCGGCGGAGCTATAGGGTAGTTCCGGGACGCTTTCTTCGAGGACGAAGTGGTCGAGGTAGCGGTCGATCAATTCGTTATTGATGATTTGTTCCAGGCGTCCGAAGTCTACGACGAAGCCGGATTGTGGGTTATTGGGGTGGATTTTTTGCACGTTGCCTTGAAAAGTGAGTTCCAGGCGGTAGGAGTGTCCGTGCATGCGTTGGCAGCGGCCGTCGTGGAAGGCGAGGCGGTGGGCGGCTTCAAATTTGAATTGGCGGCAGATTTTCATGTATTGCTTTTCCGATTCATTTGTTTATTTTATTTATTTGTCTATTTATCTATCTGTTTAATCAGTAAAATTATTAAGGAGGTCCAGGAGGGGATAATCCCCTCCTGGTGGGTGCAGGGCAAAGCCCTGCATATCTGGCGCGCTTTATCCGAAGCAGATTTGCGTAGCAAATCTGCGCAGCGCGCCTTAATTTGTGCCCCGGAGGGGCACGCCTTGGGAGGGCGGACGCCCGACATGCACAGTTTGGCATGCAGGCAACGCTGCGGAAAGGTAAGGAGTAGAGGATGGAAGCGCGATGCCGTGTGTCAGCGAGCTCTCTGTGTGCTGCCCATCCAGAAGGGAATAGGGAGTAGGAAAACAGAGCAGAGGTCGCAACAAGCTTGCCCCTTATGGGGATGATGAGCCCATAGGCGAAAAAAACCGCGCCAAAAGCAAAAAATCAAGTAACTATTCAGCTTTGTTCTGGCTTGCCAACTCTACCCCCATGGGGATGCTGTGCGGATTGGCGCAAAAATGCGTGCCATTCCGCACAGCTTGCTCCCATTAGGCGCTTAAGCCGACGCAAAAAGCGTGTCGGCCAGTTGTGCAAAGCGCGCCAAAAGCAAAAAACCGTACCCCAGAGGCTTTGCCTCTGGACTCCACCAGGGAGGTGCCCTCCCTGGACCCGCAATTATTTTGGGTGTGAATAGTTACAATCCATCAATCAAAACGGCATCTTGGGACGACTCACCCGCTTGTTTCCTTTGCCACTCTCTAACGGTTTGACATCCACCATGGCCGCCAAACGTAACCCTAAATCTGCACGTTTGTTACTATAACGCTCAAAACCACGATTGGCGCAACGCAACGCATCAGGAGCATCCTTCCAACCACCACCACGAATCACCGAAAAGGAGGAGTCACTGACAAATAACGGATCATTGGCCTCATGCTGACTGTAACTGCCCTGCTCATAGCTGTCCTTCACCCACTCCCAAACATTGCCGCTCATGTCATACAAACCGAAACGATTGGGATTGCGTGTGCCAGTCATTTGCGTAGTGCGATTGCTGTTGCCACGATACCATGCCAACTGATCCGCCTGCGCATAACCAGGCAAAGTCACCTTTTCACCACCATTGCGACAGGCATATTCCCACTGCGCCTCTGTCGGTAAAGAGAGGGTTACGATGCCCTGTAAATTGCTGTTTAATTTGGTTAGATACTCCTCTATATCCATGCGCGAAACCCCTTCCACCGGAAATGCCTCATCCTTTTGCCCAAGCACCTCATGGTGCAACTGCGAAGGATTGTGCAACATTACCCGTTGCCACTGCTGCTGGGTTACCTCACGCTCACCTAACCAAAATCCCGATAAACAGACTTGATGAATCGGTTCTTCATCGGCATCCCGTCCTTCGGCATTGGGTGGCGAACCCATTTTGAAACAGCCTCCTGGGATCCAGATAAAGGTGATGCCACTCAAGGGTTCCCGCCACGGTTTGCCAGGCTGCACATCTACTGGCGCCAACTGCGACTTGACCGTTGTGGATAGCTCATCCCACTCTTTGATCATAAAGGCCCCTGCCGAAGAGACCCAACCAAACAACAGAGCAAATAGAGCGAAGCTGCTCCATCCAGCAGCTCTGCGGCGCATAGGCGCAGATGATGTGTATCGCAACACCTATCTCTCTCCCTTGCTTTTGCTCAGGCGCATCTTGAGCGGTTTGGATAGAAATACATCACTGTTGGGTAGCTGTTTTTGTACATACTGAAAGGCCTCAGTCAAATCTACCCAGCCATCAGCAACCTGATCCTGACCATCCGCTTCACCCAATAATCCTTTGAGCAGAAAATAGGTCAAACTGCCCTGTCGTCCAGGAGAATAGAGTGTGGCCGGCTGACGCAAGGAGGCCAATAACCAAGAAGCACGCCCCTGGAAAAATTCCGCAGCCTCTTTTTTTTCAGCACCCGGCTGCAGAGCTGTACCCGAGAGGGAACTATTTTTATCCGAAGCTGCAGCGGCACGACCATGCTGGGAACATGCCGCATTCTCGTTAAAACAACTATCAATAATCACAGCCGCCTGTACGTTTTTCAAACGATTGAGCGACTCCTGCAAAGAGGCTAATGAGAGAGCAGCTTGTGGGTTGATCCCTTCTGGCCGACTCTCCACCGGCAACAACAGCGCATCCGCCATGCCCTCTTCACCCGGCAAAGGTGCACCCCAACCGGCAAAATAGAACAATAAAACCGCCCCAGGATTGAGTTGACCTTGGCGAACCAACCACTGCAGATCATCGCGAATCGTGCTCAAACTCGCCTCTTGATCAATGCGCATGCGCACATGGTCCACATCGTTTTTGAAGATGCCACGCTGTACCAAGATCCGCTGCATATGGCGTGCATCGCGCTCGGCAAAATGACGCGCACGCAGATGCTGATACCGGTTGATGCCCACAATCACCGCATAGGCATCCTCACGCTTTTCCCAGGCTGCAATGGGCGGAACAGCCTGAATCGTCTCATCCAACAGAGGAGATTGATCATCCATTACCCCAGTTTTTTTCCAGATTTCGTGCGGCAGGTCGATGGGATAGGGCTGATCGGCCTCTTTGTCCAGATAGGCTCCCAGCAGACGATCCTTGGCCTCGATAAAATGGGTGTCCTGTGGGTATTCTTTGATCAACAGGTTGATGGCCTGGCGAATGGCCGGCAACTGTCCGTCATGTTCACACGGTTTGCCCTTTTGTGGCCGCAAACATTCACGAAACTTGCGCCATAAGGTCTCTACCACATATTCAGCAGCCTGGTTTTGCCACTGACTGGCACGCACACCGGTTAAACCGGATCGGGTCAGCCAATCATATGCCTCCAAATAGCGCCCCAAGCGAAACAAAGAATAAATTTTGGAGTGTGCCAAAGACCAGTTGCTGGGAAAATGTTGCAAACCTTCATTGGCCAGTTGCAAAGACTCTTTATCCTTGCCCAGCTCAAATTTGAGCCAAGCCAGATTGGCCAAAGCTTTTTCCCGATTGGCAGCCTCAGAAGCTCCTGACATCAGATTGAGGCTGTCCCATACCGCCTCTGCACGTTCGGAATTGCCCGCCATATAGTAGGCAAGACCAAGATTAAAAGCGATGCCTGGATCGCTGGAACAGAGGCTGGCCGCGTTATTCATGGCGGCAATGCCCTGATCAGCATCCCGTTCATAGATGGCAACCGCTTTAATCGCCATCTCGCGTGCCACGATACAGGGGTTGGAATATTCACCAATGGCCTGGGCTTGCCCGACAGGCAGCGCGCTCAACAGCAGCCCCAACAGGCAAATCAAGAGCCGCCAGCCGCCAGAAAGGCGGCAAGTGGTATGCACAGTGTGCGTCAGAGCTTTCACGATTGAACCTGTGGTGCCAGTTGGCCGGCAGCATAACGTTTGGCCATCTCTTCCAGAGCAAGCGGACGAATCAATCCCGCCTTGCCCGCCGTGGCAAACTGCTCAAAACGCTCCTTGCAGATGCGATAGGCCGCATCCTCTGCCGGACGCAGATATTTGCGTGGGTCAAAGTTTTTGGCGTTTTTGGCAAAATGTTGACGAATGGCCGCGGTCATGGCCAAACGCAAATCGGTATCTATATTGATTTTACGCACCCCATGACGAATGCCGGTAATCAGCTCTTCCACCGGTACTCCATAAGTCTCCGGAATGGCGCCGCCAAATTCGTTGATAATCGCCAACAGCTCTTGCGGTACTGAAGAGGAGCCGTGCATCACCAAATGGGTGTTGGGAATACGTTCATGAATCTCTTTGATGCGGTCGATGGCCAGGATATCGCCAGTCGGTTTGCGGCTGAATTTATAGGCGCCATGCGATGTGCCAATGGCTATCGCCAAAGCATCCACCTGGGTGGCCTGCACAAAGCGGGCTGCCTCCTCTGGATCGGTAAGCAAACGCTCACGCTCCAGTTTGCCCTCTGCACCATGGCCATCCTCTTTGCCAGCCAAGCCACTCTCCAGGGAGCCAAGAACACCCAGTTCACCCTCTACAGAGACGCCGATGGCATGGGCAATGGTGACAACATGCGCGGTAACCTGCACATTATATTCATAATTGGCGGCTGTTTTACCATCTTCGCGCAGCGAGCCATCCATCATCACACTGGTAAAACCACTGCGGATGGCCTGGACACAAACGGCGGGAGATTGGCCATGATCCTGGTGCATGACGATAGGAATCTGGGGATAGACCTCCAGAGCTGCCAGAATCTGATGACGCAAAAAAGGCTCGCCAGCATAATCGCGCGCTCCGGCCGAGGCTTGCAAAATAACCGGACTTTCGGTATCGGCAGCGGCGCGCATAATCGCCCGCACCTGTTCCATATTATTGACGTTAAATGCAGGAATGCCGTAATCCTGCTCTGCGGCATGATCCAGCAATTGCCGCATTGATACCAATGGCATGATCAATCTCCTTGCGCATAATACCAACCCCAGCGGGATAAGCAACAACACCCCAGGCGAATTTGGACAAACTGTTTGAAATTGTCAAGAGAAATCCCTGCGCAATACCCTTCCCTGGCGCACATTCTCACCGTTTCATACTGTACTTGCCGCTAAACAAGAGGGAGTTGGTTGACGAGGGAGAGGTGTTTGAGAACTGGCACTGCTTGTGCTAGCAACGCTTGCTTGCCAAAAATGGCCAGCAGCGCCTGTCGTCGGGAGGAGCAAGCGATGCACGAAGCTACCTTGACCATGATTTTGAGCCGAGCAACCCTTCCTGAGGCTTGCTCTTCCATGTGGCAGAGTCAGAGTTGGCAGGCTAGCCGTGTGCATCTGTTTTGTCTGGGCGAGGCCACACATTTGTTGCAGCATGATTTTAGCGCCTGGCCACCGGGAGAGCGGGCCTATTGCGCCCATATGCAGCAAAAACTGGCTGCCCCGGCGCCACCGTCGGCTTCGCCCTTTGTGGCAGCGGGATTGGCGACGTTGGGCCGTTTGATTCGCGACAGCGATTTGACCCTGACTCTGTCGCATCCTTGCTGGCCGGAGCTGGTGCCCGGCTGGGGTATAAAAAAAATTGCCATCGATCTTGGAGAGGAGCCATCTATGCAACTGGAAGCATTGCGTCTGGCAACCGGATTGGCCGGTTGTAATCATCATATCACCGTTCATTCGCCCCATGAGCCAATACAACTGCGTGCCTTGTTGCCGGAAGCGGGTGCCTTTTTTGAGGTGCTGTCGGCCATGAAAGCAGAATTTAATCAATCTTTCCCGCCACGCAAACAACAGCAAAATCTCTTGCTGCGCCTCTGACAATACAGAAAATTAAACTATTACCATATGTTGATATAGATGGAGACAACAGGTTCATATTGCATAGAGCGCTGGAATATGCTATATAATAACCATGCAACAGAGTGTATAAATTGACCAGCCCGGTTGTTGGCAACAGTGATGTTGACAGAAAAAGAGCACATACCGGGCTTTCTCAACCAAGAGATTGACAGGAGAAGCTCCATGTCCAATGCCGAAAACAATCAGACAACAACAGAAACAACACCCTTGTGCGAGGTGGCGCAGGTGGAGATCGGCGAAAGCGGTTTCAGCGTCTGCCGGGTAGATCATCCTGTGGTGGGTGAGTGTCTTTTGGAGGGTATTCAAGATTTGGGAGCCGCCATCGAGATGGTTGAGCGCCTGAATGCCGGCGAAGAGGAGTCTGTGACTGCCTGTGCCGGTGCCCATGGTGCAACGGCTCTGCCCTGCCTGAGTGCCTTGCAGGATTTGGCAGGCAAATAATATTTTTCTGCTCCTGTGTTACCTCTCTTCCTTTCCCTGGAAGAGGGTCAACCAGCGACGCAACAGTGGCTCTGCTTGGGCAAGAGTTGTCACCTGAGTCTGCAAGCCGTCACTCTGAATCATAATCGCCCCTTGTTGATCTGTCCGCCACAGTTGCGCCGCTGCTTTTTGCCACCGTTCCACCACCTGTGGATGCGGATGGTGGTAACTGTTAAATCGTCCGGCACTGAAAACCACATGTTGCGCTTGACTCGCCTGCACAAATGCCGGTGAACTGGAGCTTTTGCTGCCATGATGCGGGGCCAGCAAAAGGGTGAGTGGGCGTATCTGCTGTTGGGCAAGCAGCCACTTTTCCGTGCGTGTGGTGGCATCTCCTGGTACCAGAAAGCGTGCTTTTTGATAGCTGATCTCCACCACCAAAGAGCTGTCGTTATCGTTGCGGGCAAGCTCCCCGGTCAACGGGGGCAAAACGGCAATATCTACCCCTCCTTCCGTGACATGATAAGGCTGGTGCAGATGGCGCACCTGTACTTTCAACTCCTTGGCCCGCACCAGCAGCGAGCGATAGAGCAGATTCTCCTCCTCTGCTTGCGGAAAATCACCGACCCATAACTCCTGGACTGGAAAGTTGCGCAGCAGTTGTTCGGCACCAGCAAAATGGTCCAATTGCGGATGGCTGATGATGACGCGCTGCAGGGCGTTTGCTCCCCTGTGCCAGAGATAAGAGGAGGTGAAGGCTTCACCGGGATTAAAACGCGGGGAGAGAAAACCGCCCACATCCATAGCGCTCCAGCCGCCATTGGGTGTGTGCAGCAATACCGATTGTGCTTGTCCGACATCCAAGACCGCCAGATGCAGTTGTCCGGCAGGAGGGGTGCTGCGCGGCCAAGCCAGTAGCAGCCAGGAGAGTATAAAGAGGCTGCCAGCGGTGCGGCGCCAGCGCTGCTGCAGCAGAAGAGCGGCCGCGGCAGAAAGAGCAATCCAGAGCAGCAGGGCGGCCAAGGGTGGACCGGCGAGACGTTGCCAGGCCCCAGGCAAGCTGTTGATCCAGGTGAGAAGGAGGCGGTATGGCTCCAGAGAGAGGTTCATCCACTGCAGCAGTTGGTTGGCAGCTTGACCAGGAATCTCATGCAGCAGCATGGCCAACAAGCCCAGTGGGGTGGAGATAAAACTGACCCAAGGAACGGCAGGCAGGTTGGCCAGAAGGCTGTAGGGGGAGAAGCGATGAAAATAGTGTGCGGTCAGGGGGGTGGTGACTATGGAGGCGACCACGCTGCTCATCAGCAACAATAGCAGATGTTTGCGCCAGCCGTTGCCGCGTTCAAAAAAGGGCATGAAAAACAGTAAACCGACTACGGAGAGATAGGAGAGCTGAAATCCGGCGGTAAACAGTTGTCCTGGTTGCCAACAGAGAATCACTATCGCCGAGAGAATGAGGATACGCCAAATCTGGCGGCTGCGGCCCATGGCCAGGGCGAGCAGATAACAGATCATCATCCCGGTGGCTCGTTGGGTAGAGACCGACCAACCCGCCAGATAGGCATAGGCGATGGTGGGCAGAATGGCCAGCAACGCAGCCGGTTGTTTCATATCCCAGCGTTCGGACAGGGGAAGAATACAGATTGCCAGGCGCCGCAAGAGAAAGAGGGACCAAGCGCTCACCAATCCGACCTGCAGCCCGGAGATGGCCACCAGATGATAGGTTCCAGAGACCTGCAGCTCTTCATTCAAGGTTTCGTCGATATAGCCTGTTTTACCGACCATCAAGGCTTCGAGCAATCCGCGCTTGCTCTCTGGGAGCTGCTCGGCAAGCCAAAAAGAGAGCTGTTGTCGATAGCGGTTCCAGCTCCATTGTTTGTCGGTGCCGAGCAGTTCCACCTCTTGATAACTGGATCCCGTGCAGCTTATCCCCTGTTGTTGCAGATAGTGGCCATAATCAAATCCTCCGGGATTGTGGGCAGAATGGGCAGGTTTCAGGCGGGTGGAAAGAGCGATACGATCTCCGGGCAAGGCAGCGAGGGGTTCTGGCGGATGCAGGGTTATTTGGATGATTCCTGGAATGGGGATGGGCGCTGCCTGAGCCTGGTTTTGCAAGGTGGCCACTCCCTGTTCCAGTTGCAGTTGCAGCGAGTCGGGTCGATCCTGGCGTTCGCTGATTTGTGCTTCCAGGGTGATGGGTTGATTGATCAATGCTGCGGGCAGGGTAGGGGTAGGCCAATACTGGAGCAGCATGCTGCAGGCGCCCAAGAGCAGACCCAGAAGAGCGGCTGTTTGGTTATTGCCCTGACGATGGTAGAGCAGAGAGGCGAGGAGAGCCACTGCAAGGGCTGCCAGAGTGATCAGGGTCCACTCTGTGCTCTGTTGGGCCGAAAGCAGGGTGATGGCGGCGATCTGCCACAACAGGGCGACTGCCACTCCAGAAAGGGGAGTCTGCGGAACATCGGTGGTGGTGGCAGAGGAGAGCATGGTTGGGTGAATGCGTGACGATAAGGAATAGAGTCTAGCCGAGGTGAGAAGAGAGTAATCATTCTGCAGCAGAATGCAAAGGTGCAGTAAAAAAGAGCAGCCATTCCATGCTTTCTGTATAGCAGTAGCTTGTTGTGCGGCAAGGGTTTTGTATTACTATCTGGCACAGAAGCTTTTGTAATCAACAGCTCTCCAGATCGAACATGAGATTGAAATTATATCAACCTGAACTTTAGAGTCGCAACCATCCTGTCCAAGATCGTTTGATTCGTGGAAAGTGTGGCGTGCAAGTGAAAAATGGC
>NZ_RXIU01000077.1 GCF_004217665.1 Candidatus Magnetaquicoccus inordinatus | reverse complement strand
TTTTCCCTCATCATGAAAAAAAACACTTTGCGTCCCATAGCCTTTGTTCTGGCCTCCACCAACCATGGCAGCATGCTGGTCAACCGGCATGATTATCGTATGGTTGGCGAAGGGGGGTATGGGGTAGGCTTTCAACTGTTGAACAGCTCTGCCTTTGATGCCCAGGAGATCGAAGTGGCGTTGCAACTGTTGGAAACCCGACAAACCTTGTATGGAGCTGGGGTAGTGGGTGTCGATTGTGGGGCCAATATCGGGGCACACACGCTGGAGTGGGCACGTTTTATGGCCGGATGGGGGGAGGTGGTGGCCATTGAGGCGCAGGAGAGGATTTTTTATGCGTTGGCTGGCAATCTGGCCCTTAACAACTGTTTTAATGCCCGGGCCATCTGGGCAGCGGTCGGTGCACAAGCTGGCAGTATTGGCGTACCGATCCCCAACTATTTTACCCCTTCCAGCTTTGGCAGTCTGGAGATCCGTCCCTCGGATCATACTGAATTTATTGGTCAACCGATCAACTATGCCCCGGAATCGCTGCAGCGAACCCAAATGATTGCCATCGACGATTGGCAACTGCCCCGTTTGGATCTGTTAAAAATTGATATTGAAGGGATGGAGATGGAGGCTCTGGCCGGAGCCAGGCAGACCATTGCCCGCTGTCGCCCCTATATGATGATCGAAAAGATCAAGACCGATGAGGAGGAGTTGCAAGCCTTTTTGCGGCCATTGGGCTATCTGATCTTTCCTTTGGGCATGAATATTCTCACCATCCATGAAGCCGATCCTGCCGCCAAGCAGTTGCAGAGTGATAATTTGGAGAATTAACTCTCTTTGACACCTTTCGGGGTGTCTTGCTAGCATGCACAAAACAGGAGGGATATTCATGAGCTCTTGAACAGCTTTTCACTACCGGAAACTTTTTCAACGGGTGACTGGGAAGTTATGGGTTCGATTATGTTTGTCGTACAGGAGTGAACATCTCGCTGGTGTGGCGAGGAAAAGAAATCTCGTGCGGCAATGCCCTGGCCTGAATCAAAGAAGGTCAGCATATAATGTTCGATAATATATTGTTTTCAAAAGAGAATGATGGACCTGTCCATGTTATTTGCTACTGAAGGAAGGGGTGCAAGGAGCCGATTTTCCTGGTGACGAGCATCGACTCGGCGAAAAGGGCCTGCCTGTTGTACAGCCTGCGATTTAGGATAGAAACGTTTTTCTCGGACCAAAAAAGCCGTGGCTTCAACATGAACAAGTCGCATCTGCGTGATCCAGATAGAATTTCAAGGTTGCTCATCGCCGCTTGCCTTGCATACATTTGGATCATTTACTTGGGGGTGGTAGCAAAGAAGGGCGGCTGGGTGGGTGTCATCCACCGAACCGAACGGTGTGACCTAAGCTTGTTCCAACTTGGTTTAAAGTACATCATGAACGAAGGGATGGAAATTCCGGTTGCGTTTGTGCTGTCAGCAGGGTGGGAAGAAAGTGTCCGGTAGTGAAAACCATATAAGCAATGATGAATATATCTCTAAAGATTTATCACATCTTCCAAAAATTTCTGCGCCTTGGTTACATCAATATCCACTTGAGGGTTCAAAATAAGCTGTTCAATTACCTTTCCATCAAATTGCGATACACCACGAGAATTTCTCCCAGCCCAATGTTTCAATAAGATTGTAGAAGAGAGCAACTTAGACTGAAACAAAGATAACAGAATTGTATTAACAACTTTATATGGTTCAATCCCAACAAAGTAGAACATGAAAACAGCATTGGACAAAGATAAAAATTCAAGCATTTTATCCAAATTATAGGCTTTTGGATTAGAATTAAGCACCATTATTTTTGTTTTTACATCCGTCTCCGTATAAAAACTTCCAAAATTTCTACAATAATCTCCCAACTTGTTTTCGGTTTTGAAAGGAGGAAGAGATTGCTTTTTGTTGAGAGCATCAATAATATTTTGCCGAAGTTGCTCATCTTCCCCAGCAATAAGATATTCAATAATTCTCCCCCTAATATTTACATTTTCGATGAGAGAAGCAACCAATATTTCATTCTTAAATTTTTCCACTTTTTCATCAAGATCACGCTTCAATTCAAGCATATCTGGTGATTTTACAAACTCACATGTTCTAAGTGGAGCAGCAATAATATTTATACGAGCATTCTCGTCGACGTTAAATTTTTGACCTGAAGGACTGATATTATTTGTTGCCTCTACAAGACGCTCAAGATTACCCTCAAAACCAATCACTTCGTGTATATTGTATAGTTTGGCAAAATTTTCAGGATTGTTGTCAATATTCTCAAACTTCCGCACTATATCGGAACCATTAAAACTTCCTCTTATATTGTCAACTCTGAATTTTTGTGAACTGTGACTGATTTTACGCAAAAAAGTTGAATTTGCCAAATAAAGATAATTTTTCTGCGATGTAACAAGGCAAACCAGAAAAGGACGATTATCCACTTTGTGCAGATTGGAGAGAGAAAGCACTGTATTGCTGAAATGCTCTCCAGCAGCAGAGCTGAATCGGATTGCAAACTCACTACGAGAGTATACTGATCTATCTTTGGTCAGCTTGAATTGCTTATAAACTATTTGCGCTAGTTTTGCTTTGTCACCGATTCCATGGTTGGAAACGATACACTCTATTAATTCATTCAAGATTTCACTCATGGAAAAGCACCGGAATCTCTGAGTTTATTGTTCTCTTTTTTGATTTTTTCTGTTCTTGCATAGAGTTACGCTCCCAGAAACAACCATCATGATACCCTTGAATCTCCTGATCATTCTCTGCCTGTCTGAGACGTTTCATAGCCAATTGACAATACAGCGCTTCAATTTCTACTCCACTAAATCGGCGTCCAAGCTTTTTCGCGGTAACACATGTCGTGCCAGACCCAACAAAGGGATCAAAAACGAAATCATTCTGTTTTGAACTTGCCAATATGAGTTTTGCAATTAATTTTTCAGGTTTTTGGGTCGGATGGTCTGTATTTTCCGCCATCGACCAAAATGGAATAGAAATATCTGTCCACAAATTGGATGGATATGTCAGACGAAAATTTCCTGCATCAGTTTCTTGCCAGTCTTTTGGCGCACCTGACTGATCACGGTAGGGAGCAATCACTCTTTTGTTGATCTTTACAGACTCAACATCAAAATAATAATTATTGGACATGGTACAGAACCATATATCCTCTGCACAATTTTTCCAATTGGCAGCAGCCCCACGCCCCTTTTCTCGCTCCCATGTAATACGGTTTCGGACAATAAAATATTTCTGTAATACTGTCTGCACAGAGTGTGATGATTGCCAGTCGCAACACACATAGATGGATGATTCAGGCTTGAGGCAGTGTAATATCTTATGCAGCCAACTTTCCAACCACTGCTCATATTTTTCTGAAGTTGTTTTGGAAAATTTTGTTTCAGAAAATTGTTTGTTCAGATTATATGGCGGATCAACTATTAAAAGATCTATAAATGCGCTTGGCAAAAAATCGGTACAAGAAAAAATATCCTGGTAAATAATTTTACCTGCAAAATCTTCTGTACTCGCCTTTTTTGCAAGAGTCACTGTCTCTTTAATAAGCTCAGCTCCTTCATCCGGAGTAATTGTCATCGTTTTATTCCTTGATGCTCGAATTTTGTTCTTTGCTAAAACAGGTTGAGACTGATCAATTTTCATTATCATTCCTCAGCATTTCAAAAAAGTGATAGTTTATATTGCAACAATCTTCTGTTTGCCACTCACTCCCGCCGCAACAACAGAATCGACCACTCTGCCACCCGCTCATGACGCACGCTGACAAATCCATTCTGACAGGCAATCTGCTCGACCACGCTCCCTTGTTCGTGCAACATGCCAGCCAGCAGCAGATGGCCGCCCATCACCAGACAATCGGCAAAACGGGGCTTGGTTGTGGTTAAAAAGGCGGTCAAATCGGGAGCCAAAATATTGGCCACCACCGTCTGAAAAGGACCAGACGGCAGTTGATCATCCTGGAGAAAGCGCAAACGCGACCACATTCCGCTGATCTCGGCCAGATTGCTGCGACAGTTGCGCGTACAGATCTCTACCGCCAGCGGATCGACATCCACACCGATCCCCTGCTCGGCCCCCAGCAACATCGCCCCGATCAACAAAATTCCTGATCCGGTACCCATATCCAACACCGATCCCAACGGCCCCTGCTCGGCCAGCCACTCCAACATCTCCAAACAACCGCGTGTCGTCTCATGATTGCCACTGCCAAAGGCCATCTCTGGATCAATGCGGATGATCAGACGCTCCTCCATCCCCTCCGGGGGCTGCAACCAACTGGGCAAAACCAAGAGACGCTGTCCCAGTGGCAAGGGACGAAAATAGCGCTTCCAATGGTTTTGCCAATCCTCATCCTGCAACAGCAACCAATGCAGTTCACTGTTGCCCCGTTGCCCCTCTGCCAACAACAGCGCCCGGATGGCCACCTCAATCTGCAAACGATCACTCTCCTCGGCAAAATAGCCCTTGAATCGGCAGCGTTCAAAATGGACCAGAGGCGAAAAGACCGCCGTATTGCCAATATCCTCCAACACCACCCCCATGGAGCCAAACTCGGTCAACAGCTCGCTTAACGGCCCATCCAGAGCCTGCGGCGCCACAAAAGAGAGCTCATAAATCATGCACTGACCTCCCTCGGTGCCACACCAACCCGCAACAACCTATCCAGCCTGTGCGCTGCCACAGCAAAAAACGCCTCCATCATTCGCCAACCTCCATCCGTTCCACATCAGCCAAACGCACCTGGCGACCATCGATGGTCTGAAAAGTACGGCCATGCACCTGCCCGCGCAGCGCCTGATAGATCACCACCTCTCCGGTCTCCACATGGATCACCCGCACCTGCACCTTTTGCTGGGAGCTGCGCCAATCGTTAAACAGCACCATCACCGCAATCAGCAACGCAGAGATCACCAACGAAATCGCCGCCAAACGAAATGATTGCCGCCAGCGACTCTCTCCCGTATTGCGCAGCACCGTCGGGATGATCTGCCGTCGCCGGGCATGGCTTTTGCCCAGATAATAGAGCAACACCCCAATCAAAACCGGTAAAAATATTTTCCAGACCATTCAGACACCATCCATATTGTGAGACCTGCAAAAAAAATGTAGCATGACAGATTATGATGAACCCAAGCTGACGGCAAAGGAGAATTCCCATGAAGGCCAGAGAATTTATGACCAGAGAGGTGATTTCGGTTCCGCCGGATATGCCGATCCAGGAGGTCGCGCAACTGTTGACCGAACGCAGCATCAGCGGCGTTCCTGTTATCGGTCCGGTGGGACTGATGGGCATCATCACCGAAGGAGATCTGGTGGATCGGGTGAAAAAAATTCATCTGCCAACCCTGGTCACCATCCTCGACGTAGTCATTCCCATAGCCGGAGAACGACGCTACGAAGATGAGCTGCGCAAAATGGCCGGCTCCACCGCTGCCGATATTATGACCAGCGAAGTGGTGGTCGCCGATGAAGAGATGGAGTTGGCCGATGTGGCAACCTTGATCAGCGAGGAGAAGGTAGCCCTGCTGCCGGTACTGCGCGGTGACGAGGTGGTCGGCATCATTGGCAAACGCGACATCATCCGTGCCATGTTGGCCGACAAATAGACAAACTGTTGCCCGTGTCGCTCTCTGCACCCCGCTACCGGCATCTCTGCCTCTCGGAAACAGCCACCCGCAGTATCGCCAAACGTCTGGCCACTGCCCTGCATACCCCTTTGGTGATCCTTCTGGAGGGGGATCTGGGCAGTGGCAAAACCCTCTTTGCCCGCAGTCTGATTGAAGAGCTGGGCATCCACGAAGAGAGCATTACCAGCCCTACCTTTACCCTGGTCAACAGCTATCCAGACGCACGCCTGCCCTTGCACCATTTTGATCTCTATCGCATCGGTGACCCCAGCGAATTGGATCTGATTGGCATGGAAGAGTATCTCGACGAACAAAACCTGGTGTTGATTGAGTGGCCGGCCCTCGGTGGCAGTTGGATCCCGGCCCATCATTTGCATATCAGCCTGGAGTATGTCGCTCGGCAAACACAATGGCGACAACTGACTTTTACTGCCCATGGTCCCCTCGCACAACAGGTTTTGCACAGGTTTCTTGCCCATGACTCTCACCCGTATCCCGATGGAAGCCTTTCTGGAGAGCGCCCTGGAGGGCAACTCCTATAGTGTCAATAAAGTGGCTGGAGATGCCTCTTTCCGCAGCTATTATCGCATCAGCACCGCCAACGAACGTTATATCCTCATGGATGCCCCGCCCGATAAAGAGGATTCCGCCCCCTTTCTTGACATCGCCCGTTTTCTGCACCCGTATGGGGTTGCGGTACCACGTATCGTGCAGGAAGATCTGCAACAGGGCTATCTGTTGCTGGAAGATTTTGGCGATACCACCTTTTTGCTGGCCCTGAATCAAGGCAGCTCACCGCGACCACTCTATCAAGCGGCTGTGGAAACCCTGCTCACCCTGCAAGAGACCCCCATCGATGGCAGTTGCATCGCCCACCAGCGCCCCTTCGACTATGCCATGCTGCGCCGTGAACTGGCTCTCTTTACCGATTGGTATATCGAGCAGATTCGCGAAACTCCGATCAGCAGCGCCGATCGGCAACGCTTTGACGAAGTGTTTGATCGCCTTCTCCAAGAGATTTTGCAGCAACCGGTGGTTTTGGTCCATCGCGACTATCACAGCCGCAACCTGATGTGGTGTGACAATCAACGGGTTGGCGTGCTCGATTTTCAGGATGCCGTGGTGGGTCCGATCACCTATGATCTGGCCAGCCTGTTGCGTGACTGCTATGTTGCCTGGGATGGACCCTTCCGGGCTGAAATCTCCGCTCTCTGGTTGCAAGGAGCACGCAAACGGCTCAACTATTCCCCGGAAGAGCCACAACGCTTTCAACGTGATTTGGACTGGATGGCCATTCAACGCAACTTGAAAGCCATCGGCATCTTTGGCAGACTCTCCCGCCGCGATGGCAAACATGGCTATCTGAATGATATTCCGCGTACCATGGGCTATGTGCGTGAAACCTTGGCCCGCTATCCGGAGCTGCTCACTCTCTCCAGCCTGATCGATCGATATGCCCCATGAATCCTCCGCATGCCATGATTCTGGCCGCTGGCCGTGGTGAGCGTCTGCGACCGCTCACCGACCGCATACCAAAACCGCTGATTCCAGTACAGGGACGACCGGTTTTGGTCTATACCCTGCTGCGTCTGGCCAAAATGGGCATCACCCAGATTGTCATCAACGCCCACCATCTTGCCGAGCAACTGATGGAGCAGATTGGCAACGGGGAGCAGTGGGGCGTTGAACTCTCCTGGTCGCGGGAAGAGCAGTGTCTGGATACCGGCGGCGGTATCGTCAATGCCCTGCATCTGATGGATCCCCAGGAGCCTTTTCTGGTGGTCAACGGCGATATTCTCTGGAATCTGGATCTGCAGCCTCTGCTGCAGAGCTTTGACCGGCAGCGGATGGATGGTCTGCTTGGTCTGGTTCCCCCGTTGGAGGCAGAGAGCGGAGATTTTCTCTACACCCCCCACACCCACCGTCTGCAACGGGCCAAAAAACATCCCCAGGCACTCACCTATGCTGGTATTTTGCTGGTCTCACCCGCGGCCCTGGCACCCTATCCCAACACCCCCTTTTCCCTGAATCGCTTTTTTGATGACGCACTGCAACAGGATCGTCTGCGCGGCCTGCCCCTGCAGGGGGGCTGGGCCGATATGGGAACCCCGCAACGATTGGCAAATTGTGAGAAAATGACCTGGATTCCGGAGGGAGTTTGAGGATAGAATGGCCTGTGGGGTGGCAACAGGATCAAAGAACGCGCTTTGCGCTGCGCGCACCAGCCTCCCGGCACGGCTCAACTCTTTTCGGTAAGCAAAGGGGAAGTGTATGGATTTTGCTCTGGCTCGGACCAACATGGTCAAATCACAGGTGGTGCCCAATAACATCTCCCATCACGGAGTGCTTGATGCCATGCAGAGCACACCACGGGAACCTTTTGTGCTGCCCAGCCATCAAATGTTTGCCTATTCCGATTTTGCTTTGCCGATGGGAGCAGTACGCCGCAGCTTAAAACCGCTGCAAATCGCCCGTCTGCTCGATGCCCTGGAGATCACCCCCGGACAAAAAATTCTTGTTGTCGGCGCCGGAACCGGTTATGAGGCCACTTTGGCCGCTCGTCTTGGCGCCCAGGTCTATGCCTTGGAGTCGGATGCGCAACTGGTGGCCATCGGCCAAACTGTAGAAAACACGCAACTGAGTTGGCATACCGCCCCCTTGGTCGGCGGTTGGCCGGAACAGGCCCCCTTTGATGGCATTTTGCTCTGCGGTGCAGTACCAGCCATTCCCGACGCTCTGTTGGCACAACGCAAGCCGCTGGGTGCTCTGGTAGCCATCCAAGGCAATGAGGGTGATGCGGTGATGTATATGGTGCGGATGCGTGGCAGCAAAAAAGAGATTCTTGGCGAAACAGTAGCCTTTCCGCTGCTGGCCGGGGAGCAGAATCAACCATTTGTAATATAACGCAGTGTATTTTTTAGGTGGAGCAAGAGAAACGTGAGCCTTATTGTACAAAAATATGGTGGTACCTCTGTTGGCACCATCGAGCGGATTCGCAATGTTGCAGCCCGTGCCATTGCCGCCCATAAAGAGGGCCATCAGGTGGTGGTCACGGTCTCGGCCATGTCGGGAGAGACCAATCGCCTGGTTGCCTTGGTGGAAGCGATTACCGATCACTATAACAAACGGGAGTATGATGTGGTCGTAGCCGCTGGAGAGCAGATCTCCATCGGCCTGTTGGCCATCGCCATCGAAAATCAGGGAGTTCCTGCCCGTTCCTATCTGGGCTGGCAGGTGCGTTTTCGTACCGATTCGGTCTATTCCAAGGCGCGCATTCTGGAGGTGGAGAGCGAACGCATTCTCGCCGATCTGGCCAAAGGGATGATCGTGGTCATCGCCGGCTTCCAGGGCATCGATGAAGAGGGCAATGTGACCACTTTGGGCCGTGGGGGTTCTGACACCTCGGCGGTGGCTCTTGCTGCCGCTCTCAAAGCCGACCGTTGCGACATTTATACCGACGTGGATGGGGTCTATACCAGCGACCCGCGCATTGTCTCCAACGCCCGCCGCCTCGACCGCATCTCCTATGAAGAGATGCTGGAGATGGCCTCTCTGGGCGCCAAAGTGTTGCAAATCCGTTCGGTCGAATTGGCCAAGAAATATAACGTGCCCCTGCGTGTCCTCTCCTCCATGGAAGAGGGCGGTGGCACTCTGCTGACAGAGGAAGATGAACTCATGGAAAAAGTGATTGTCTCCGCCATCACCCACAACCGGGATGAAGCCAAAATTACTGTTCTCGGCGTACCTGACAAACCCGGTGTGGCTGCCACTATCGTCGGAGCCCTGGCCGATGCCAATATCAATGTCGATATGATCATCCAAAACATCTCTGCCAGCGGCGAAACCGATATGACCTTTACCGTCCCCAGAGGGGATTATCAAAGCGCTTTGGAGGTGTTGGACCAACCGGTCAAATCGATTGCTGCCCGCGAAATCAGGGGCAACAAATCAATCGCCAAGGTCTCAGCAGTTGGTGTGGGTATGCGTTCGCACACCGGCGTGGCGCAAAAAATGTTTGCCGCCCTCTCCAAAGAAGGCATCAACATCCAGATGATTTCCACCTCGGAAATCAAAATCTCAGTAATCTTGGATGAAAAATATATGGAACTGGCCGTAAGGACCCTCCACGATGCCTTTGAACTCGACAAAGATGCCGGTGACCGCGTCAACAACTGATGCGGTTCTCCTCTACGACACCACGCTGCGCGATGGCGGACAGAGCGAAGATATCCATTTTTCCGTAGTGGATAAACTGCGTATTGCCGAACGCCTCGACGCTATTGGCATCGATTATATCGAAGGGGGTTGGCCGGGAGCCAACCCCACCGATAATGCTTTTTTTCAGCAGATCAAGCAGCGACCGCTGCGCCACAGTCGTGTGGTGGCTTTTGGCTCCACCAAACGCACCGGAACGCCGGTAGCAGAGGATCCGGTGTTGCAGGGATTGCTGCGTGCCGAAACGGCGGCCATCACCCTGTTTGGCAAAAGCTGGACCTTGCATGTCAGCGATGCCCTGGGCATCGAACTGCCAGAAAATCTGGCTTTGATCCATGACTCCATCCGTTTTCTCAAAGAGCGGGTGGATACGGTCTTTTTTGATGCCGAACATTTTTTTGATGGTTACAAGGCCAATCCTGACTATGCAGAGCAGGTGTTGCGCACGGCGCATGCGGCGGGTGCAGACTGTTTGATTCTGTGCGATACCAATGGGGGCTGTCTGGTCAATGAAATCGAGCAGATCACCCGCCATATTGGTCAACTTGCCCAAGAGTTGGCTGTTCCCTGGGGCATCCATTGTCATAACGATGCCGAGTTGGCAGTGGCCAACACCTTAACCGCCGTCAACAATGGTGCCACCCAGGTCCAAGGCACCATCAACGGCATTGGTGAGCGCTGCGGCAATGCCAATCTGGTCTCGATAATCCCCAATCTGCTGTTAAAAATGGGGCGCACCACCTCGGTATCGGCACAACAGTTAACCCAGTTGACCCGCTTGAGCCGCTATGTCGACGAGATCACCAACCGTCTGCCCCAAAAAAATCAACCTTTTGTGGGCAGCTCTGCCTTTGCCCACAAAGGAGGAATACATGTCTCGGCGGTGTTGAAAAACACCCTCACCTATGAGCATATCGAGCCCAAGCAGGTGGGCAATCAACAACGGGTGTTGATCTCTGATCAATCGGGACGCAGCAATCTGTTGCACAAGCTGCATGAATTGGGCTTTACCGATCTGGACGGACAGGATCTGCGTTTGACCGCCTTGTTGGAAGAGATTAAATCGCTTGAACATCGTGGCTTTCAGTTTGCGGGTGCCGAAGCCTCTTTTCAATTGCGTGCCATGGAGGCGTTTGGCCAGTTACCCGATTTTTTCCAACTGCGCGGCTTTCGGGTCATTGACGAGAGACGTGTCAATGCGGACAATGAACGGATCATGGGCTCTGAGGCCACTGTCAAGCTGTTGGTGGATGAGCGTTTGGTACACCTGGTGGATGAAGGGACCGGACCGGTGGATGCTCTGCATACTGCCTTGTGCCGGGCGCTGGAGAGCTACTATCCCCAGGTCAATGACATGCGCCTGGTCGATTATAAGGTGCGCATCCTCAGCAATGGTGGTTCTGGTGGTACGGATGCCAAAGTACGGGTATTGACAGGATGGCAGGACGATCAGCACAATTGGGGAACGGTCGGCGTTTCCGACCATATCATTGCCGCCTCCTATGATGCCATGGTGGATGCGGTTCGCTATAAGCTGTACAAGGATGGCGTTTCCCCTGTCCGGGAGAAACGAACCGAAGTTATCGCCATTTGATGGGAGGGTGTGCAGAAATGAAAAAAATTGAAGCCATTATCAAGCCTTTCAAGCTGGATGATGTCAAAGAGGCTTTGTCAGAGGTCGGAATCCAGGGGATTACCGTCTCGGAAGTGCGTGGTTTCGGTCGGCAAAAAGGGCACACCGAGCTCTATCGTGGTGCGGAATATGTGGTAGACTTTCTCCCGAAGCTCAAAGTCGAAGTGGTGTTGAGTGACGATCTGGTGGAGCGGGCGGTCAAAGCGATTGAGACGGCTGCGCGCACCGGGCGGATCGGTGATGGTAAAATTTTCATCTCTCCTGTGGAGAGCGTCATTCGGATTCGTACCGGTGAACGGGATGCCAATGCCTTATAGTTTTTGACAGAGTGGGCAGACTCTTTTATGCAATAGTTTCTGGTAACTCTTCACCACCCAAAACAACTGCGTGTCCGGGGAGGGCACCTCCCTGGCTGGGTCCGGGGAGGAAATCCCTGGGATTTTGCTTTTAATCTTTTGCCTTTGGCGCGCTTTTTACTTGAGCCGACGCGCTTTTTGCGTTGGCGCGGCGCGCCTGATGGAAGCAAGCTGCACTCTCCAGGGGCGATAAGCGCTCCTGGAGCCTGAAGAGTGGCTATTGTCCCCGTGCAACCCAATCGGATACCTGCTCCCTGTGATGATGCGCCATGAAACGAGAACTGGGTAAATTGTTCAAAAAAGAGGCCATTATCTTCCGCCAGGGCGATCCGGCGGAGTGCATGTATATGGTGCAAAAGGGCGAAGTGGAAATGATCGTCGAATCCGAATATGGCAGCAAACGCTTGGCTCTGCTGCATAACGGTGATGTCTTCGGCGAAGTCTCCCTGTTTGCTGAAAAAGCCCGCTTTGCCACCGCTCGTGCCGTGCAGGATACCTGGGTGCTGACCCTCGATGAAAAATCCTTTCTGGCACGCCTGCATCAAGATCCCTCCCTGGCCTATCATATGATCCGACAAATGGCCAACCGCATCTATGAGCAGGATCACCAGTTGATGCGTGGCTACTATGACGAAGAAAACCGTGCCCATGACATCACCGGCTTCGTCAGCTATATCGATCTGGTCGCTCTGCTGGAAAGGGAGCTGAATCGCGCCAAACGACTCTGGCAACCACTCTCTTTGGCGGTCATCGACATCGATGATTTTGATACACTGCAAACCCGCTATGGCGAGGTGATCGGTGAGGATCTGCTCATCTCTCTGGGTAGTACCATTAAAGGGGTGTTGCGTCGCCAGGATGTGGTGGGACGCTTTGGCGAGGATCAATTTGGGTTGCTGCTCTACGAAACCGATGGCCAGGCAGCCGTACAGGTTCTGGAAAAGGTCAAGCGCTCTTTTCTCAATCTCTGGGGACGCCTGGAACACCCGGATATTGCCGCCACCTTCAGTTGTGGCATCAGTTGCTACCCGGACTATAGCAATGTTGCCCAGTTGAGCAAAGCAGCCCACAAGGCTTTGAGCAAGGGCAAACAAAGCGGCAATCAGATCATGCTTGCTGATCCACCAAAAAAATGATGATCTTCTGCCTCTCCCGCTGCCCCTCTCCCGGAGCCGGTCATGAAACTGACCGCCAATAGTCGAATCGGTATTGTCGGCGGCGGTCCCTCGGGCTCCATGACCGCCTTTTTTCTGTTGGAATTGGCCGAACGTCTGCAAATCCCCCTCCAGGTAGAGATCTACGAATCGCGCGATTTTACCCGCTATGGACCGGCAGGATGCAACATGTGCGCAGGGGTGGTCTCGGAATCTCTGATCCAAACCCTGGCCGCTGAAGGGATTCCACTCCCCTCCTCAACTGTTGTGCAACGGGGTATCGACTCCTATGTCCTGCACACCTCCGACCTGCCAGTGGTAACCATCCATACCCCGGTCGATGAGGTGCGTATCGCTGCTGTCTATCGCGGCAGCGGTCCAGGAAGACCCAAAAGCGATCAATCCTGGTCCAGTTTTGACCATTTTTTGCTGGAAATGGCCCGACAAAAGGGGGCCACCATCCTGCCACTGCGGGTGAGTGAGTTGGCCTGGGAGGCTGACAAACCCAAAGTAATTGCACGAGGTGGCCATAGCCAAGTCTATGATTTTCTGGTCGGTGCGGTTGGCGTCAACTCCCCAACCCTGGAAAAGTTTGGCGAACTGGGCTTTGATTTTCAACCCCCCAACGTCAATAAAGGCTTTCTTGCCGAGATCTATCTGGGGGTTGAACAGGTACAGCGCTATATGGGCAGCGCGCTGCATATCTTTCTTTTGGACATTCCCCGTCTTAAATTTGCTGCCCTGATCCCCAAAGTGGAATATGTCACCATCTGCCTGCTCGGCGAAGAGATTGATAAACAGTTGATCGAACAGTTTATGGACACCCCGGAGGTCAAACAGTGTTTCCCCCCAGAGATGGTCTGGTCGATGAGCGACAAAAGCTGTGATGCAGGGGTAGGGCAAGCCTGTCATTGCGGACCCCGCCTGAATCTGGGTCCGGCCATCCACCCTTTTGCCGATCGGGTGGCCATGGTAGGCGATGCAGCGGTTACCCGCCTGTACAAAGATGGCATCGGTGCCGCTTATGTCACCGCCAAAGCCTGTGCGGTCACCGCCCTCTTTTTTGGCATCCGCAAAACCGATATGCTGGAACATTATCAGCCGGTGCTGCAACGCATCGCCACCGACAACCGCATCGGTCGCTTTATCTTTTGGATCACTCTCTTTTATCAGGAGTGGAATTTTTTGCGCCGTGGCATGGTACAGATGGTCAAAGATGAACAAAAAATGGCAGGCAATAAACGGCGGATGAGCCGCGTACTCTGGGATACCTTTACCGGTTCGGCCAGCTATCGGGAGATATTGTTGCGCTCCCTGCATCCCCGTTTTTTTCTGCATCTGCTTACGGCAACCGTGCGCGCTGCGGTCACGCGACTGCACAAATAACACGCTCTTTTCTCGACGGCATCCACACTATC
>NZ_RXIU01000076.1 GCF_004217665.1 Candidatus Magnetaquicoccus inordinatus | reverse complement strand
TGGAAGCAAGCTGTGCGGATTGGCGCGCCTTTTTGCGCCAATCCGCACAGCATCCCCATGGGGGTAGAGCTGGCGAGTCATCGCAAACCGGGTAGAGCTGGCGAGTCATCGCAAACCGGGTAGAGCTGGCGAGTCATCGCAAACCGGGTAGAGCTGGCGAGTCATCGCAAACCGGGTAGAGCTGGCGAGCCAGCACGAACCTGAATAGTTACCCGTTCACCAGCAAAAACAACTGCGGGTCCGGGAGGGCGCCTTCCTGATGGAGCCCAGGGGCAAAGCCTCTGGGGTTTGGTTGTTGGTGCGTTTTTCACATTAAGCCGACGCGCCTATGTGGTTGGCAAAAAAGAGAGGGATGTGATGAAAGCATGGGGAATTTTTGCCCTGAAATCCCTGATAGCCTGTGGTTTGCTGTTGTGGATTTGGCAACAGGGTATTTTGGATCCCAAGCTGTTGTGGCATGGCATGGTCCATGTCGAGACCTGGAGTGTTGGTATTGCCATCAACCTGTTGATTATCTCTCTGGGGGCGGTGCGTTGGCATCTGTTATTGCGCGGGCAGGGGTGTCGTCTTGGCTTTTCCTGGCTGCATAAGCTGACCTATGCCACCACATTTTTTAATTCGGTGGTTCCTGGTGTGGTAGGGGGTGATGTGCTGCGGATTGTTTATTTGCTGCGTCATCTGCCACCTGAACAACAGATGGTGGCGGGGTTGACGGTATTGTTTGACCGTTTGCTTGGCCTCTATTCGATGTTTGTGCTGGCTTTTTTGGCAGCGTTGTTTTTGCAGGAGGCTCTGCTGGTTTCTCGTTCGGGCACAGTCCTTTTTTATCTTTTGTTGGCCATTCTGCTTTTGGTGCCGTTGCTGGCCGTGCTGTTGCTGTGTTTGTTTTCCCGGATCTCTGCGCTGGGTTGGCTGCCGCAGTTGGCGCAGCGAGCCTGGTTGCGTTATCTGCCTGTGCACAAGCTGTTGGCGGCAATCGAGCTGTTGCGGAGCCAGTGGCGGCAGACGCTTTTCTCTTTTTTTCAGGCTGTGCTGCTCTCGTTGTTCTGTCAACTGCTGGCGGTATGGGTATTGATTCGGGTGAGTGCCACGTTGGATCTGGGCAGCACAGCGCTGCAAAACTATCTGCTTGCTGCGCCAATCGCCTGGATTGCCAATATGCTGCCGCTCTCTCCGGGCGGATTGGGTATAGGCGAAATCGCCTTTGCGCAGGTGTGTCAGTGGTTGCAACCTGAGGCGGTTGTGGCGCTCTTGGTGACCGCCTTTTTGCTGGCCCGTCTGCTGCAGATATTGGCCTCTCTGCCGGGGATCATCGCCTATTTTTTGCTGGACAACCCTCAGAAAGCGCCTGCGTGAGGAGGAGGGGTAACCACAACTTAGCCAACGCAGTTGTGCAGCCAAGCGCAGCTTTGCACCAGGCTAACGAACATCCTTGATCCCAAGAGTTCCCGCGCTGGCGAGCAAACGAAGTCGCGCCGAACGCCAATCAGCCAGAGAGCGTACTCTCTCTTGTTGTGCATCCTCGAATGCCATCTGGACATTCAGCATTTCCAGGATATCCGAAATTCCTTGATCGTACCGTCGTCGCACATTTTCCAAAGCATCTTGCGCGGTATCAAGCAATCGTTTTGAGCTATCCAGACATCGCAAAGCGGCCAAAGCATGGGCATGAGCTTTGGCGATTTCAGCCAGAATCTGGTTTTGCATCTCTTGCAACTCAGAGGTTTTCAATTCGACTTGCGCTTCTGCACCACGAACCTTGTATGTGCGTCCAAATCCATCGAATAGAGGAAAATTGATCGTTACACCGACCACGTTTTCTCTGGATTCGGCGTTGGACAATCCTTGACCTGGACGACCGTTGATGTACTGACTTTGGGTATAATCCAGGGTCGGTAACCCTTCAGAACGAATAACGGATTTCCTCTCTTTGGCTGCTTCCAACTGGGCTCGCGCAGAGATCAACGCTGGGTGCTCATTTTGGGCAGTATTCAGCCATTCGCTTAACTCCTGAAGCAGGATGGTTGCCGCATCGTGGTAATCCGGGGCCAGAATCAACTGAGGTGTCTGCAACCTTTGAGGAGGTATGCCAAGTCCAGCGATCAGTGCCACCAATGCCTTTTCATAACTGCCCAGTGCCCGCGCATGTTCCAGTTCGGCCTTGCTGAGCGTTGTTTTTGCCTGCAAGGTATCGGAGCGCTCACCGGCTCCGCGCGATTCTCGTTTTTCGGCAATCTTCAAGGTTTGTTTGGCCAATATTTCCCCTTGAATTTTTGCATCCAGATTTGCTTTTGCGGTCTGAGCATCAAAATACAAGCCGACAACGGTTGCGAGCGTGGTTTGCAATGTTTCGTCATGACTTGCCAGAGCAGCCTCCAGCAGGGCATTTGCGGAGCGTCGATTGGCGTCACGACCACCGAAATCCAACAACCGCCATGTCAGTGTGGCATATTTTGAGTCACTGTCCCGCTCGCTAGTCACCGAGATCAGACTCTGTTTTTGTTCTGATTTCTGTTGCAAGCGACTTGCACCCATGGTAACAGTGGGCAAATAGGCTGAACGTGCCTCGCCAACCTGAGCAGCTTGCACTTTGATTTGTACCCAGACGCTCCGAATTTTTGGATTATGACATAAGGCCAAATCAATGGCGGTCAAGAGCGTCAATGGTTGAGAAGAGTCATAAGTCTCCATCGGACAGGAATGGACTTGTTCATCCCCAGGTAAGATTTTCCCCGTCTCCAACTGCTGAGGCAGCGACAGCAATGGATCTTCGAGTGGGGTTGTGAGCATGTCGAACCAGTCGCGGGCATGGGTGGTCTGCGACAAGACAATACCGACCAGAAGCATTATTCTCTTCAGCCACACTGCTCTTCGTTTAACGTTCACGCATTGCCTCCCTTTGATGTTTCATCAAGGGTGACAGAACATATTCAATGATTCGTCGAGTACCGGTTTTTATTTCCGCATTGATAGACATGCCAGCCGACAATGGCATCTCTTTTCCATCCACAAAAATATGATTTTTTTTCCAGAACAATTTTCGTTGCGTAGATCAATCCTTTTTTTTCGTCTTGAATGGCATCCTGGGAGACATGTTTAATCTTGGCCGCTATGGTTCCATATTTGGTGTATTCAAATGCATCTATTTTGACCTCCGCATCCTGACCTCTATGGACAAAACCAACATCTTTGTTTTCAAGGAATGCCTCTACCTCTACCACATTCTCCTTGGGAACGATCTGCATCAGTGGTTGTGCCGCCGGGACCACACCTCCTACAGTATGCACGATCAACTGTTGCACCGTGCCATCCACAGGTGCAATCAGTTTCAGGAGTTTGCTGTGTTCTCCCGCACGGCGTTGATCCTGCTGGGCAGCGGCAATCAATTTCTGGCCTTCGATCAAAGAATCATGCGCTTCCTTGTGCGTCTGTGCGATTAGGGCCGAACGTTGATTTTTGGCATCCTGCAACTGTCCCGCAAGATCAATACGAGCCTGTTCTTTTTCCAGCCAAGCATGCCGGGATACCGCATGTTCTTCCAATAGTGCCTGAAAATCTCTGGCACGCTGTGTTGCCAAAGGTAACAGGGAAGCGAAACGGGCGATTTCTCCATCGAGACGGATCAGTTTGGCTGAAAAATCACGGAACTGGCTTTCCAGTTGCAGTTTGGCAGCTTCTCTTTGACTTTCGTTTATTCCAGTGACCGGTTTCATGCGCGTAGGTTTGAGATGGGTGACAGCTTCGATCATGGCCTCAGAGCGTGCAACCTGCAATTTAGCCTGAGCCACGGCATCTGCGGCCTTGTCATGTTCGGAATCGCTGCTGCTGGCATCCAGTTCGATCAACAAATCACCAGCTCTGACCTCCTGCCCCTCGGTCACGAACAGTGCCTTAACGCTGGCAGTATCAACCGAAGCGATTGTTTTTGTGCGTGCTGATGGGATGATTTTGCCTGTGGCATGCACAATAATATCGATTTCGCCAAGCACAGACCATAAGGTGACAATCAATACCAGCAGCATCAAAATGCGACCGGTGGCACGGAGTGTGGGAGAGTCGGGCATTTCCTGCAAAGACAAACCGGCTGGCATAAACTCAGCCTCTTGTTTGTTAAAAAATCCGCTGCGCATGGTATCCCGCAACCGCCAAGCATGAATGAAAACCGCTCGGTATCGCTGTAACAAAGAAACCATGGCTTGCCAACGATGGTAACCACTCATGATGATTTTTTCTGCGCAAGCGATGGCTCAGCTACCCCATGGACTTGCTGGTTTTGAAGTTGATACAAATGACGGTATATGCCCCGTGGATTCTGTAACAATTCGGCATGAGATCCTACCTCAACGATCTGTCCATGATCTACGACGACAATACGATGGGCATCCCGCACGGCGCTCAGACGATGCGCAATGATAATGACTGTCCGTCCTGCACAGATGTGACGCATATTTTCCTGGATAACCCGCTCAGATTCATAGTCAAGGGCACTGGTGGCCTCGTCGAAAATTAAAATGCGTGGGTTCAAGATCAAGGCTCTGGCAATAGCTATGCGTTGTCGCTGGCCTCCAGACAAGCCGGTACCCTGTTCACCAACAAGGGTGTCATAACCTTCCGGAAGTTCACATATGAATGGATGTGCACCAGCCAGTTTTGCTGCAGCGATTATTCTTTCGATCGGTATGGCAGGATCGGAAAGCGCGATATTGTCGCGTATCGACCGGGAAAACAGGGTGTTTTCTTGCAGAACGACGCCGATTTGGTTGCGAATGGAGGTTGTGTCGACGATGGCAAGGTCTTGCCCATCAATGGTAACACGGCCGCGTTCTGGAACATACAAACGTTGCACGAGTTTGGTTAAGGTGCTTTTTCCCGATCCGGAACGTCCGACTATCCCAATGATCTCTCCAGGCTGAATGCTCAAGGAAACACCGCGCAGAACTTCCGGGGCTTCTGGGCGATAACGAAAAAACACATGCTCGAAGGAGATTGCTCCAGCGATGCGGGGAACGCGGGTTTTATGGCCAGAGAGTTCAGTCCGAGCATTCAGGATGTCCCCCAGGCGACTCATGGAGATGCCGACTTGT
The DNA here is from genome assembly GCF_004217665.1 of Candidatus Magnetaquicoccus inordinatus. Classification (GTDB taxonomy): domain Bacteria; phylum Pseudomonadota; class Magnetococcia; order Magnetococcales; family Magnetaquicoccaceae; genus Magnetaquicoccus; species Magnetaquicoccus inordinatus. The sequence continues at coordinate 9,387 of NZ_RXIU01000076.1, read as the reverse complement.
TGAAAATCGTTCCAAAGTTGGGCCAAGCGCAGAATGGGGGAGGAGACCTGCCCCGCCAACATATTGAAGGCAACCAGTTCTCCAACGGTCATTTGGTTATCCACCACCAGCAACGCACCCATCCACATTATGCCGGCAGTAACCAACTTGCTAACCAGAGTCACACCACCGCTGGCCACCAAGGCGATGTTGGTGGTGGAAAGTCCTGCAGAAACATATGCAGCCAGTTGTTTATCCCAATGCTGTTGCCAGCGAGGTTCTACCGCCAGAGCCTTGATGGTATCCATGCCGGTGAGAGTTTCTACGAGAAATGCCTGATTCTCCGCTCCTTTGTTAAATTTATCGTTGAGTTTAGCCCGCAGGACCGGCGTAAACACGAAAGATAATCCCAGATAGACAGGAATCGATGCCAGCACAATCCAGGAGAGAGTAGTGCTGTACCACAACATTACCCCGAAAAAAACAAATGAAAAAAGAATATCCAGAATCAGACTCATGGCGTTGCTGGTTAGAAAAACACGAATATTCTCCAGTTCACGAATCCGTGCCACCGAATCACCAGCCCGTCGTGCCTGAAAATAGCTGACTGGTAATGCCAACAGATGACCAAACAATCGTGAACCCAACTCCACATCGATCTTGCTGCTGGTATTGGCAAACAGCGCCGTGCGAATGGCTGTCAGTACGGATTCAAAGATTGTGGCGGCAATCAGACCAATGGCAATAACGTTCAGGGTTTTCATGGCGTGATTGACGAGCACCTTGTCCATCACGACCTGGAAAAACATGGGTGTGACCAAACCAATGATCTGCAACACAAACGAGATCATCAGCACTTCACCCAAAGATTTTCGATATTTGACAATGGCAGGAATGAACCAGGTAAAATCAAAGTTTGCCAATTCGCCAAGGTAAGTGGCTCTGCTGGTAAAGAAGATCATCTCTCCAGACCAGATATCCAGGAATACATTCTGCTCGATCACTTCCGGCGGATTGCCAGGACGTTGGATGAGTAGACGACAAGGAGAATAATTGGTATCCACTTTGCCGACAAGAAAGAACTGACCGGACTTGTCCACTGCCACAACCGGAAGTGGTGTGCGGTCCAGGCGGTTTGGATCCTGCTTCACCAGTCGAGCCGTCATGCCCATGCTTTTGGCTGCCAGCAGAATGGTCTGAATCGAAAATGAATCTGCACCGAAGCGATGTTGTAGTTGCGCTTTGTCGGCAACAAGACCATGCAATCTTGCCATCAGAAGCAAACAGTGCAAACCGCTATCGATATCGGATTTGGCGTGCGCATCCATCATGTGTTTATTCTATTAATAATGTTCGCAGGCGCAGCAGAATGACAATAATATTATTCATGGTATTATGACATCCCTGCTCAGTGATTGCGAGCAGAGAGGGCGCATCCCTGCGCCACTATCTGCCGCCAACTGGGCGATCTACTCAGAATCTTGTCCTCTGGAGAAGTGTGTATTGAAGTGCCACACTGGAGAACAGAGGATAGTCCCGCGTATGCGTTTAATGGGTAACTGTGAGCAGTACTTGGCCATTACTGGTTTGTCCATTGCTCCAACTGGTCTGGGTTGGCGCGGGAGTCGCGAAGGCGGCCATGGCCTGGACAAACTGCTCAACGTCTGTATCAAACAGGGTATAACCTTCGGCGGTTTTGATCACTTCCACATGGTTGTCCTTGCCGGAAGTGCCGCCAAGATACCAATCCTTGATAAGGATTTGTTCTGTCGATCCCATAATGCTGATTTTCAAATCATTGCCGACATGAGAAAACCACAGGTTGGTCTGATTGATGCCGACGAGCTGCAATATATCCATGTTGCCAACCGTATCATCATTGTCGATCAGCGCTTCCTGACCATCCCCGCGGGCAAACAGATAGGTATCGTCTCCTGCTTGGCCAATCAGGGTATCATTGCCCAAACCTCCAGAAAGCGTGTTTTTGCCACGATTGCCGGTGAGAATATTGTTCAGACTATTGCCAGAGGCATTGACATCCTCGTTCCACAACTTGATGGGATCGACGGTATAGATGGTGTAGGCATTGGCAACTTGGGCACAGTTGCGAAAATCGGCAATGGCGATGTAGCGTGTCATATCGCTGACCAGTCCGCGCCCGGAATCGGCGATGTAAAATCCATTGATTGTCCCGCTGGTTGCATCGCAGGCCACGCCGGTTACAGTCACCACATGATTGACCGCCCCATTGTCCAGATAGGCGTTATCCCCCCAGAGTTTACCGGCATTCAGGCCAATGATCACTCCACGCCCACCTTTGAGCAAATTGGCGATACCCTGTTCGTTGAAGCCCGTGATGATCCCGTTGCGGATGCCGTAACTGTTGAGCAGTGCTTGCTGATCAATATAATTTGATCCGCCGCGCTGATACTCTGTTTTAGTTGGATCGGTGACACACCAATTATTGTTGATGGCGGTTTGCACTACCTGGGCTTCCGACAATGCCTGGTTGGCTTGGGTGCTCAGATTGGCAATGGCCGTCAAGGCGCAGGTTCCCTTGTATCCCGCCACAGCATTGCCTTGCATGTAATCCAGTTCATAGGCTTTGGGATAGCCGTATACCAGTATGTTGACTCCATCGGCAATACCCTTTTCGGCCTTGGAAAAGTCCAACAGAGTCAGATTTTCCAGATTTGAACCCAGAGTGTAACTGATGGTGGAGTTGACCGTATCCGTCCCTTCACCTGTCATTTCGATGACCTGATCACCAACATTATCCACATAGTAGGTGTCATTGCCAGCCCCTCCGCGCAGCGTATCCGCTCCGGTTACCCCATCGAGAATGTTGTCCGCACTGTTGCCGGTGATGATATTGTTCAGGCTGTTTCCCGTTCCGTGAATGTTGAATCCTTCAACCAATCTCAACTCTTCGATGTTGGTATTCAGGATATAATTTGCACTGCTGACAACCGTATCATACCCCTCATTTTGCAACTCCAGGATGACATCATTGACGCTGTTGACGATATAGGTATCGTTGCCCTGTCCACCCTGCATGTTGTCGGCACCGGCTCCACCGTCGATAAAGTCGTTGCCAACTCCGCCCACTATGATGTCGTTACCAGTCCCTCCATAAAGATAATCGTCGTCGCTTTCACCCGTTGCCAGTGTCTGCTTGAGTTCGTTGGACGCCGTAAAACCGAACAAAGTATCGTCGCCATCTCCCCCATATATGATGTCATTGCCCACACCGCCAAAAATTTTGTCGTTACCTGCTTCGCTATACAAGGCATCGTTGCCATCGCCTCCATTAAGCTCGTCATTGCCGATTCCGCCCCACAGCAGATCACCGCCCAATCCGCCCAGCAGCAGGTCATCTCCCGCACCTCCGTACATTATGTCGTCATCGGTCTCGCCCGTCGCCAGCGTCTGTTTGGTATCATTGCTCGGTGTGAAACCCATCATGAGGTCATTGCCATCCCCGCCCCACATCTGATCGTTGCCCACACCCCCAAACAGCTTGTCTATGCCAGAGCCGCCATCCAGAATATCATTACCGGCTTCGGCATTGATTTCATCATCTCCGGATCCGCCAAACATCTGATCCGTACCCGCTCCGCCAGACATCAGATCATTGTCCACCCCTCCGTCCATGTAATCGTTGCCCAGGCCGCCATACATTTGATCGGCGCCATTGCCGCCAAACAGGGTATCATCATCCGTTTCGCCACTCGCCAGGGTCTGCTTCGTATCATTGCTCGCAGTAAAACCAACCACAATGTCGGCACCATCTCCACCGTTCAAAATATCATTGCCGACCTGGCCAAACAGTTTGTCAATGTCCGTCCCCCCATCCATTTGATCGTTCCCGGCACCACCTTGCAGTTCATCATTCCCCGTGCCGCCCACCAGAATATCGCTGCCATCCTGACCAAACAACAGATCCGCGCCCAATCCACCATCCATGGTATCGTTGCCAACATCACCCTGCAGCGTATCATCCCCATCTTCACCATACATCTTGTCATCACCGGCATAGCCAAGGAGAGTGTCATTGCCCGTCCCACCCCACAGGTTGTCACTGCGGGTACTGCCACCCATGACATCGTTGCCACCGCCTGCATAAAAATTTTTGATCAGACTCAGGTTGAAATAAGTGCCGTTGTAGGCAGCATAGTAGTTGACATCAAAGGAGTCGTTGTTGTCCGTGCCCACGAGGTTTTGCTGGTTGCTGGAAATTTTGATCTGCGTGGGGGCCCAGGCGATCCATGTGTAGCTGTTGATGTAAAAGATGTTATCCGTGGTTCGCAGGGTGGTATAGTTGCTGGCCAGAGGAGCGGGAGATGTCGGAGCGCTGAGTGTGTTAAGTGGCGCTGCAGTAGTGCTTTGGGCCGTGGTGCGATAGAGTGCATTTCCGGAGGTGAGGTAGCCATAGTCACCGGAGCGCACGGCTGACTGACCGATATTGCTCAAGGCCGTACCCAGGGAGCTCCATTCGTTGCTGGCAGTGGCCGTCTGGTTGAGAATGCCATCTTCATTAAGGTCGGACCATGCATACAGGGTATTCAACTCGGTCCCACTGAGTTTGCCATCGGCGTTGGCATCCAAGGCAGCCAACTGCGTCGCCGTCACCGCACCACCTGAGCTGTTGAGAATACGCAAGGTGCGGTTGGCAATGGTCGTTGCCGGATCCAATCCCGGAGTGCGGCTTTCATAGAATGCACCGATAGGAGCTGTGCTATCTCCCTCAAATGCAAACGTCAGTGTGGGTGAGTTGCTTACCAACTGCATGGTAGAAAAATTAGAATATTCGTTCCAAAGCGCGTTGCTCAGATAGCCTTGAGTATGCAGTGTGTTCAATTCCATGTCAGCATTCAACAAACTGGCCAGGGTGCTGCCACTGGACACAAAGCTGTCTGCTTGGTAATCGTTGTTGATGTCTGTCGCTACATTAAATTGATCCCAGGTGCCGTTACCGTTGTTGTCAAGCAGCGCTTTCCATACACCACTACTCTCTTGTGTGGTCTGAATGCTGGAGTCAATTACACTGTCGCCGTTGATATCGGTCTCGATGAGACTCGTGGTATTGGAAAGTGTCCGTGCCTTGGTTGATTTGTTAATTTGGTCAAAAGGCTGTAGTAGCTTGTTAAGTGTACCGTCAGCAATAGGATCAACGGAACAGTTTGTACAGTACCAAGGTTTTTTTCCATTCTGTAGCAAGAATCTGTCAGCAACCGATGCCGCTTGTTGCTCAATGTTCATATTGTTAAAGTCATCGTTGATCGAATAATAGTATAGACGATCATCATATATAAGATCATTAGACACAAAATTCTTAAAGCCTTCAAAAATAGTATTCTTTCCTTGTACTTGCCATTGCCATACATGAACAACTTCATGTATAAGCAATGCCTTAAGGTTAACATTAGTCAGTATTGAATAATCACTACAATAGTTATTTGTAGGAAATGATATTGTATTAAACTTCACTACTGCATCCTTTCCAGGGAATAGTCTGGAATCAATTTCAATTTTTGAGTAGTCAATCGAATCGCCAAATATCGGGCGAAGCAGCGCAATTTCACCTGCGGTCAATACTCGTTCGTTCATAGCGGTCCTCCTGTAAATTTTGAGTTAGAAAGCGCAACATTAAACCAATTCTCTAATTTATATTTTTCACAAAGCCATTATTATATATAAATTTACCGTGCATTTGTAGCGTATGCCAATTTTTATCATCTGTTATACGTACAACTCCTCTGAGTGCATATTCGCCATTTATAATTTTCTTTGGCTGCAATTCAATGTCCATTTCTGGTAATTCCTCGCCATATCGCAACGGAAAGTCGTTACATTCTCCAAACTGAATTTTTTTAGGAGATCCTGATTTAGAGAAAGACCAATATTCACCATCAGGTTTAGGTTTTTCATCTTGGAGTTGATAGATGTAAAAGCTATATATACTTACAGAGTTATATTTTTCTCTATTTGGAATAGTAAAATACAGAGCCCCATCATCCCCAATGTAAGCCTCCGCTCGCATCCATGGATGGCAACCGCTCAGAAGCACCAAAAAGATGCCAAAGATAACTATAACAGCACTTGTTGAATAATTTTTTCTTGCTCTGGCTGTGACACTCACATGCTTTTCTCCCATTTATAATCCTGCCCATGGATCACTACTTACATATTTTGCACAGACCCATTTTCATAAACAAATTTACCGTTAACACCAGTCCTGCTAATTTTTTTTGCATCAGTTAAAATAACAAACCCTCTTATAGAGTATATACCATTTATAATCTCTTTAGGCTGAAATTCAGTTTCTGCACCAGGGGGTTCATTCCCATAACGCAAAGGCAATTCATGAGATTCACCAATTTTCTGTGAAACAGAAATAGGATATTTTTTACTGAAAGACCAGTAGTTGCTACTAAATTTTCCATCTTGTATATTGCTAACGGTAAAGATCAAAACCTCTGTTTTTGAATAATTTTCTCCATCTGGAATATTGAAGTATAGTGCTCCATCTTTCCCAGTATAAGCTGCCATTTTTCTCCATGCCTGACAACCATCCAACAGTGCAAAAGTTATGACAATGCTAAGAACAAAAGCGATAGTTAAGGGATTAATTCTTGCCTTTACAGTTGTAAACACTCACCGTTTCCTTTATATAATGAAATATTGCGCTGACCGTAAAAAATCAATTCAAACTTTTATTTTAGCGTTCCGAACAACCATGTAACTGAATCGTTTATGTTTCTTATCGTGTCTTTTACTCATTTCTGGTCAATGAATGACGGGCGCAAATATCACCTGCTTTCTGCAACCATGAAACAACCTCTCTCTTTCTGGCAGCGACGGGCTTATCACCATGTGCTGTTTATTCCAAATAACAGTCATCGTATTGTAACAGATTCGTTGACTGGTAGAGTTAAGTGCATGCTAACCACATATTAATTGAACAAATATATTTCAATCCATATAAAGATAATAAACATCATCAAAAAAATGATGAACTGTCATGCCAGGGCCAATTCTTGCTTGAGGGATATTAAATTTATTTTCGTGAAATGTTTTAATCATAGACGAAGTCCAAAATTCACTTCCAGCAGACAGCTCATGTTTTGGATCAATTGCAATAATATCGAAGTCTTGGTTGCTTACTGATGCAAAACAAATTGTTAGTTTGTTGTGTTTTTGTGCATTAGTTCGACATTTTGAGTAACTGCTAGCATATATTAATTTTGCTGCAATATAACGCTTTGCGTAATGTATATCCCATGAATATATAAATATTAAAAAACAAAAAATAATATAAAAAAAATGACACAATAAAGATTCCTTTCTTTTGTATATAATTCTTGCGAATGCTCCAGAGAGGAACGCTATTAGTGAAATCCCAAAATATATTAAGAACAATGTCATCCAAAAAAATGCACCATCAAAACTTCCTCTTGAATTAATATTATTAACATCCAAATAAATGTTGTACGCAAAAATTGTAGTCAAAACAATATAACAATAATATTTTTCATCCCTTTCCAACTTTTTCTCTCCTAACTGGACTTTAGAGATTCAGCCGAGGGGCGAGGTACGGCGTCTCATCCTCCGCATGGTACACAGTTTACGTATGTCTACCAATAATCGAGCGATTGATTTCTTGAGGCGGTGCTCTAGAGACAGGATTCACCATGATGTCAGGAGCACCGCTATGGACAGTAAAGGATGTGGATCAATCTCCTGAGTTTTATTCGATGGGATCTCAATTATTTCCAAATCGCTACCTATACGATCAAAACTGTTCAACGGTTGTACAAAAGATTGGAATTTCTTCACGATTCTAACCCATGTAGATATTAATATTGTGAATAAATTAATAATATGGCGTGCAACGAGCGGTAGGCGCGCCATTAATAGGATCCTAGTTGTTATCGTATTTCCTTTTGACATGGAGGTCAATGGATGATTTTTTAGTTTGAAAAATTTTTTTGGTGGTAACGAAAAGTGAGGAGACTGCACGCCGATGAGAGTTTGTGCGAAGTGAAAATGACTACAAAAATGAGCTCTTATCTCTGCATATCCAATGCCTTTGGCCGGATGCAAACTGTTGTGGCAATTTTTGCTGGTGCGGGGTAGACTGGACTTGTCAACCGCTGTGCTTGGGGATCGGGGAGTTGTGCCATGCAATTTATTGACCCGCGCATCGATTTTGCCTTCAAAAAAATCTTCGGCAGCGAAGATGCCAAGGATATTTTGATCAGTTTTCTGGAGAGCCTGCTGGGGTTGCAGGGAGAGAAGCGCTTGCGCGAGGTGACCCTGATGGATCCCTTTTTGGCGCCGCGCCTGCAGGGTTTGAAAAGCTCGGTACTGGATGTGCGCTGCCTGGATCATCGCGGGGTGCAATATATCGTGGAGATGCAGGTCAGTCGGGTACGCGCCTTTCTGCAACGGATCCAGTTTAATGCCAGCAAAGCCTATGTGCAGCAGATTGCCAGCGCCGAAGAGTATCCCAAACTCAATCAGGTCATCGCCGTCACCATCACCGATTTTCGACTGTTCAACGAATTTGAACATTGTGTCTCAATGCACGAAATGCGCGAAAGCCTCTCCGGGGAGTCTTTGCTGCGCGAGATCCTCTACTATTTTGTCGAACTGCCCAAATTTACCCGCTCTTTGCACGATTTGGACACTCTGTTGGACAAATGGATCTATTTTATTCGCCATGCCTCTGCCTTGCAGGAGGTTCCCGAACGGCTTGCCGAACCAGCAATCTGCCACGCCTTTGAAAAAGCACGGGTCGCCGGGATGAATCGCGAAGAGTTGGAATATTATGACAAATCCGCCATGGCCGCCCAGGATGCCCGGGGAGCGTTGGAGTTGGCGGTGCAAGAGGCGGAAAAACGGGGAGAAGAAAAAGGCAAACGGGAAGGGGAGGCAGCACTACTTTTGCGACTATTGCAGCGCCGTTTTGGCCCGCTTCCAGAGGAGATCATCACCATCGTGCGCGTGGCCGAACCCTCTTTTGTGCAGCGCTGCAGCGAACGTCTGTTGGAGGTGCATACCTTGGAAGAGCTTTTTGCATCATGAAACAAGCCTGCGCAGTGCAGTCGCCAAGCTCCTCAGTGAACGGTGCGCCTTGCAAGAGGCCAGAGCACCCCTCATGGCCTTGATTCAAGAGAAGGGAACCATTTATGGCCGATGATGTTCTGATCAACAAAGCAGCGACCACCGAGTGTGGGTGTGGCGCGGGCGCGAGAAGAGTATAATAAAGGATCCAGTGCACTTTGCCAACGATTATACCCGCCAGGATGCCGCCATTCTCAACATTCAACGCGCCTGTGAAGCGGCGCTGGATATGGGGCATTATCTGATTCGGCGTGAACGCTTGGGTGTGCCTCAGGGAGC
>NZ_RXIU01000075.1 GCF_004217665.1 Candidatus Magnetaquicoccus inordinatus | reverse complement strand
GGTATCAGCAAAACCTCCATCGGCCTCTTCGCCCTCACCGGAATCCCCTATACCTTCAAGTTTCTCTGGTCACCTCTCATCGATCAACTCTCCCTCCCCTGGCTGAGCAGGCAATTAGGTCGCCGCCGCAGTTGGGCGCTGCTGACCCAAATCGCTCTCCTGGTCTCCATCCTCCTCCTTGGCCTCAGCAACCCAGGCGAAGCCCCCTTTACCACCGCCATGCTCGCCTTGAGCGCCGCCTTCTGGTCGGCTAGCCAGGATATTGTCATCGATGCCTATCGCGTGGAAATTCTCGAAGAGCGCCAATATGGCGCCGGGGCCGCCATCTATGTCCTCGGCTATCGCTTCGGGATGCTCGCTTCCGGCGCCGGGGCCCTCTTCCTCGCCACCTATTATGGCTGGATGGTGACCTATTGCTTGATGGCTCTGCTGCTGGTGGTCGGTATGGTTGCCATCCTCCTCAACCCGGAACCGCAACTGCAACACCATCCCGGCGCCAGCGACCATAATCCCCCGCCCATCCCGCAATGGTTTCTCCCCTGCTGCCACTTTCCAGGTCGTATGGGTTTGACTATGCAATGGATCGCCAAGGCGGTCATCGCTCCCTTCAGCGATTTTACCCGCCGGGAGGGATGGGTTATTGTCCTGTTATTTATCCTCTTCTATAAATTGGGCGACTCCCTGGCCGGAATCATGAGCAACCCTTTCTATCTGGAGCTGGAGTTCAGCAAAATTGAAATCGCTACCATCAGCAAGCTTTTTGGGCTGGTCGCCACCTTGCTCGGTAGTGTGGTCGGCGGGGTCATGGTCAGCCGCCTCGGCATTATGCAATCCCTGCTCTATTGCGGCATCCTGCAAATGCTCTCCAACCTGATGTTTGTCCTTCTGGCAGAAAGCGGACACAGCCTGCCCATGCTCACTGCTACCATCGCTATCGAAAATTTAAGCGGTGGCATGGGAACTTCTGCTTTTGTGGCCTATCTCTCCTCTTTGTGCAATATCGCCTATACCGCTACCCAATATGCCCTGCTCAGCTCTTTTATGGCCTTTGGTCGTACTCTGCTCGCCTCCATGGGCGGCACTCTGGCCGATCATATGAGCTGGACTCTCTTTTTCCTGCTGACCACAGTGGCCGCCCTGCCCGGTCTGGCTCTGCTGTGGTTTATGACCAGGCGCTTTTCGGCCACTAATCACCCGGAACAGGAGCAACTTGATGAACCTCTCTGACAGCCAAACCATTACCTCTTCGCTCGCAATGCCGCTGCAACGAGGCATTGAGGAGGCGCCTGCTCCCCGCAAATGGTGGCGTTTATTGCTGCGCCTGCGCCTGCTGCTGCATAAAATGCGTGGTGGCGGCACCGCTCCCCCACGCGCCAATCTGCACGAGATGCTCTGGTCCTGGGTGGGCGCCTTTGCCGGAATCGCCCTGGTTGGCTATCTCGACTCCCATTTTTTTGCTCCCATTGATCAGGCTCTGTTGATTGGCTCCTTCGGCGCTTCGGCAGTTCTTCTCTATGGCGCACCCAGCACCCCCTTTGCCCAACCACGCAACCTGATTGGTGGCCATCTGCTCTCCGCCTTGATCGGGGTGATCATGTTTCAATGGCTTGGTACGGTTCCCTGGCTGGCTGCCGCCTATGCTGTCTCCTTGGCTATCGTGGCCATGCACGTCACCCGCACCCTGCACCCCCCAGGTGGGGCCACTGCGCTGATTGCCGTCATTGGCTCCGATGCCCTGCATCAGTTGGGTTTTCTCTATGTCCTTGCTCCGGTGGGTGTGGGGGCTTTCTGCCTGCTGCTGATTGCCTTGCTGGTCAATAATCTGGCACCAGGCAGACGCTATCCGGTTTGGTGGTGGTGAGTGGGAAGAGTGCGCCTCAGTTGGCTTTCACACCAGCCACAGTTGCGGCAAATAGTCGGTTAGATAGATGGCTTGCAACAGTTCGTGGTCATTCTTGCTGTATTTTTCCTCGCCCTGCACAAGCGCTTCGCTGGGGGCAGCGTTGAGCTGCCCCCAGCGGCGCATCTGCTGCAAGAGCCATTGTCCTTGCTTGAGGGTAGGCAATAGCGCCTGCTGGCGATAAAAGATCTGATAATCGGCAATATGCGCCGTGACGTTTCCCTGTAAAAACGGCTCTCCCTGCAATACCGGGGCGATTATCTCTGCATCGGTATCCAGATAGCTCTCCTGACTGAGCAACTGCAACAGTTGCTGTCGATTGGCCTCCTGATCGGCCCACTGCGCCGCTTCGACCAAGGCTGCAGCCAACTGTTGCACCAGCTCTCCCGCTTGGGCGAACCAATCGGCACGCATCCCCAAAACCTTTTCCGGACCACAGGGACAGATCTCTTGGCGGGTGACGACCAACTCCCCTACACCACACCGTACCGCCCATTGATTCCAGGGTTCGCCCACACAACAGCCAGCAATCTCGGCACGTGCCAAACTTTCCACCATGCGCGGCGGTGGCACCACCAGCAGATCGACATCCCGATCGGGATCCACTCCTGCTTCGGCCAGCCAGTGGCGCAAGGCATAATGATGGGTAGAAAAGGGGTGCACCGAGGCCAGGCGCAACTGTGGCTCTCCTTGTTGACGACGGGCAGCAATCACCTGCGCCAGAGCACGATTGCGCCCTGCACGCGGACCCTGCATGGCCTCGGCATCCAACCGTTCCATTTCAGCCACCAGCCAGGGGGCCAAGGTGATGGCGCTTCCCCCTTGTCCCAAGGCCATCGGTGCCACCATGGTCATACTGCTGCCCTGCACACCCAACTGCATGGCCAAGGGCATTCCCGCCAACATGTGCGCACAATCCAGCACGCCATGGGCCACCTTGTCGCGAATGGCCGCCCAGGCTCCTTCGCGTGAGAGTTGTAAATCGATGCCTTGTTGGGCGGCAAAGCCCAGCTCTTTGGCCACCACCAGAATGGCACAATCCACCAGAGGGATGAATCCGGCTCGCACTACCGGCAACTGTCCTGCTCTTCTCCGTTTCATGGCTCTGCTCCGCTAACTATCCAGTTGCAAGGCGGTCAACAAGATGCGGGCTATCTCCGCCAACTTGCGATTTTCGCGCATCGCTGCTTTGCGCATGGCATGATAGGCTTGCTCCTCGGTGAGGTTGCGCTGTTTCATCAACAAACCTTTGGCCCGTTCAATCAGTTTGCGATCTTCCAGAGCCAGTATGGCTTCATCCCGTTGTCGGCGCAGTTTTTCAAAGCTGTTAAAGCGGGCGATGGCCATTTCGACGATGGGGCGCACCCGCTCTTTGCGCAAGCCATCGACAACATAGGAAGAGACACCTGCCTCGATGGCTCGTTCGATCATGTTTCGATCCGATTGATCGACAAAAACCACGATGGGGCGTTGCAGGCTTTGCGTGACTTGATACAACCCCTCCAAGGTATCACGATCGGGATTGCCAAGGTCGATCAAGATCAGATCCGGTTGCAACAAGGCGATACGACTGGCCAGGCGGCTGAACGAACGAATGGTCATCACTCGTGGATAGCCCGCCTCCACCAGACCCTGTTCCAGAATGGCGGCCCGTTCCGCATCGGTATCGATTACCAAAATGGTCAGATCCTGGGCCGCTTCGTTTTGCTCTTCAGGCGGCTTCCTGTTTGCCTTTGTGGCCATGTTCATACTCATCCAGAAACGATAGCAGCTTCTCGCGATAGTGATAATAGTCTGGATGGGTGAGCAACTGAGCGCGGCTGCGTGGCCGGGGCAGATCCACTTCGAGGATGCGGCCAATCCGGGCATGCGGACCGTTGCTCATCATTACCACCCGGTCGGCCAACAGAATGGCCTCATCCACATCATGGGTGACGCACAAGGTGGTCACCTGTGAACGACTCCACACCTCCATCAACACCTCTTGCAGACTCCAGCGGGTCAGACTGTCGAGCATACCAAAAGGTTCATCCAATAACAGCAATTTTGGTGACAAGGCAAAGGCTCGGGCAATACCCACCCGTTGTTTCATGCCATTGGAGAGTTCGGCAGCCGATTTATCCATGGCATCGCCCAGGCCAACCCGCGACAGATAATATTCCACCACATCGCGCCGTTCGGCACGAGTGGCATGGGGATAGACCCTTTCCACGCCCAGAAGAACATTTTGCCGAGCGGTCAGCCAGGGAAAAAGGCTGGGCGATTGAAAGACCACCGCCCGATCGGGACCGGCGCTGTACACCTCGCGCCCATCCAGGACGATACCTCCCAGGGTGACATCCTGCAACCCTGCTGCCATGGCCAACACGGTTGATTTGCCACAACCGGAGTGGCCAATCAGGCTGATAAACTCCCCTTTGCGCACTATCATATCAAAACCATCAACCACGGTCAGCTCTCCTTTCGGGGTGGGAAAGCTTTTTACCACCTGGGAAAACTCCAGATAGCGTGTTTCATTGCTGCTGACGGCGGCCTGGCGATAGGCTTTGGGGGGGCGATCTGCGCCGGGCATGCGTGGTTGCAAGGCGGGCAGTTGCAGAGCGTGGTTGCGCTCTTTTTCCAGGGCACGCCCGGCTTCAAGCATCCAGTTCGTAATGTCGCGACGCAGGGTTTTGAACTGCTCTTCATGGTGGATGGTGTGACGGTCGCGTGGTCGGGAGAGTGTGACCACAAATTCCGGGCCCAGGGTTGCGCCTGGTCCAGGGGTCAGTGGAATGATGCGATCGGCCAGCAGCAGCGCCTCATCGACATCATTGGTAATCAACAGCACGGTTTTGCCCTCCTGGGCATGGATGGCGGCAATTTCATCCTGCAGACGGGCTCTGGTCAGGGCATCAAGTGCTGATAAAGGTTCATCGAGCAGAAGGATTTCGGGCTGCATTGCCAGAGCTCGCGCCACAGCCACCCGTTGGCGCATGCCACCAGAGAGTTCGGCGGGACGGCGTTCTGCCGCATGGGCCAAAGAGACCATGCTCATATAGTGTTGCACAATTGCAGCCTGTTCGCTGCGTGATTTTTGCCGATGCACTGCCTCCACTGCCAGAGCGATATTTTCGCGCACGCTCATCCATGGCAGCAGTGAATAGCTTTGAAAGACTACGCCACGATCTGGCCCTGGACCTTGCAGTGGTTGGCCACGCAGACGAATGGTGCCTTGGTCTGGTAGAATCAGGCCGGCCATCAGGGAGACCAATGTGGTTTTCCCGGCTCCTGAAAAGCCGACAATTGCCACCAGTTCTCCTTCTGCGATGGTCAGATTGATATTGTTGAGCACCTGGGTACGGGCAGCTCCTTCGCCATAGGATTTGCTGACCTGTTGCAACTGTAAAAGGGCCATTGTTTGCTCCTTAGTCCATCAGAATGTCTTGTCTCGCGCATCTGCCATAGTGTGGTCATGTTTTGTCTACAAACTGCGTCCACGGGTAAACAAACTCTGCAAAGTCTGCATGATCCGATCCAGCAAAAAACCAATCAAGCCAATGGTCAAAACCGCCGCCATGATTTTGGCCAAAGATTGCGAAGAGCCGTTCTGAAACTCATCCCAAACAAATTTACCGAGACCAGGATTTTGCGCCAACATCTCTGCAGCAATCAACACCATCCAGCCCACGCCCAAAGTCAAACGCAGTCCGGTAAAAATGTAGGGCAGAGCAGAAGGCAACACCAAACGACGCACCCGCACCGACCAGGAAAGACGCAATACCCGACTGACATTGGTTAAATCTCGGTCGATGGAGGAGACGCCAACCGCAGTATTAATCAAGGTGGGCCACAGCGAACAGAGAGTGACCGTTATTGCCGAATTGAGAAAAGCCTTCTCAAACATTGGATTATCACTCACATAAACAGCACTGACCACCATGGTCACCAACGGCAACCATGCCAATGGTGAAACCGGCTTGAAGATCTGGATCAAAGGGTTGAGAGCTGCCTGAACAGTGCGCGACAGACCACAGAGAACCCCTAAAGGAATTGCAATCAACGAACCAAGCAGAAAACCAGTAAAGACCGTCTTCAAACTGGTCACTATCTGGTCCAAATAGGTGGGTTTGCCCGCATAGGCACGGCGCTCAAAACGGGCGGTACTCCCTTTGGCGACCTGCCGCTGATGCTGCTCCCACTGCCGATCATAGTAGGCTTGCTCCTTGCGCCGCTCCGTGCGATGCTCTTCCAAAAGCAGTTGAAACTGCTCGGCGACCATCAACGGTCCAGGGATCTCCCCCAAAGAGGTTTTGACTTTGCTGGCCATGCCCGCCCACATCCCCAAAAAAAGCAGAATGGCCAACAACGGCACCAACAACAACCGCCAGAGCTCCAACCATTGACTGCGACTGCCCGCACCGGTGCAGATGTGTAACAATGGAATCAACCAACCGATTCCCAAGAGGTTGCAGGTTGGGGCCATGCGTTCGATAGGGCGACTCCACTGCAAGGGTGGTTTGGCAGTGGGCTGTTTGCGGCCCTCCGCCTCTGTTGCGGCTGGGAGCGCTGCACTGATCACCTTGTCCATCTCTCTTTTCCTTTCCAGGTTAGCCTTCCACTTTTCCGGAAACCACTTTTTGTTTGCCCTTCAGACCGATGGCAAACTGCTCCAGATAACCGTTGGGACTACGGGCATCAAAGGGCATACCGTCGATAAAATCGCTTTGCACAGCCCGAAAACCATTGCTCTCCCAGAGAAACTCCTCTTTTTTGGCCTTGCCCTCATCCACCAGCATCTTTGCCGCTTGCAGATAGAGATCGGGACGATAGACCTTGCGCGCAGTGTCGATATACCAGGAATCGGGTTTATGTTCGGTGATCTGTCCCCAACGGCGCATCTGCGTTAAATACCAAATGGCATCCGAATAGAAAGGATAGGTGGCATGGTGGCGAAAAAAGACATTAAAATCTTCGGCACTGCGCTTATCCCCCTTTTCATACTCAAAGGTGCCAGTCATCGAGTTGGCAATCACCTTGGCATCGGCACCCACAAACTCTGCCTTGGAGAGCATTTTTACCGCCTCCAGGCGATTGGCATTGTTGTTTTCATCCAACCAACGGGCGGCACGAATCAACCCTTTGAGCAGAGCCAAATGGGTGCGCGGATGCTTTTCTGCCCAGGCTTTGGTTACCCCAAACACCTTTTCTGGATTATTTTTCCATATCTCATAATCGGTGATCACCGGCACCCCTACCCCTTTGAAAACCGCCTGCTGGTTCCAGGGTTCACCCACGCAATAGCCCTGAATGGTCCCCGACTCCAAAGTGGCCGGCATCTGTGGCGGTGGGGTCACCGACAAGAGCACATCCGCCATGATTTGCCCGGTGATGTCAGAAGCAGAATAAAATCCAGGATGGATCCCACCAGCAGCCAGCCAATAGCGCAGCTCATAGTTGTGGGTGGAGACCGGGAAAACCATGCCAAAGTTAAAATTTTTCCCTGCCTCCCGCAGCTTTTCCACCACCGGTTTCAAAGCTTCGGCCTTGATCGGATGTTGTGGTTTGCCATCGGCCTGTTTGCCAATATGGGCTTTCATCTGCTGCCAGACCTCGTTGCTGACGGTGATGGCGTTGCCGTTAAGATCCATGGAAAAGGCAGTGATAATCTCCGACTGGGTACCAAAACCAATGGTTGCACCCAATGGCTGCCCTGCCAACATATGGGCTCCATCCAACTCACCGGCTATCACCCGATCCAAAAGCACCTTCCAGTTGGCTTGCGGCTCCAGGGTCACCATCAACCCCTCCTCTTCAAAAAAGCCCTTCTCCACAGCCACAGCCAGCGGCACCATGTCGGTCAACTTGATAAAACCCAGCTTTAATTGATCTTTTTCCAAAGGCTGTTCGGCGGCTTGCACCAGTGGTAACTCCAGTATGCCGCTGGCCCACAAAGCGGTTGCCCCCATCAGAGACAACATTTTCCGCCTGCTGCAAGAGAGAGTTTTGTGGGAAGAAGCGCCGCCGTTGTTCATCTGTGACTCCTTGAGTGAACGAAAAACCGTTATGCAAAAAAAAACGTCGCTTCGCTATACCGCATCGGGATCCGATGCCGGAAAGAGAAGGCGACGTTGCCTGGAAGGCTCTTCCTCTGCTCTACTGAGGAGAAGCCTGGTAACGGAGGCCGACGTTGGCACCGTTACTTTGCACTGCATCAAAATCCGTGCCAGCCTGTTTTTGCCCTTTTCACCCCTTTATTCGCAGCAAATCACCTCTGCATGCCTTATTTTTGTGCAGTTGGCGACGACTTTTGCGCAGAGGTTTTGTGCAAAGCGCCTGTGTTTGCCTAAATATTAATCAGCAATCTTCCCAAAAAGAGCCCAAAAGGGCTGTTTATGGTTGGTCCGCAAATTGCTGAATCCTTCCACAAGCACATCGCTGTAGCAGTGGTGTGTGCGGTCCACAGCAGGACCATGGGTAACGCAGCCCGAACAGCTCCTCGGTTGATCAAACAACCAGGGATGCCGGTTCGGGTTTTTTTTTGCTCTAACGATAGGGAGATCAATGATGACCACCTCGCCACCCAAACATTTGTTGGTCGTTGGCAACGGCATGGCGGGTATACGCACCGTAGAAGAGCTGTTGGCCTTGGCACCCAACAGCTTCCACATCACCATCTTTGGGGCCGAACCCTACGGCAGCTATAATCGGATTCTGCTCTCCCCGCTTTTGGCCGGAGAAAAAAATAAAGCCGATATTATTACCCATCCTTTGGAGTGGTATGCGACACAAGGCATCACTCTGCATGTGGATAATCCGATCCTCTCCATAGATCGAGAAAACAAATCAGTCACCGACAGCCGAGGACAAAGCCACACCTATGATACCCTGCTGCTGGCCACCGGCTCTCACCCCATCATCATTCCGCTGCCTGGCCAGCAACTGCCCGGCGTGGTCACCTTTCGTGATATGAAAGATGTGGATACGATGTTGGAGCTTGCCAAAGAGGGCAAACGGGCTGTGGTGATCGGTGGGGGATTGCTGGGTCTGGAGGCCGCCATGGGTCTGCTCAAACAGGGCATGCAGGTGACCGTGGTGCATCTGTTGGATATTTTGATGGAGCGGCAGCTTGATGCGGCGGCGGCGGCTCTTTTGAAAAGCGCTCTGGAAGAGCGGGGGATGCAGTTTTATATGCCTGCACAAACGGCAGCCATTCTCGGCGAAAGCCAGGTCAGCGGCGTTCGTTTTCAGGATGGCAGCGAGTTGCCTGCCGATCTGGTGGTGATGGCGGTGGGTGTGCGCGCCAATATCGATCTGGGCAAAGCGGCTGGATTGCATTGCGAACGGGGTATTGTGGTCGATGATCAGATGCAGACCTCCGATCCCCATATCCTGGCGGTGGGCGAATGTGCGCAACATCGCGGCATGGTCTATGGTCTGGTGGCGCCACTCTTCGAGCAGGGTAAAACCATTGCCCGTCGTTTGGCCGGTGCAACCGACCATTCGGGATATACAGGCTCCACCCTCTCTACCCGACTGAAGGTGACCGGGATTGATCTTTTTTCTGCGGGCGATTTTTTGGGTGATGCCGCCTGTGACACCATCCTCTATCAGGATCCCAGCCGACGCATCTATAAAAAATTGGTGATCAAAAACAATATCGTGCAGGGAGTGGTGCTTTTGGGCGATACCGTGGATGGCTCCTGGTATATGGAGCTGTTGCGTGAACAAAAGGAGATCACCCCCTTTCGCCAGCAAATTTTATTTGGACGCCATCATCTGGGCGATGCCGGCCATGGCGCGACCAAGGTAGCCGATCTGCCTGCCACGCATCAGGTATGCGGCTGCAACGGCGTCTGCAAAGGCACCATCGAAGAGGCCATCATCAAAAAGGAGTTGACTACCCTGGAAGAGGTGCGGGCCCATACCAAAGCCTCGGCCTCCTGTGGCTCCTGCACCGGTCTGGTGGAAGAGATTCTGGCTCACACCTTGGGCGGTGACTATATCCCGGCACAAAGCAAGTCGTTATGCCGCTGTACCCCGTTGACCAGCGACCAGGTACGGCTGGCGGTCCGTGATCAGCAGCTCACCTCGGTGGTCCAGGCCATGCAGCAGTTGGCTTGGAGCAGCCCCGATGGTTGTCCCAGTTGTCGCCAGGCATTGAACTATTATATCACTGTCTTCTATCCGGCGACCATCCAGGAAAATCCCGCCGATCGTTTTGTCAACGAACGTCTGCATGCCAACATTCAGCGCGATGGCAGCTATTCGGTGGTGCCACGACTCTGGGGAGGCACCACCACCCCTGCCCAACTGCGTGCCATTGCCGAGATTGCCGAACGCTTTTCGGTACCTGAAATCAAGCTCACCGGTGGCCAGCGCATCACTCTGCTGGGGGTAAAAAAAGAGCAACTGCCTGCCATTTGGGCCGCCTTGGGCGAACAGGAGCTGGTCTCCGGCCATGCCTATGGCAAGGCGGTGCGCACGGTCAAAACCTGTGTGGGCAGTCGTTGGTGTCGCTTTGGGGTCCAGGATTCGGAACAGATGGGAGTGTTGTTGGAAAAGCAGCTCTGGAACAGTTGGACTGCCCACAAATATAAATTGGCAGTCTCTGGCTGTCCGCGCAACTGTGCTGAAGCCACCATCAAGGATTTTGGAGTTGTGGCGGTGGAAGCGGGTTGGGAGCTGCATGTCGGGGGCAATGGTGGCATCAAGGTGCGGGTGACCGATCTGTTGTGCCGGGTGGAGAGCATGGAAGAGGTGTTGCAATATTCTGCGGCCTTTTTGCAGCTCTACCGCCGGGAGGCGCTCTATCTGGAACGGACAGCACCCTGGGTGGAACGGGTCGGCATTCGCTGGTTGCAGCAGCAACTGGTCGAGCAACCCGACTATCGGCAGCAATTGTGTGCCGAGTTTATCCAGGCACACCAGTGCCTCGACGATCCCTGGAGCACACGGGCACAAGGCAAGCTCGGAACCCAGGATTTTCTCCCCTTGACCTCAATTCCTTTTCGCAGCTTGGAGAATGTGGCATGAACGGATGGCACTATATTGGCAAAGTGGAGGATATTCCCCTGCAGGGCGCACGGATTGTCGCGGTGGGAGAGTTGGGCAATATTGCGGTTTTTCGCAGCCACAGCGAGCAGATTTATGCTTTGGCCGATCGTTGCCCACACCGGCAAGGTCCGCTCTCCTCAGGGATTGTCCATGGCGACAAGGTGACCTGTCCCCTGCATGGCTGGACCATCGATCTGGCCAGCGGTGAAGCTTTGGGAGCAGATCATGGCTGCACCCGTCCCTTTGCCGTGCGCAGTGACGAAAATGGTCTCTATCTGCAGCTTTCCTCCAACGATGGTTAAGATCTCACCCGTGCGCACCACCTGCCCCTATTGTGGCACGGGCTGTGGTTTGCTGGTCACCCCGGATGGGCAGGGGGGAATTGCCTCTTTGCGTGGTGATCCTGATCATCCCGCCAACCATGGTTTGTTGTGTGGCAAAGGGATGGCCTTGGCCGAGACCCTGAGCATGGATGGACGGCTTAAACAGCCGTTGATCCATGGTCGGCAAAGCAGTTGGGAGGAGGCACTGCAGCAGGTAGCCGATGGCTTTCTGAGCACGGTGCAAAAATATGGCGCAGAGGCGGTCGCCTTTTATGTCTCCGGGCAGTTGTTGACCGAAGATTATTATCTGGCCAACAAACTGCTCAAAGGATTTTTAGGCTCGGCCAATATCGACAGCAACTCCCGGTTGTGTATGGCATCGGCGGTGGTGGGACATAAACGGGCCTTTGGTGCCGATTTTGTCCCCTGCTCCTATCGCGACCTGGAAGAGGCAGATTTAACGGTGATTGTCGGCAGCAATACCGCCTGGTGTCATCCGGTCTTGCTGCGTCGGATCCGCATGGCCCGGCAGAAGGGAGCGCATAAACGGCTGGTGGTGATCGATCCCCGACGCACCGCTACCGCAGAGGAGGCCGATCTGCATCTGCCGCTGCGGGCAGGCAGTGATCTCTCTCTCTGGCTGGGTCTGTTGCACGATCTGCAGCGTCATCAGGCACTCAATCAGGAGTATCTGCAACAGCATGTGGCGGTCGATCCAGAAGCCTTTGCTTTGGCTGCCGCCCATGCCGGAACTCTGGCACAAGTGGCAGAGCAGTGTGGTTTGTCCGAGGAGAGTATTGCCGCCTTTTATGCACTGTTTCGCGCCACCCCGCGCACGGTGACCCTGTTTTCGCAAGGGATCAATCAGTCGGAACAGGGCAGCGACCAGGTGTCAGCCATTATCAATGTGCATCTGGCCACGGGACGCTTGGGTCAACCCGGCATGGGCCCCTTTTCCTTGACAGGACAACCCAATGCCATGGGAGGACGAGAGGTGGGCGCCTTGGCAACCCATCTGACCGCCCATTTGGAGATCGAACGCAGCGAAGATCGCCGTCTGCTGGCCGAATATTGGCAGACCACACGGTTACCCAAAGCACCAGGACGCAAAGCGGTAGATCTGTTTCAGGATCTTGCCGATGGCGTGATCAAGGCCATTTGGATCATGGGCACCAACCCTTTGGTCAGTTTGCCCAACCCGGAGCTGGCGCAAAAGGGGTTGCAACGCTGTCCGCTGGTGGTGATCAGTGATCCGGTTGCCCATACCGACAGCAGCCGTTTTGCCCATATTCAACTGCCTGCCCAAACCTGGGGCGAAAAAGAGGGCACTGTCAGCAACTCGGAGCGCTGTATCTCCCGACAACGCGCCTTTCTACCGCCCTATGGAGATGCCAGAGCAGATTGGCAAATCATTCAAGAGGTGGCCCAGCGCATGGGCTTTGCCGACTCTTTTTGCTATACAGGACCGGCAGAGATCTTTCGCGAATATGCGCAATTGACCGCTTTGGAAAATCACGGGCAACGCCTGCTCGATCTTACGGCACTGGCCGATCTTGCCGAGGAGGAGTATGCCCAGATGAGCCCGTGCACGTGGCCTGCCAACGAGAGTCTGCATCCGCACCACTCTCTGCCGCGCTGGCCACTGCCCGAAGGTCGCGCCCGTCTGTGGGCGGTGGCACCGCGCCCCCGTTCACCGCAAGCCGATGGCAAATATCCCTTTCTGCTCAACACCGGTCGGGTGCGCGACCATTGGCACACTCTTACCCGTACCGGGGTATCGCCACGCCTGAGCAAACACAGTTCAGCACCCTTTGTCGAGATTCATCCACAAGATGCCAGCCAGTTGGCAATTCACTCCGGGCAGTTGCTGCGGGTTGCCAACCAACAGGGCAGCATGCTTGCCAAAGCCAGAATCAGCGAAGGGCAGCGCAGAGGCCATCTGTTTTTGCCCATGCACTGGTCCCACAGCTTTGCCAGTCAAGGAAAATGCAATCATTTGCTCTCCTCCTGGCATGATCCGGTTTCAGGTCAACCGGGTTTCAAATTTGCCTATGCCGAGGTGACACCGGTAACGGAGTATTGGCAGGGAATGTTGCTGACTCGGCAACCGTTGCAGTGGCACAATGGTCCATTTTACTGGTCACGACAGGCTCTGGAAGGCTCTCTATGGATGTATGGGTTGATTGGTCTTGAGCCGTTGGCGTCCTGGTCGGAGCAGAGTCGTCACTGGCTGCAACCGTTGTGCAAGGAGCAAGAGAGCTCCTGGATCGACTTTGTGGATAGTGGCCGCCAACATTATGGCTGTGCTCTCCTGCAGGAGGGGGCATTATTGGCCACTCTGCATATTGGCGAAACGCTGCCGGATCCGCAACGATGCAGTGCCTTGTTTGCCGAGCGTGAGCTTAGCGCGCAGCAGCGTTTGGCGCTTTTTTCCGGCGGATCTGCCGTTTTGGTAGCAGAGAGTCGCACCATCTGTGCCTGCAGCGGAGTGACAGAAGAGCAGATCCGCAAGGCAGTAGCCAGTGATCCCTCTTTGAGCGTCGCCCAGATTGGCGCCACCCTGAAGGCTGGCAGCTTTTGTGGCTCCTGTCAGGGAGAGATCAAACAGATTCTGGCGCAGAGTCAGGGCAGGCGCTGCGCCTAGCACCTTTTTGGTGCAATTCGTTTTCTAACAGATAAGATTTTACAGGTGCGACAAGCAGGTCATAGGCCCTATCCCGACTTGCTTTTTGTCGTACTGGGGTTTAATGCCAAAAGAAAGATCAGTTGCTGGCCGATGAGTAGAATTGCGCGGATCGTTTGGATTTGGCACTCGATTCGGATCCACGATAGTGCTCAACAAATGGGTTGGCTGTGGCAACAGCTCTGCTTGCGGAATCCAGCCAATTAGGAATGTCGCTGCCGTTTCAAATCCCGATAAAAATTTTCATGATGGCCCAGTGCCAATAAAATCAGTTGGTTTTCTGTTTCCATCCATTGATAGGCAAGCAGAACTTCCTGGTTGATCATTTTGAATTTGTGAACCCGCACACCAGCCAAATCACCAACCTTCCCTTCACCGATTTCAGGATTAAGAGCAATCAGCTTGACGGCCTCGTCAAGGAGACTCTTCTGGTTTGGATGCAGCCGCTTGGCGTCGGCCTTGAAAATACGAGTTTGCAGAATTGCCATCAGCCAAATGTATACTCTTCAAGATCGGTTTCTTCCTTGGCCAGAAGAATTTTCTGGATCATGGCATAGGTGAGGTCAGGATTTTCCTCAGCGGTTTTACCGATGCGCGACCAGTATTCGATCTGTTTAGGCAACGAGCGATGGTAGACCTGGCCATAGCGTTTTGCTTCAGCCACCAGTTCATCAGAAATTTTTACCTTGATCGGCATAGTCATCTGTCCTTTCATGGGAACCATTGTACCATCTTTTGGACCATTTTGGAACTTTATTACCCATTCATAGCAGGGCAAGCGCATTTGCCAATTTCTTCACTGTTGCCACAAGCGAAACTGTGCATGTCGGGCGTCCGCCCTCCCAAAGAGTGCCCCTGCGGGGCACAAATCTGTGCGG
>NZ_RXIU01000074.1 GCF_004217665.1 Candidatus Magnetaquicoccus inordinatus | reverse complement strand
GAAATTCATGCACACAATTCTATCATAATCGAATTTTAATGTATAGTTTCAATGCGTTATTCTTTTTGAGGAGGCCCCAAGTAATGGCAATACATGCCATCAATATGGATAGTGTTCACTCTGCATGATGTGTATGTTTGTGCTCTCTTTACACAAATTATGTCTTGTGATAAAGTGATCCATAACTGGTTTTCTGATGGAGACTATAATAATATTTAATGAGATTTTGTGCCAGTTTGCTTGCCATTGGGTGGTATGCCCGCGCTCAAGATGCAGCAGGGCTCAATCTTTGTGTGTGTATGGTGCCTGATTTTGCTATTGGTCATCTTTTAAGAATATATGACCAGTTCGGCATCTTGTCGGCTGTTGGGACTGCTGTGCAGGAGCAGAGCAGCCATATGAAATAATCCAACCACTGCGAGTGGTGCGCTGCTGTTTGTTTTGCATACATCCGGTTTTTTTGCGGCAACGCTTTGTTTTGTCATTGTTTTAGCAATGATCTGCTCGGGCTTTGCTGTTTTGCATGGTGTAAACAACTGGTATTTTCTTGTTCAATGATTGTTTGATTGTGGAGAATATATTATGGGTGAATATGTCGATTTTAATGTATTAAATTCAATGAGAAGCATGACCAAAAGAGATTATACAGAAAGGATATGCAAAAATAATAAATTAAATTTAGTTGAAAAAGCTATGATGCTTGATCGGGAATATTGGGATGGAGATCGTTCATCTGGATATGGCGGATATAAATATATACCTGGACATTGGACCCCTCTGGCTGCTGCACTGATAGAGCATTATAAGTTGCCAGATGATGCAAAAATATTGGATATTGGATGCGGTAAAGGTTATCTGTTGTATGAGTTTAAGTTGCTGCTGCCAAATGCCACCGTTTTTGGATTAGATGCCTCTCACTATTCGGTAGAAAATGCCAAAGAAGAGGTGAAAGATAATATTCAAGTAGGGAGCGCTAACAGTTTACCGTATCAGGATGCCAACTTTGATTTGGTAATCTCACTGAACGCACTGCAGATCTTGACAAACTATGATTTGTTCAAAGCGCTTAAGGAAATTGAACGTGTGGGCAAACAGCATAAATGGATCCTGATTGAATCATACAGGAATGAAGAAGAAAAATTGAACATGCTGAATTGGCAGTTGACACAAAGGACTTTTTATCGCATCGATGAGTGGCAGTGGTTTATGGATTTGGCTGGATATTCAGGAGATTATGCGTTCACTTTTTATCAATAATGGTTTTTACCGCTTGCTTTTCTTGCTCTTTTTGCGTGTACCCTGTGATCTGGGCTGGGTATACATGAAATGGCTCTCACGCAGAATTGGGGTGTCCAAAAACACCCCATTTTGCTTGATTTTTTTGGCCGGATGCGGCTTGTACCAATCGTTACACATTTTATTAAAATGCGATCTGCTCAATGATTTATTGTTATTATGAGGTTTTTGATGACAATCGGTGATATATTATCCCTGTCAGGAAAGCAATTGTCCCAATTTGAAAGTTTGGTGACTATAGAAAGAGAGTTAAGCAGCAAGAATCTTGTTTTGTTTGATAAATATTATGCGTTGCCTCCGGGAGAAAAGTCAAAAAATGGTGTTGTCATCGCTGGATATTGTGGCTATTTCTTTGTGACCGATGGTTCCAATCATTGGGAAAATCAAATTTTCGGCAATATTTCGCTGTCTGAGAGGGGAGTGAATGCCTGGCAGCACCTCTTGCAGCAACGCCTGGAAAAAGCCAACGCACTCAATATCCAGATCGTGCACACCGTTGTACCAGAAAAACAATTAATTTTTCCGATGTTTCGTTGGAAAAGAAATGCCAGAGATTGGGGTGATCCCAACATTGATTATGATTTCAAGAAGAGGCCGATCAAAACGATCTTGAATGTGCTCCCTTCCGGGTTAAAATTTATCTATCCTATTGATCTGCTGCGAGCTTTGCAGCCATATTGCGAACTCTATTATCGTGGTGACAGCCATTGGTGTGCTTCAGGGTGTTTGGCAGTGGGTTTGGAGCTGTTGCGCTCTCTTGTTTCTCCCGCACTGGTTGAGCAGCTCTCTTTTCGGTTTGAACGTTCAACGGTGCGCCATGATCTGATGATGCACTTTTATGCGCCGCCGCCCATGGAAGAGATAATTACATTTGTGGATAATTGGTTTAGTTTAATCTATGCGAGCGATCAGTTGCGCCGGACCGGGGTGCACAATGGTATGCGATATATTTTGTTGAATAAAAATGCGCTTCAGCAAGATAAAGTGGCTGTTTATGGTGACAGCTATTCCCTGGATACCGGGTTGACCAATGTTATCTCCTGGATGTTCCGGGAGGTCCATTTTTTTAATTCCAGAAACATTAATTGGAACTATCTGACGGCAAACAATATAAAATATTTGATTTGGCAATCTGCAGAAAGATTTATGGGCAGCGTGCCTGTAGTATGATTTTGCGATGCCAACAGGAAAATATTTTTCTGGCATCTGCATGCAGATAAAGACTCTTTTCGATTCATTGCGCAAGAATGGCATGCTCCCGGATTGTCGAACATGCCTGCTCCTTTATTTACTGCCAACGGACTCCCTGCACAATCTGTTTTAAGCGACGCTCCAGATCCACCTCTTCAGAAATCAGGGCAATGGTATCTTTTTCGGCTTTGGTGATGATGGTCATCAAACAATCCTCCTGCTCCAGGCTGAGCCCGGCCCCGATGGTGTCATCAATCGCCTGTTCCATCTCCTTAATCATCTGGGAAAAGCGCATGACAATCTTGTTGCGTACTTTGGCTTGACTGGCGACAATCTCCGCTGTGGTCTGTTCGATGGAGTGCAACAGTTGGGCAAGTGCCTGCTCGCGTTTGGCCAGATGCAGACTCTTTTGCAACTCCACTAAACGGGCATCCACCCCCATGATCAACATGGCCAACATATCTTTCATCCGTCCATAGCTCTCTTCATCCTCTATGGGCAGTGCCCGAATAAACAACATCGCCTGGGTCGAAGAGAAGATGGCGCTTTTGCCAAAGGTGATCACCCGTTGATCGGTGCCACAATGGCCCAATACCGATTTTTCCAAAGGATGAATGATCGAGGTGCGATTATAAAAGGTGGCAGTGCCCGCACTGCCCAGACGCAATATTCCCTCCAATCCCAGATTGTCCAGAGTGGCAAAGAGCAGATCGGCCAAAGCCCGATGATCATTGCAGCTCAGACTCTCTTGCAAAAAGCGTAAAATCTCACCCATCTCCCCGGCGGCAGTCAAGGCGGTCATCGCTACATGCCGTGCCTCACGACTGGCCTGCTGCAGTTGCTGCATCTGGGCGCTATATTCCAACAACAGAGCAATTTTGCTGCTCAGTTCATCGATGGCAAACGGTTTGACCAGATAGTCGTCACCGCCCGCCTGATAACCGGCCATACGCTCTTCCAGAGAGCCCAAGGCAGAGACAAAAATGATCGGGATGTGCGGCAGATCCTCATCCTCGCGCAGTTGCCGACACACCTCCAGACCGGTCAGGGGAGACATTTTGACATCCAACAGGATCAGATCCGGCAGACGCTCTTTGACGGCAGCAAGGCAGGAGGGGCCATCAGCCAGGCACTCAATTACATACTCCTCCTCCAGAGCCTCGCGCAGAATCTCCCGATTCATCGCTTCATCATCCACTGCCAAAATATAGGCTTGTTTGCTCATCTGCGAATTCCCTTTCTTTATTGGTGTGGCCTCCAGCATCTTTGTTCGTCTGCCTGCACGACAGCAATGCTGGTTTTACACGCTTTCGGTTACAGTAGCACAGTCACCGCCGGGTTGGGCAAGCGGAATGATGAAGGTGACTGCAGCACCTTGTTCCAAGCCGCTCTGTGCAAAGATCTTGCCGCGATGTGCCAAAACAATCTCTTGGCAAATGGCCAAGCCCAAACCGGTTCCTCCTAAACTGCTTTTTGTTTTGCTGCTTTGCACAAATTTGTCAAAAATTCCCTCCAACTCATTTTCCGGAATACCCATCCCATAATCGCGGATCGTTATCCCAAGAGCCGCCTGCAGAGCGGTATCGGTAGCCCGCCGTCCACTGGCCAACTGCTCAGAGGAGAGGATAATCTCAATCCGTTGCTCTGCGGGCGAAAATTTGCTGGCATTGTTCAGCAAATTGCGTACTACCTGGGCCATGCGCGTGCCGTCACAATGGACCAGAAAAGAGTCTGTCTGCTCCTTGATCTGAATCTGCAACCGTTTTTCCTCAAACCATGCCTCCTGACTGGTGAGTACCTCCTCGATGATCTGGCGTAGGTTGACCTCGGCAAACTGATAGCGCATTCGTCCCGACTCCATTTTGGCCAAATCCAACAGATCATTCAACAGCTCAAGCAGTCGCTGACCACTGTTCTGAATCTGGGTAAAATAGTGGAGCAGCTTCTCTGGGCTGGCGCTGTTGCTCTTTCGGATGCCGAAGGTGGCAAAACTGAGGATGCCATGCAAGGGTGTACGCAGTTCGTGGCTCATATTGGCCAAAAAGATGCTTTTCGCCTGATAGGCTGCTTCCACTTTGGCGCGGGAATCCTGCAAGCCCTGCAAGGTTTTGTCGATGCGTTGTTCCTGATGGGCTAAAGTTTCAGCCAAATGGTTGATCAAATTGCCTAATTTTTGGTAGAGCAGGCTGTATTGACTGCCGGAAAAATGGACCCGTGTGCTATAATCCCCATGGGCCAAACGCTCCAGATGTTGGGCAAGGCAGGTGATGCGCAGTACAAAGAGTTTGCGGGTCAAGGCCGAAAACAGCCCCAGCAGGGGAATCAACACAAAGAGCAGGATGGCAAGCCCTGCGGTTTCCCATGCCGATTCTGCGAGGTGTTTGTTATCGCTCAACAAAGGGGCTGTCTGTTGCAACAGTTCTGACAGATGCAAAAAATAGATTCCTGAGCACAGCAGGGCCAAAGAGGTCAAGAAGGTATATAAAAACAAGGTGATTTCCACCCTGGTATGGGAAAGCCACGCAAACAGCCATCCTTGGCGATGTTGACTGGCATAGTGCAGCAGAAAGGTGGATACACTGGAGTACTTGCTGTGGTCAGGAGCTGCAAAGGGACAAGCGGGAGATGTGGCGCCGTCACTCTGTTTTGCAGGAGGGGTCATGGCCGTTGTTCCTTTCTTGGTAACTGTTCACCACACAAAGCAACTGCGGGTCCAGGGAGGGCACCTCCCTGGTGGAGTCCAGAGGCAAAGCCTCTGGGATTTTGTTTTAATCTTTTGCCTTTGGCGCGCTTTTCACACGAAGCCGACGCGCTTTTTGCGTCGGCTTAAGCGCCTAATGGAAGCAAGCAGTGCGGATTGGCGCGCCTTTTTGCGCCAATTTGCACAGCATCCCCATGGGGGTAGAGCTGGCGAGCCAGCACGAATCTGAATAGTTACATAATTTCAAATATTTTTGGCGTCAATTTTCTCTCTCTTCTCTCTCTTCTCTCTCTTCTCTCCTGACAGCAAGCTTTGCTCTTTTTCTTCTATTGTCTGTGGCTGTTAGCCGCCAGTTCTGGAGTGGCCAGCTCTGCCATGGGCCAGCGTGGGCGGACCGTAAGCGAGGGATCACTCAGTTGACCGCGACGCAAACGCTCTTCGCCAGCCAGGGCGATCATCGCTCCATTATCGGTACAGAAGGCCAGTGGGGGGGCATATATGCGCAACTGGGGATGGGCTCTCTGTCGCAACAACTGGCGCAATCGTTGGTTGGCACCGACACCTCCGGCGACAAGCAGACGACTGCTGCCCACGGCCCGACAGGCGGCCAGTGACTTTTCCACCAACACCTCGACCAGCGCTTCTTGATAAGAGGCGGCAATATCACGTGCTGTCTGGGTATCCTTGTCCACGGGATGGTGCAGCAGATGGGTGCGCAAGGCGGTTTTGAGACCGGAAAATGAAAAATCAAAGCGCTGTCGGTCCAACCATGCGCGTGGAAAACGGATGGCCTGGGGATCTCCCCCTTCGGCCAAGGCGGCAATCGCTGGACCTCCTGGATAGTTTAATCCCAACAGTCTGGCCCCTTTGTCAAAAGCCTCACCGGCCGCATCATCGCGGGTCTGCCCCAACAGGGTATAGGAACCAAAGGCTTGGGCATGCAGCAACCAGGTGTGTCCTCCAGAGACCAGCAGAGCCACAAAGGGAAAGGCACAATCGCTCGCTGCTTCATCGGGACGGCGCAAAAAGGGGCTTAAGAGATGTCCCTCCATATGGTGAATGCCCAGCAGTGGTTTTTGCACGGCCAAGGCCAACCCTTTGCCAAAGGTGAGACCAACCAGCAAGCCACCGATCAATCCTGGTCCAGAGGTCACGGCGATGGCGTGCAGATCTGCCGCTTGACGATTGGCACGCCATAAGGCTTCACTGACCACCGGGTAGATGTTGTTGATATGGGCCCGACTGGCCAACTCCGGCACCACGCCACCATATTCGGCATGGACATCAATCTGACCCTGGACCACATTGGACAAGACAATGCCCTCTTCGACCACTGCCGCCGAGGTTTCATCACAACTGCTTTCAATGCCGAGAATGGTCATCATGCGTCCATCAATATGCTGTAGCGCCAACAGGTTCAGAGTTTGTGCAAAAATCTGCTGCGCGGCGCTGTGTGGGGGTTGCGGGTTGTTTGCTTTTGCCTTTGTCTGAGTTGCCCCTGTCGTATCCGCGCCCGTGTCTGGCGCAGTATCTGCTCGTCACGATCGCTGCGCACGTTATTAGGCGAGGGGGGAGGGTTGTGCAGAGGGGCTCTGCAGCTCTGCCGAGGTGTTGTGCAGCACTTCGTTGATCAGTTGCAACAGCTCCATGCGCACAAAAGGTTTGGCCATGGTACGGAAGGCGCCCATTTTGCGGGCAATATGCAGGCTGGTCTCCGCAGTCAAAATCATCCCTCCACCAGAGAGGGCAATGACCGGAGTGGTCGGGCAGGTGGCCATCAGTTCGCGAATCACCGCCAAACCGTCGGTGCCAGGCATCAAAATATCGGTGATCACCAAAGCAATTTGGTGATGCTGAAACATCTCCAGCCCCTCTTCACCACCAGAGGCCAGAAGCACGGTAAAACCGGCATCTTCCAGGATCGATTTGACCAGGTAACGAGTAGCCGGATCATCATCGATCACCAGAATGTGCTTCATGTGTGGTCTCCCACCTTTTCCACCCGAGCGGAGAGCACATAGCCCAGGCCACGTACTGTTTTGATCAGTTCCGGGGTGCGAGAGTCCTCGCGCAGGCGACGGCGCAGGCGACTGACCTGCATGTCGATCGTGCGGTCATAGGTTTCGCTCTCTTTGCTGGCGGAATATTCCAGCAACTGTTCGCGGGTGAGAACCTGATTGGGATAGTTGAGAAAAATGCGCAGCAGCGCAAACTCGCTGCCGCTTAAGAAGACCTTCTCTTCTTGTGGGGTATAGAGTTGCCTGGTGGGCACATCAAGGCGCCAACCGGCAAAATGGTAGGCGATATTCTCTTCGTTGCTGTTGTGTGTGCGGGCGGTTTTTTCGGGCTGCATGGTGGAGCGGGTGCGCCGGAGCACACTGCGTACCCGTGCCAGCAACTCGCGGGGGTGAAAGGGTTTGGGCAGATAGTCATCGGCACCCATCTCCAGGCCGATGATACGATCGACATCTTCACCACGGGCGCTCAGTATGATCACCGGCAGATCGGAGGTGGCGCGCAGATTGCGGCACAAAACCAGACCATCTTCATCCGGCAACATCAAGTCAAGGACTATCAGATCGACGCTGGCCTGATCCAACATGTTCCACAACCCTTTGCCATCCGGGACCACGCTGACCCGAAAGCCATTTTTTTCAAAAAAGCGGCTGACCAGAGTGCAGATGTCGGGGTCGTCATCGACAATCAGAATATGATCCGCAGAAGCTGTTGCCATGTGCGCGTTCCGTATCCTTACAGATAGACAATATCGAGTTGTTCAAGATAGAGAGCCAACTCTTGGATCAAGGGGGCCAAGGCAGCGCTGTCCTGGCTGATGGCGGCCTGTTCCAAGGCGATGCCAATCTGACTGATGGCATCCAGACCATATCCGGCTCCGGTACCTTTCATGCGATGCCCCAGCACCTTCATGGCGGCAAAATCATTTTTAGTCAGCAAATCGGTTAATTGCAGAACATCCTTGCGCCGGTTGTCCAGATAGGAGGGGATGATCTCCTCCAGATCCCGGTCGATCTGTACCTGCACTTTGTGGGGCTCTCCGGCCATGGTATGACTCCTTACTGCATGGTGCCTCTTACGCACAGGAGTGCGGCAAAAAAACAATTTCTTCTCCTTGTGACATAACAACAGATCATAATACATTTTGTGGCAAACGAAAACCTTTGCAGCGCATGTTTTTGGAAATTTCTTGCCCAGGAGAGTGGAATCGTGCATCAATGGTGAAGAAACGGAAAAATGGGTGACGAACATCCTTGCTTCGTTGACAAAAATCCCCCATTGTCCCGCTTTTTTCCTGGGCTGTGCTGGTGGGTTGGGTGTCTGGTTGGTTTGCTATAGGGGATGGCTATGCGCAGAGGATGGTTGTTTTTGTGGCTCTGTTTTCTGCCTGTGGGTGGGTGGAGTGCCGGAGCCGAAAGCAAAGGGGTGCCGCCACTGGTGGAGCGGGTGCAACTGTTTTTGAATAAAGTAAAAACCCTGGAGGCTGAATTTTATCAGCGCATTGAAAATCCAGAGGCGGGTGTGCCAGGAGAGAGTCAAGGCCAGATCAGTACCTCCAAGCCCGGACGCTTTCGTTGGGATTATCAACAACCCTATGAGCAAACCATTGTTTCGGACGGGCAGAGCATCTGGTTGTATGAGCCGGATTTGGCCCAGGTGACAGTGACCAAAGCCTCGCGTTTGGATCAGACTCCGGCCCTCCTGCTGGCCAACTCGGTCTCCCTGGTGCAGAGCTTTACCTGGGAGGTCAGTGAAGAGCCCCATTTGCACCTGCCGGCTCTGCGTCTGTTTCCCCGCCAGGGAGGATCGGTCAAAGAGATCACCCTGGTGCTGCATCCAGAGCGCGACGAGTTGCTGAAATTGACCACCCAGGACTCCTTGGGCCATGTTTCCCACTTTACCTTTCGTGGCATGCGCATCAATCAGTCGGTTCCTGCAGAGCGTTTCCGCTTGGCAATCCCGCCGGGTGTGGATATTATTGAAGATCGTGCTCAGTCATCCGACCCCTCCTGAGGGGAACCATTTTTGTGCGTAAGCAGGAGTTGCCATGCCATCTTTCGACATTGTTTCGGAAACCGATCTGCAAGAGGTGGATAATGCCGTCAACCAGGTGAGTAAAGAGATTATCACCCGCTATGATTTCAAGAATGCCAAATGCCGGGTGGAGCGCAAAGAGGCTGAGATCACCCTGCATGCCGATGATGAATATAAACGGGAACAGGTGATCGAGATTCTTAAGGAGAAGTTGATTCGTCGCAAGGTGGATATTCGGGTTTTGGATTATGGTACGGTCGAACCGGCATCCGGGGGGACAGTGCGGCAAGTGGTCACTGTACGCCAGGGGATCGAAGCCGAACTGGCCAAAAAACTGGTCAAAATGATCAAGGATTCCAAAATCAAGGTGCAGGCGGCGATTCAGGGCGTTGAGTTGCGGATCACCGGCAAAAAACGGGATGATCTGCAGGAGGTGATCACTCTGCTCAAAGCGGATACCTCGATCGAGCAGCCCTTGCAGTTTACCAATTTTCGGGATTAGAGCATGTCCTCTTCCGGGCAGGGCAGGCGTGTCGGTTTGATCTCGCTGGGATGTCCGAAAAATCGGGTGGATAGCGAACAGTTGCTGGGTCAATTTTTGCAACAGGGCTACAGTGTGACCGCTGATGCCACAGAGGCCGATCTCTTGGTGGTCAATACCTGTGGCTTCAAGGCCGATGCCGAAGAGGAGTCGCGGGCTGCCATCTTGGAGATGGCGGCCCTGAAAGAGCGCTATCCCGGCAAACGTCTGCTGGTGACCGGTTGTCTGTCGCAACGCTATGGCCATGCCTTGGCCGAACAGATTCCGGCTATCGATCTGTTGGTTGGTTCGGCACAGTATGATCGGCTGCTGCCGTTGCTGGCTCTCCAGCAGCGTGAAGGAAAAAAGATCATCCAGGTTGAGGCGCCTGGTCCGCCGCTGCCGCTGCGCCCTGCCGTTGCCGGGCAACAGGCCGAAGAGAGAACTGATCTGCAGAGGGAGAGTCTGCCTGCAGCAGCAGCGCCTGCGCCAGCTCCACAGCGGTTGCTGACCACGCTTCCCCATTCCGCCTATGTCAAAATAGCCGAAGGGTGTAACAACAGTTGCTCCTTTTGTATTATTCCGCAACTGCGTGGTCGCTTTCGCTCCCGTCCTCCGGAAGAGATCCTTGCCGAGGTCCAGGCTTTGGCAGCCCAGGGGGTGTTGGAGATCAATCTGGTCTCCCAGGACAGCACCCTCTACGGACGGGATCTGCAGCCACGCAGCTCGTTGGCAGCTCTGTTGCGGCTGTTGGCCAAGGTGGAAGGAGTGGCCTGGATTCGCACTCTCTATCTCTATCCCACCCTGGTCACCACTGAGCTGTTGCAGGTGATGGCTGAAGAAGAAAAAATCGTCCCCTATCTGGATATTCCTTTGCAGCATGCCCATTCGGCTGTATTGACACGCATGCGCCGGGCCGAACGCGCCGAGGATATTCAACGCCTGCTGCAACAGATTGACCACTATCTGCCGCAAGCAACCCTGCGCACCACCTTTATCGTCGGTTTTCCCGGTGAAAGCGCTGCCGAGTTTGCCCAGTTGCTGGATCTGGTTGGGCAGGAGTGGTTTGACCATGTGGGAGTCTTTACCTATTCCGATGAGCTGGGCTGTAGCGCCTATGGCCTGCCCGACAAGGTGGATGCTGCGCTGGCCGAGGAGCGGCGTCAGCAACTGCTGGCCAAACAACAGCCGATCAGTCGGCGCAAATTGCGTCGTTGGCTTGGCAAAAAGCTGGAGGTTCTGGTGGAGCAGAGGTCTGCGGAACATTCCGGGTTGATGCTTGGTCGAAGCAAAGGCCAGGCTCCAGAGATTGATGGGGTGGTCTATATCAATGCCGGTCAGCCGCCTGCGGGCACTCTGTTGCCGGTAATCATTACCGAAAGCCATGAATATGATCTGGTGGGCCATCCGGCGGCGTTGCGGGTGCAGAGATCTCCCAGCCGGGTCAACAGCAGAAAACGGATAAGACAATGAGCGAAATGCTTTTGGAAGCGCGTGAACTGCGCAAATCCTTCCACTCCTCCAACCAGGAGTTTGAGGTGTTGCGTGGGGTCAATCTCACCTTGAGGCGGGGAGAGATGGTGGCTCTGCTGGGGGTTTCGGGAACCGGCAAAAGCACATTGATCCAGATTTTGGGGGCTCTGGATCGGCCCAGCAGTGGCACCGTTGTGGTGGATGGTACCGATCTGTTTGCGCTGTCACAAAACAAATGTGCCGCCTTTCGCAACCGGCGCATCGGTTTTATCTATCAATCGCATCGCCTGTTGCCGGAGTTTAGCGCAATCGAAAATGTGATGTTGCCCTTGTTGATTGGGCGCAGCCCGCGACGGGAAGCTTTGGCGCGGGCAGAACAGGCGTTGCACGAGGTGGAGTTGGCGCATCGTCTGCACCATCGTCCGGGGCAGATGTCGGGTGGCGAACAACAACGGGTAGCTATCGCCCGGGCTGTGGTGAGCAATCCTGACCTGCTGCTGGCCGACGAACCCACCGGCAATCTGGATCGCAAAACCGCCCAGGGGGTCTTTCATCTGCTCAAAGAGCTCAACCGCAGCAAAGGATTGACCTGTTTGATGGTGACCCACAACATGGAGTTGGCCGCCGATCTGGATCGGCGTATTCATCTGATTGACGGGCAACTGGTGGAAGGGCATGAACAGCACTAACCTGATTTATAACCTCCTGGTCTGGGCTCCAGGGGTGATCTTTGCCATCACGTTGCATGAGTGGGCCCATGGCTTTGCGGCAGCACGCTATGGTGATCCGACCCCGGAGCGCATGGGGCGCTTGACCCTGAATCCTCTGCCGCATATCGATCCGATGATGACGCTGTTGGTGCCGGGACTGTTGCTGGTGACCTCGCTGATGACCATGGGGTCGCCAATCTTGTTTGGTGGTGCCAAACCGGTGCCCATCAATCCCAACGCCTTCCGTGATCGGCATGGGCAGCGTCTGCGCGGGATGGCGATGCGTCTGGCCTTGATTGTGGTGGCCGGGGCAGGTCCGTTGAGCAACTTTTTGCAGGCTGCAGTCGCGGCGATAGCCTTGCATCTGTTGGCTGTTTCCACCGATGCTCCCTCCTTTTTTTTGGTGGATATGCTGCTGGCCATGATCAAAATGAATGTCATTCTGGGGGTCTTCAATCTGTTGCCTCTGCCACCATTGGATGGAGGGCGCATTCTGGTTGCGCTGTTGCCTCCGCCCATGGATCAGGCCCTGGCTGCCATGGAACGCATCGGTTTGGCATTGGTATTGTTGTTGGCCTTTTCCGGCATGTTGGGCTCTGTATTGGGGCCGATCATCTCCTCTGTTACCCGCTTTTTTATCCGCCAGGCTCTCTCTTCCTGATGGCTCAGGGAGAGGGTTCTGTCTTCATTGTCTTGGAGTTTTTCTGCCGTGACTGCTTCTTCCTCTTTGCCGACCGTTTTTAGTGGTGCCCAACCGACCGGACAGTTGACCTTGGGCAACTATATGGGTGCACTGCGCACTTGGGTACGCATGCAGCAGGACTATTCCTGCATCTTTTGTGTGGTGGATCTGCATGCCTTGACCGTGCGTCAGGATCCACAACAGCTCCGGGAGAATATCTTTGAGTTGACAGCACTCTATCTGGCCTGCGGTATCGATCCAGAACGCAGCATTATCTTTCTGCAAAGCCATGTGCCGGCCCATTCCGAGCTGGCCTGGTTTTTGTCCACCTTTACCCAAATGGGTGAATTGGAGCGCATGACCCAATTCAAGGATAAGGCGCAGCAACACCAACAAAATATCAATGCCGCTCTTTTTACCTATCCGGTTTTGATGGCGGCAGATATTCTGCTCTACCAGACCCACAAGGTGCCGGTCGGCGAAGATCAAAAACAGCACCTGGAACTGACTCGTGATGTTGCCATTCGCTTTAACGGTCTCTATGGTCCGGTTTTTCGCGTGCCAGAGCCGTTGATTGGCAACGATGGCGTGGCACGGGTCAAAGATCTGCAGGAACCCAGCAAAAAAATGTCCAAAAGTGCCCTCTCCGAACTGGCACGGGTGATGTTGCTCGATGAACCCGATGCCATCGTCAAAAAGTTTAAAAAAGCGGTGACCGATACTTTGGGGGTGATCCAATATGATGAGGTAAACCAACCTGGAGTGGCCAATCTGCTCAATATTTGGTGCGCAGCCACCGGTAACAGTCGTGAACAGGCGTTGAGC
The DNA here is from genome assembly GCF_004217665.1 of Candidatus Magnetaquicoccus inordinatus. GTDB lineage: Bacteria > Pseudomonadota > Magnetococcia > Magnetococcales > Magnetaquicoccaceae > Magnetaquicoccus > Magnetaquicoccus inordinatus. The sequence goes on along the minus strand of NZ_RXIU01000074.1, from coordinate 1,539 downwards.
CATTTTGCCCATAATCAGTATGGCAAATTAAAAATGGAGACCGCTGAGGCGGTGAATGCTCTTCTGCAACCGATCCGTAGCCGTTTTTTGCAGCTCAACAGCGATCGAGGGCAACTGCAGGAGCTGTTGCTGCGTGGGGCCGAGCAGGCACGCGCCCAGGCCAGACAGACGATGGATCAGGTTCGTTCGGTTCTGGGTCTGCCAAAAGCCTTTCAGTAAAGAGGTTGCCACTCCCGGTGGAATGGCAAGCCTACACTATAAACCCTTTTTTTAGGTGTAAATCATGGCAGTTGAAGCGGTCCGGTTGCAAAAATGGTTGGCAGAAGCAGGTCTGTGCTCCCGCCGCGAGGGAGAGGAGTGGATCCTGCATGGCCGGGTCACTGTCAACGGTGTGGTGGTCAAGGAGTTGGGCAATAAGGTCAGCCGTGGCGATCAGGTGTTGGTGGATGGTCGTCTGGCGGTGCCGTTGCAGGAGCCCGTGCGGGTGGTGATGCTGCACAAACCAGCGGGAGTGGTCTGTACCCGCAAAGATCCAGAAAATCGGCGCAGTGTCTTTGAGCTGCTGCCCGCCGAGCAAGCGAGGATGATCAGTATCGGTCGTTTGGATTATAACTCGGAAGGCTTGTTGCTCTTTACCAATCATGGCGAACTGGCCCATCAGTTGATGCACCCCAGTACACAGATTCCCCGCACCTATCGGGTGCGCGTGCATGGACGGATCGATGCCGCCATGTTGGCCCGCTTGCAGGAGGGGGTGCTCCTGGAGGATGGACCAACCGGTCCTTTGTCGCTGACGGTGGATCAAGTGCCAGGGGCCAACAGTTGGTTGACCATCACCTTGAACGAAGGGCGTAACCGTATTGTGCGGCGTATCTTTGCCGCTGTGGATATGGAGGTTTCCCGCCTGCTGCGCACCCAATATGGTACCTGTGAATTGGCTGATTTGCCGCGTGGAGAGTGGCGCCTGCTCACGATGCCAGAGATCAAGGCGCTGCTTTCCACTTATAAAATTAAAGTGGGCAATCTGCCAGAGGGTAGAGCGCGCTCTGCATCCGCATCGACTTCCTCCTCAGCAGAGGCCAAAGGCGCACCTGCAGCCCGGTCGCAGAGCAGAGGGCAGCCAGCGAGAACAGAAAATTCAACTTTTGGCCAATCCTCGCGCAGCGGGGAAGGGCGGGACGGAGGCCGTTCCTATTCTGGAACGGGAGAGAGAGTGGAGAGAACGAGCAATAGTCGTACTGGTTTTCAATCCTCGCGCAGCGGGGAGGGTCGTGACGGAGGCCGTTCCTATTCAGGAGCGGGCGAGAGAACCGAGAGAGCGAGCAGCAGTCGTTCCGGTTTTCAATCCTCGCGCAGCGGGGAGGGGCGTTCTGGGGGTGGTTCCTACTCAGGAGCGGGCGAGAGAACGGAGAGAGCGAGCAGCAGTCGTACCGGTTTTCAATCCTCACGCAGCGGGGAGGGTCGTTCTGGGGGTGGTTCCTACTCAGGAGCGGGCGAGAGAACGGAGAGAGCGAGCAGCAGTCGTACCGGTTTTCAATC
>NZ_RXIU01000073.1 GCF_004217665.1 Candidatus Magnetaquicoccus inordinatus | reverse complement strand
ATCCCTGGGATTTTGCTGATTTTTTGTTTTTGGCGCGCTATTTTGCGCCAATCCACACAGCATTTCTCTGGGGTCGGAGCTGGCGAGTCGGCACGAACCTGAACAGTTTTTCAATTAATTTGCTTGCATGTATAATTGGTCAAGAAGATCGAAAAGTTGATCTTTGATGGTAGCAAATTCATTCATCTTTCTTTCTGCAGCCGCAGGGTTGCCTTGGCTGGCTAATTTGACCGTTTCACGTGCAACCTCATGGACCTGCAAATGCACCTCACCAAGGCGTTGGAAAAGTGGCAAGTGGCTGAAACGGGCACTCCCTTCGCTATAATACCATTTGCCAAAATCACACTCGCGACCACTCACCACCTGTTCAGGTTGCAAATCACTGCGGCCACGAATCACATTTTCCAACTTGCCCAGCCATTTCAGATGCGCCCCTTTGGTCTTCTGTACGGTAAATGGCTCTGCCGGAATGGTCAGATCATTGACCGAAACCGATAATTTTTGTCCCGGTACGGCTATTGAGTCGATCAATAAAGAGGCATGATGAATCGCTCCATTGACCAATCCTGAGGTATGCAGCATTTCATGTACCTTGCCATCGGCACGACTGGTGGCTGCTGCTGCTTCATTGGCCGCATCGGAGACCTGAAGGGCAATCTTGTGAATATCATCACTATGACGAGCCAAATCTGTCGCAGAGAGTGCGGCATCCGCAGCCGAACGTGCCACTTTGCTCGCCTCATTGGCCGCCTGCAAAGCAGAACGGGCAATATCCTGAGAGGCCACATTCAACTCCTCCGCATTGCGGGTTACATTGCCTGCCGCATAGGCAACATCATGAATGGATTGGGCAATACCATTGATACTCTCTGCCTGCTCATCCACGGCGCGTACAATACCGCCATTGGCTTGATCAATATACTGAATGCTCTCCACAATTTCCCGATTAGCCGCCATCACCTCGCGCGTATTTTGTTGAATCTCCTGTACCCTTTCGGCTATCAAGCGTGTTGCATCATCGGTTTGTCGTGCCAACTCCTTGACCTCATGGGCAACCACCGCAAAGCCTTTGCCCGCTTCACCCGCTCCAGCAGCTTCAATACTGGCATTCAGTGCCAACATACTTGTTTGATTGGCAATATTGCGAATCAAATTGAGTACCTTGCCAATTTCTTGCGCCGATTTGTGCAATTTGTCCATCACCCCCTGGGTGTTGCGGGCTCGTGTGTTGGCTTGCTGCGATTCATTGTTGGCCTGTTGGCACTGTTGGCGAACCTGCTGCAAAGAAGAGGTGACCTCCGCAATCGCTCCGGCAATTTGCGAAACAGATTGATCAACCCGGCGTAAACTGTCATTGACACCCGAAAGGTTGGCAGTAATCTCCTCCGCAGCCGAAGCCATGGTATGAATGTTATGGCTTGTTTGTTCTGCTCCTCCGGCTATGCGCGAAATATTGCTCGATAAATGCTCAGTAGCCTGCGATACCGATCCCACCCGCTCTGTGGTATCCTGAACCGATACCCGTATGGCTGCCACCTTCTCTTCGACCTGTTTGTGATCGGTGGCTGTCTCCTCCGCCAAATGCAGGTTGAAAATCGATTCATCCGCCAGAATGCCCCGTACTGTGATGAGCTCTTCGACACAGGCCGCCATGGAATGGGTTTGCAATTGCACTTGGCGAATGGTGGTGGCAAAACGCTCTGTCATGTTGTTGACATCCTGGGCGATTATCCCTAAATCATCCAATGGTTGCGCTGGCAAGGGAATCATATGGGTCAAATCTCCCTCGGCTATTCTCTTGATCGCAGTCTGCAAGCGGCTGAGTGGTTTGTGTACCAGGCGACGCAGAATAAAATATGTAAAAAAAAGGATGAGAGATATTATAATAAAAGCTGTGCCGGCTATCCGATATTGAATGGATTGAATATGGCGTTCATTGACCTCTTGTGAAACGGTGAGCATGAATACACCACGCACGCGATGATCACTACCATGACAACCATAACAGGCCTCCCGATTCAGCAACGGCGAAAAGATGGTCATCTGCGCCGTTCCATCCTTGCCTGTCGTGGTCAATACCACTTCCTTGCCATCCTGCACCACCTGTTGAAATGGATTAGACCAACCCGCTTCAATCTGATTATGGGTCGATGATTGAAAAGCCTCACTACCGTTGCTGCGAAATATCCGCAAGGTGACAATACCTGCCACTCGTTGCAACTGTTCGATATAGTCATGAGCCATTTTTGCCTGTCCGGCCAACATGATCGATTGCAGACCCTTGTTTGCTGTCGCTACCAAACGCTCAATTTCGGAACGATTTTGTTCCTGTAAGACCCAGGAGGTGTGTTGCATCAACAACCAGGCAGATACAACCAGCAATAGTGTGCTTAATGTGCCGGTAATCAATAGGATTTTTTGATTGAGCGAACCTTGGACAGAAGAAAAAAAAGCAAACGAAAACTGTGACATAGCGCACCCCCCAAGAGCAGCGAGTCGTCAAAATGGCGCTATCCCTGCTGAAAATTGCGCATCCATGCCTATGTTTATTGCCAGATTTTCAACGATTGCTAAATACAATAATGTGGGGGGATTATTGCTGAATAGCATTTTTAACGCAAGTATTGGTAAAAGGATAGCGACGGAAAGCTTTAATTGCTGAGACCTGCAGCACTGTTGCTTGGCGCGGAATGAAACTGAATGCGCACCTCTGCTCCGCACAGTTCCCTACTGCTCAACTGCATGGTCCATCGATAGTGGTCGCAGATACGTTTGACCAGGGAGAGGCCGATACCGGAACCTTTACTGTAGGAAGAAGAGTGAAAATGACGTAAAAAAAGGCTTTCCATCTGCTGACTGCGCATGCCGCAACCGCTGTCCCGCACGGTCAAAGAGCATTGATCCTGCATGACGACAATTTCGCCCTGTTCGGTATAGGCAAAGGCATTGCGTACAATGTTGGAAACAGCAATATAGACCAAGCCACGATCGGCGGCCAGATAGAGTTGTGGATCGGTATTGACGCTCAGTTGAATCGGTTTGCTCTTCAAAAGGAAACGAAATTTTTCAATTGCTTCGTTGATTACTTCCGCCAGACAGCTATTTTCACCAATCGACAAAGCGTGTTGTTCTCTGGCCATCAATAACAGCGTAGTACCCATTTCTGCCATATCATGCGCCGCTCTTTCGATGCGTTGCAATCGATTACGCTGGCGTTCGCTCAAGCTCTCATCGCCCAGCAGGATTTCGCATGCACTTAAAATGACAGTCAGAGAGGTACGCAACTCATGACTGACATCAGCCGTGAAGGCTCGCTCTCGTTCCATAAAAGAGTGCAAACGGGCCAGATGCAGATCAAAAGCATGCGCCAGTTCGCCCACTTCATCATCAGGAAAATGGGCAGCCAATTGCAGCGGCCAACTGTCTGCTTGACGATTGCGTACCTGTCGTGCCAATTCGGTGACCGGGGCTATGATGATACCAACCAGCCACATGCCACCCAGTGCCGAAACCACTGTGATCAAGATAACACCGGCAGCAAAAAGAAACAAAAAGTGTTGTTCTCGTTTATGTTGTTGGGTAGTGTCATACAGCAGGAAATAGCGGCTCTCTTGGTGGGTAGCCACAGCAACCCGATAGGTCAAGGTGCCCACACTCAGATTATGTCGTCCCGGGGTGAGACCATGCAAATAGTGGGGAATTTCATCCTCCCGCTCGTTTGGGCCCTTTTGGACATAGCCATGCAAGGTCACCGTTTTGGGAGGCAGGGAGGCAGGGTTGCGGCTGCGTCTGGCAAAAAAATCATCCAATTCTGCAGTCAGAATATCGTCGATCAAACGTTGTCCAAGATCATGGGTAGTCAACAACATCACCATTCCCAGAATGGTGCTGACTACAGCGCCAAAACCGGCAAAAGCCAGCGCTACTCGAAAACGTAGATTACGGGGACGACGCATCAGCCAATGCCAAACGATAACCAACCCCGCGCATGGTATGCAAAAGGGTGGGCAGACCAGGCGTATCGATCAGCGAACGCAAGGTGTGCATATGGACCCGCAAGGCATCACTATCCGGCGGAGAGTCCCCCCAGATAGCCTGCTCAATGTCACGACGCCACACCACCGCTGGAGAACGGTTCATCAACAGTTCCAAAATTTTCATCGGGATGGTTGGTAGTTCCAGGCGACGATTGCCACGTCGAATCTGCATGGTTTGCAAATTAAACTCCAGATCGGCAACCTGTAACAGACGGCGGGTCAAAAGAGCACCAGAGCGCTTGGCCAAAGCCAAAACGCGCATTTCCAGCTCTTTCAGCTCGAAGGGTTTACCCAGATAATCATCGGCTCCATTATGAAAACCGGCGATTTTATCATCCAGGGCGCTGCGTGCAGAAAGAATCAACACCGGTGTCTCTTTGGCCCCCTCATTGCGCAATTTGCGACAGAGCGTGATGCCATCCATACCTGGCAACATTAAATCGAGAACGATGACATCATACACATTGACCAAAGCCAGATGCAAACCGGTGATGCCATCCATGGCTGCATCGACGCTATGGCCACGTTCAGCAAAATAGTCACACAGGTTGGCAGCCAAATCGGCATGATCTTCGATAAACAAAATGCGCAGTGCTGTATGTCCGGGGATGGTGGTGCTCATAGAAAACCCATTCTGTCATTCCAGTGATTGGGTTGTGTATCAGCATAAGCAAGATGCAGCCTGTGTGCCGGTGACCTGGTAACGGTCACCGGCTTGTGCACACTGGGCCAAACCCTTATTACGGTTGGCTGGAGAGAGATGTGCTGCTGTTTAGCGACTGGTATGCTGGTTGAGCATGAAGGCCATTTGATCTTTCAGCATCAATTTCTGTTTTTTGAGCCGTTCCAGAGAAAATTGATCCCGCACATGGCCATAGGTCTCAATTTCGCTTTTGATGGCTTGATATTGATCGTGGAGTTGGCGGAACTTGTCACTGGTACTCAACAACTCTTGAACAGCTTGCAATTGATCTTCAAACATATTGACTCCTTTGTGGCGACGCATGCTCCCGCGTGGGGGAGGATAGTTTGGGTATGGCAGCCTTTGGTCAAGGGCACAACCCAGCCGGATCAGGGGGCAGGTGACCCTGTTGTCCCTGTTGAATACTCTCTCTGGCTAAGCGGTCAACGGTCTCATTCTCAGGGTGTCCAGCATGACCTTTGACCCATAGCCAGTCTACCTCATGTTGGCTGCACAGTGCATCCAATCTTTGCCAGAGATCCACGTTCAGGACGGAAGAACCATCCGCTTTCCGCCAATTACGCAGCTTCCACTGGCGGATCCACTGGGTAATGCCATTTTTGACATATTGTGAATCGGTTGTCACGGTCACCCGACAGGGACGTTTCAAAGCCTCAAAGGCGCGAATAACGGCCAACATCTCCATGCGATTATTGGTGGTATAGCTGGCATAGCCGGAGAGAGATTTTTCGTGGCTTCCAAATCCCAGCAGCGCTCCCCAACCACCAGGTCCGGGATTGCCCTGACAGGCGCCATCCGTGCTGATACGTACCTCAGGAAGAGGAAGCTGGTAAGATTGTCCAGATGATGTCACTGCAGAGGTCACGTGGGATCGATTCCGAAACTGGATGAAAACAAAAAACCGTCGACAGTGTAGGAGAATTTTGTCCAACAATCCAGTCACGAGTGCATAGGGCGGTTGGAAATGTTACAACAAAATTTAAGCGTATATTATTCTGCGTCTCTCAACTCTTTGCATGGTCTGGGCGAATCTGTGCCAAAAAAATTGTCCAATGTTTTGAACAACCGGCATGCCCATGGCGATTGTTGTTGCACTTTGATGGGATCCAACCCTTTAAGAATAGCAAAAGAGTGCTTACCTTTGCTATACTCCTTTTTTGTGGTCTCTCTGGCAGCTTTATCCAACCCTTTCAAGATGTCCTGTTTCAAGGCATCTTCAATAGGAACAGTTGCAGGCAGTTCATTTATCTTGAAGCCATTACCAAAAAATTTTGCCAAATACTCTTTGTCTGCCAGGAACCAACTTTCCATGCACTGTGTCATCAAATGAGCTTGGTCATCTGAGACATGTGCGGGACGAGACCATTGATCTCTATGGTGCAAATATTCCCATGGTTTGTCAAAAAAGGCAGGAGGAACAGGATCTTCACTATCAACCAGCAGGATGCTGGTTTCACCAAGCGTATTAGAAGCTATGCTGTTGCTAAACTTTTTATACGTCTGCAAGCGGGAACCACCTTTGATGATTTGAATGCGTCCATTTAGTTTTGCGCGGGCAAAAAATTCATTAAACGCACTTCTGAGGGCTGTAGACAGGTATTTAGTCTCTCCCCCTCCCTCAACAATAATGTGAATCAATGTTACCAACGCACTCCCCCTATTTCACCATTGAGCCATTTTTGACCAAGGCTTTGTACGTTATCAACACTGCGATAGTCGTCAAGCCAGTCTTTCAACTCACTCTTTTTCAAACGTTTCATTATCGTTTGCATATTATTTTTATCGCACACAATAACTCTTTCTGGGTCGTCTGTGAAACAATCTACCAAAAAATCAGAATGTGTGGTGACAATAATCTGCATACGCTCGGCAGCAAGTTTAAGCAACTCCCCTATTTTGGGTATGATGTCTGGGTGCAATCCCATTTCTGGTTCTTCAATACAAACCAGAGGAGGAGGATTGGGGTGGCATAAGATAGCCAACAGAGCAATATATCTTAATGTTCCATCCGAAAGCCTGGTGGCAGGTATTTTCATACCTTTGCTACTTTGTGCGCCTTGTTCGTGAAAAAATATCTGTACCTTGCCCCCCTCAACTTGTCCATCAAAATCTACTATATCAGAATTGAGATATTTCAGATATTCCAATAAAAGAGCTTTGGATGCCAAATTGGTTCGTATATGATTCAACACCATGGCCAGATTGCTGAAATCTTCTTCCAAATAATCAGTACGACCTGCCGTATTCTGAAATTGCCTGGGTATCGTAAAGCGACCTATACTCCACTCCCGATAGAGCTTGATCATTGTATATGCTTCCCCAAGACGGGTAATTTCTGGAAAACTGTCAATATCCTTTCTTTGTGCCAGAATGGACTGTTCAGGATGCAAATCTTCACGTCTCAACTCTCTCATTTTCGCTCCGGCATAATTACAATAATTTAAATGTGCTTGACCATTTTTAAATTTATAATAGAAAAACGGCTCTTTTTCTCCTGGTAACGGTTCTAGATTTTCAATGCGTTCTTCGACGATTTCCAAACGATGGGCAGATTCTTGAATGGAAAGTACATGTCGCAATGGATGCAGACTTTTTATGTTTATAATAGCCTCAACGGAGGCAGATGGTTTGGCAGTGCCGCCCTTCCACAACCACTCTCCTATTCCTCCTGCATCGCGCATAGGTTTGTTCAGCTCCTTTGGGGCTGCTTGTAACAAACTGATTGCTTCCAGAAGATTGGATTTTCCAACTCCATTTGCGCCCACCAGAACATTCAGGGAAGAAAGCGAAATAGGATGAGAATCTTCTCCAAATGAGAGCAGATTGGTTATTTTGAGTTCTTCAAGAAACGGCATGTTCGGTTCCTCTGCGCAATCATTCACTATATGGCATTTCAATGATGACCATGATCATGCACAGTGTCAAGCAAAATATGTCGTAGACAAAAGGGATCAACTGTGCGTAAAAAATTGCAGGGGCTGAAAAGCCCCTGCAGAAGAAAATACTGCTCAAAAGAGTCTATTTCATTTCCGGCAGCGATTGCAGTTCAGCAATACGCTCCGGGGGATACCCTAAACTTTCAAAGTCGATGATGCCCCGGCTGGAGTGGCACTCCTTGCATTTGCGTCCCTCTTTACGGATGCCGTGGTTGACCATCAAAGAGCCCATCTGTCGCATCCAGTGCGCCTCAACATTTTTCAGCTTGCCATCGGCGCTTAAAGGATACTCGCCAGACCAGCGACCTACGCCAAAATAGCGCATGAACTCATCCATCATGTAGGCTTTGAATGGTGCCTCATACATCCGTTTGACGATTGGGTGAGCCAGTGCTTTTTTGATCGATTGCTCTGGGTTACCGGTTTCATAGTAGACCGGATAGTCGAAAGGCAAAATCATCGCTCCAAAGGGGCCCTGGTTGCCCATCTCCTCATACATCAGAGCATTGAACACCTTGAAGGGATAGATGCGGCTTTTGCCCTGCTCCATCACCGGACGAATATTCTCCTCGATCATCTTTTTGCGCTTGGCCAGCATCTCCGGAGAGAGGGCCGAGAGAGGATCGGTTGCCTCTTTGACATAACGCTCCACATCCAGATCGGGATAACTCTTCTGCAGCTCCAGGGCAGCCTGACGAATCTGCTGCACCGCCTCAGGATCATCAATCTTCACCAACTGATTCATCAGCGGATTATAGCGGTTTTTGGCCACCGGATTATCACCCAGAGCATTGGCCAAAAAGGTGCCGTTGCCATTGAACCAAAGATATTTAAAGCCCTTGCCCGCTTTGCCCGATTGATACACATCCTTGAAGACATAGACTCCCTCTTCTGCATCCCAGACCGGATGGATCCAGTCACGCAATACCACATTGTCGGCACGCAGCTCTTTGATATGACACGCTTCACAGGAGAGACGATCCACATGACCGTTCAACAACGCCCGATCCTGGGTATCCTTGACATGTGGTGCCGCAGTGTGACACCCCTCACACTCCACCTTTTTATGCGGCAGATCATTGGCAACCAAATCAACTCCCTTGTCACCACGGGGAATTTTATGGCCTTCCGGCTGATGACAGTCGGTGCAGACCATGCCCGCAGCAGCATGTACATCAAACTCTTTCTGGAAAGAGTTGCCTCGTTTGGCTCCCGGATGGAGCAGGCGACGCTTGCTGTAGCCCAGATTGTCTGGTGCCGAACCAGGAGGCAGATTTTCTTCACGATCTCCTCCCATATTATGCTGATGACAGAACAGACAGGTTTGCGCGGTTGGTTGGCCAACTGTCAAAGCGGTTTTCAGGGAGCGATCCTGATTCCAACGCCGTCCATGTTTGTCTTCGATCACCGTGCGTTGATTCATGTCATAACCAGTGGCATGGCAAATCAGACAGTCAATACCCTCTTTGGCTACTGCAGGTGCGTCGTGACCCGGCAACATCTGTTCGGTGGAGGGGTGATAGCCGCCACCAATATGGCATTGCCCACACCCTTCACTGCGTACCTCTACAGCACCGTTGGCATGTGCCGGTTTGCTGTTGACCAACTCGGCCCAACCGGTCCAGGTAAAGGATCCCGGTACACCACAGGCGCGATCAATTTTACCGACGGGAATGGGTTGTGTCCCTTTGCCATTGACCTCCCGACCATCAAATCCATAGGTGGAAAAGCCGGATGCTGTGCTTTGAAACTTAAAGTGTACGGAGTGCACCACATCATCCAATGTATTGACCTGACGGACCTTGCCGGTGCTGTCGGTAACCTTGATGGTGGCGTGACAAGTCAAACAGGTTTTTGGTCCTTCATAGCGGCGAATGCCCGCTTTGCGAAAATAGTCGATATGAGGGTAGGGCGCCTCTTTTTGGAAGGAGCGCGTGCGCATCAAAATATCCACCTTCAAACGGCGAGCAAAGGGATTCTCCTCGTTGGCAGTTTGTGCCAAGGCCCGTTCTTGCCGATAGTTTTGGGTCAATTCTGCACCCAGTCTGGCAAACTCCCGTTCGCTTAACGGCTCTCCAATATCATAGGTGAGTGGTGCATTGACCACACCGATATAGGAGCTCAATAACTCTGGATAGATCCAACGCACTGCCGCCATTCCCATAATCAGAATCAATAGCAGCAAAAGAGTTCTTTTGCCCCAGCGATGATTCCATATGCTGGTAATGATGGAATTGTTCATGGTTACTCCTCCCCTGCCTTTGCACCAAACAGCATTTTGCGAAACTCTCCGGTAACGGTTTCGCCGGCGGTCGCCAAATAGATATGGCCCAACATGAAAGCGGTCAAAAACAGACCCAAAAGATAATGGGTAATGGCGACCGCCCAGAGACCATCCAAGCCCAGCAACCGTTCTGGAGCCCACTCCGGAAAGAAAAACAGCAGACCAGAGGCAATCAATAACGGCATGCCGCCAAACATGACACTCAAATAGGTGATCTGCTGCAACGGATTAAACTTGCAGCGTGCACGGGAGGGAAATGGATGGGGCTCGCCGCGAAAGATGCCAACGCCATAAAAGTGCGCCTGCTGCCACAGACGACCCAAAAGGCCCTGCCACTGTGGACGATAATGGATACCATTTCTGCCCAGCAGATTGGCCAGAAGATAACCAACATAGGCCACAGTCAATAAAATACCAAACAGATTGTGCACAATGCGTGCTGTATCAAAAGGCAGCAGCGGCCAGTGACTGCCGGCAAAATGCAGGCTGGCACCGCTGACAATCAACATAAGAAAGGAAAATGCGTTGCTCCAGTGCCAGATGCGCAACCAGAGCGGATAGAGCTCTACTGTCTGAGTGGTGGAAGAAACAGAGTGAGTAGAAGGAGCGTTCATGCTGCACCTCGCTTGCGATTGCTCAGCCAACGAGCCAAACCATGTCCTGCCAGCACCAGAACGGTCACCGCAAGCAGAATCAGGCTGGCCCAGTCGAGCCATAGATTACGTGTCATACCGATAACATAGGCATTGTTGAGCACCAGAGCGTTGACAAAACCGATCTTCTGTCGCTCCTCCGTTGCCTGATAGAGATAGAGTTTGCCTGTCAACATTGAATTGCGGGAGTGGCAGGCGACACAATCTCGCAGCGCCAATGATTTATCGAGAATAAAATGGTCTTGTGGCCGCGTGGAACCGGTATGGCACTCCACACAGCGCACCGCCTGCCAATGGCGTGCGGGATCGGGCAGCCAGGCATGACTGCGTTGCAGCATCGGCATGATGCGCCCGGTCAGATCTTTGATGCGTTCGTTGTTGTCATGGCATTGCAGACAAATGGTATTATCCTGTCGCACCTGCCGTGGCACATCCTCAACCCGGGTTTGAAACAGTCCGTGAAACACATGTGGATCATGACAAGAGGAGCAGAAAAAGCGCTCTGGCAAGGCACGGGCATGGTGACTGCGTGTAAAGCCCTTTTCAATCGCCTCAAAAAGAGCATACGGAAAACGATCGTTGCCCTTATGGCATTCGAGACAGTGCAGGGACTCCCGCTTTGCCTCTTCAAAATGGGGATAGGCTTCAAATCCTGGACCATGACAACTGCGGCAGCGCAAGGAGCCATGACTGGAGGCGGCCATTGCCTGGGGATTGATTGCCAAGTTGCGCAAACCACCTGTGGCAGGATCCAGGTAGGCCATGCTTTGCATGCCATGGCAGCGCAAACAGAGCTGATCATCGGCCTGCAGAGGCGCAGTTGCGGCGAACAACAGAAGAGCAAAGAGCAAAAGAGTGCGCATCATGGAGGTGATCCATCATGAAGCCGAACAAAGGGGTTCGGAAGTTGCTGTTGTCATCACTGAAAACAGAGAGATTGCTGCGGATGGGGGGCGCTGTTTTGTTTGGAAAGAGCCTCTGGAGGAGTGCTCCTCCAGAGGGATTCCACAAATGCTCAGAAGAGTTCTGAAAAGTTGGGAAGCAACTCCCTTGGTTCTCTGCCGGGGGCATCTGCTCCCCCCGGTCCCCACACCTGCTTTTCAGGTTATCATGAGCGCTTTGTTTGTGCACAGCCTGTTTGTAGGCAGGCTGTGTACAGATCAAGCTTGACGGTTACTGGTCAGAAGTTTGCCCAGGCCGTTATCGATAGCTGTTTTGCGCAGATAATCTTGGGCAGTGCGTCCCTGTTTATCGGTCAGGGAGGTTTGAATGCCACGTGCGATCAAAATCTGTGCAGTATCCAGATAGTTGTAACGAGCTGCAAACATCAGAGCCGAGACTCCATCATTATTGACGGCATTGATATCTGCGCCATGATCCAGGAGCATTTGTACGATGCGGGTGTAGCCCTTTTCTGCAGCGGACAACAGGGCGGTGCAACCGCACTGATGACGAAACTGCTGGTTGGCACCATGTTGCAACAGGTTGGCCACAATCGCTTCATGTCCCCGTTCGGCGGCGATCATCAACGGTGAATAGCCATGGCTATTCTGCATGTCAGGAGAGATACCTTTGTCGAGCAGTGCTGCGACGATGGTACCATAGCCCCGTTTGGCGGCAATCAACATGGCGGTATCCCCACTGCGATCGGCGATGCTGGCATCTGCCCCATGTTGCAACAGGGTTTGTACCATCTCGTTCAGACCATATTTGGCAGCGGTGAACAGGGCTGTTTGACCACCTTGGCTTTGGCTGTTGACCGCAGCGCCATGGGCCAGAAGCAGGTCAACAATCTCTTTATGATTCCATTGTGCGGCTAACATCAGCGGGGTAAATCCAGCCGGATCACGGGCATTGACGTTAGCACCACTGGCCAACAAGGTTTTGACCACTTCAATATGACCGTTGTCTGCCGCCCAGGTCAGCGGCGAAATTTGCATACGGCCTTGTGCTTCAACATCCGTACCACGCGCCAGCAGGGTCCGGACTGTGGTCACGTCGCCATCCATGGCTGCAATGGATAAGGCATTGTTGACCGAGGCGGTACTGTTGCCTCCCATACCCATCATGGCAACCACCGCGGCTGCTGTCATCAGGGAAACGGTAAGTCCGACTTTCTTGGCGTCCATCTTTTTTCTCCTCAATTGCTTACGATTCTGCTTTTGTTTCACTCTGTTTCCCACTCTCGCCACCCTGTGGATGGTTTGGTGGAGGTTGTTGCTTGCCTATCATTCCGCATAGCTTATGCCAATTTGACAAATGCGGTGAAAAAAGTTCCTTGAAATTTATAATATATTGATTTCCAAGTAAAATATTAATACCATCTCTCTTCCCATAACGGTGAGGAGTGCCTGTTTTATCAGCAACTGCTCCATTTTGCTGGTAGGAAATGAGACACAGTGTGTGTATCATCAGTGGGACACTCTGTCTCATTGATACAGTGACACACACTGTCTGCACCAGATGTCCAGCCGGGCAAACCGTGACAAATCTGCTCAAGGTTTGCATAATATCCTGAACAAACCTGTGTGATTGCCAACAACAGCGGAGCAAAAATGGCCGGCGAAAAAATGGAGCCTCTTTTGACACACTATACGGTGTTGTTGGCAGAGATGGATGCAACACTGGAACTGCGTATCCGGCAGCAGTTGGGTACCCTTGCCCCGGTGAAAACCATCACCAGCAAAGAGTCGGTAACCACCTTGCTGAAACAAGAGCCCATCGGTTTGGTCATGATGGGTGTACAGGCTCTCAAGGGTTATAAAGAGAGTGGCGTCTGCTGCTATTTTGATCGTGGCCATCCAGTAGCCATGGTAGCCGTTGATGGCAAAAAAGAGCGCTTGACCATTTTGCAACCCGGCAATCCTCCTGGCAGCTCCCTGGAAGAGATGGTCTGGTATCCCTGGAGTGTCATGCGCGATTTGGTGATGCGCCAACTGCAATTGGCCGCTTTTCGCCTGGATGGTTTTTTATTGCATGAGGCTCTCAACGCCATCACCATCGGCATCC
The DNA here is from genome assembly GCF_004217665.1 of Candidatus Magnetaquicoccus inordinatus. Classification (GTDB taxonomy): domain Bacteria; phylum Pseudomonadota; class Magnetococcia; order Magnetococcales; family Magnetaquicoccaceae; genus Magnetaquicoccus; species Magnetaquicoccus inordinatus. Next base: position 1,495 of record NZ_RXIU01000073.1, on the reverse strand, counting down.
AGGAGGCAGTCATTGTCGTGGATCGGCGGCTTAAGGTGCGCAGTGTCAACCCGGCAGCCCGAACCCATTGCCGTTTTGTTTCCGCAGCCTCGGTGGGTTTTTCCCTGGAGACAGAAAAAGAGGGGTGTATTCCACAACTGGCCGAACTGCTGCGTCAGGTGATCAGCAATTTGAAAGCGGAGTTGAATGTGCCTTTGCGCTGTACCCTCAGCGAAGAGGCGGGGACAGAAATTCGTGTTTCGGCCACTCCGTTGATTGATCTGTTAGGCCACTGTCATGGCGCGGTCGCTGTGGTATTGGATCGTTCACAGTTGGCTGAAACCAATGAACCCACAGTCAAACGACAAAATTTTTACCGCATCATTGGCAGTAGTCCGACAATGCAGGAGGTCTACAGTCTGATTGAATCGTTGGCCAGTATGGATACCACTACCTTGATTACCGGTGAATCGGGTACCGGTAAAGAGATGGTAGCCGAGGCGCTGCATATGAAGGGGTCACGCAGCTATGGACCTCTGGTCAAGGTCAACTGTTCCGCCCTGTCGGAAAGTTTGTTGGAGAGTGAGCTGTTCGGACATGTCAAAGGGGCCTTTACCGGAGCGGTCAAGGATCGTCCGGGTCGTTTTGAGGTGGCAACCGGGGGGACCATCTTTCTCGACGAGATCGGTGATGTGTCGCTCTCCATGCAGACCCGTCTGTTGCGCATCCTCCAGGAGCGCGAACTGGAAAGAGTAGGGGATTCACGTACCATCAAGGTGGATGTGCGCGTAGTGGCTGCCACCAACAAAAATCTTGCCGAATTGATTCGTCAGGGCAAATTTCGCGAAGATCTCTACTTCCGTTTGAATGTTGTGGAAATTCATCTGCCTCCGTTGCGCAAACGCCTGGAAGATATTCCTTTGCTGGTCAACCATTTCATCCAAAAATTTAACCATAAATACAGCAAATCGATTGTTGGCGTACAAGAGGGGGTGTTGGAGCTGTTCACGCAATATCGCTGGCCGGGCAATATCCGGGAGTTGGAAAATGCCGTGGAACATGCCTTTGTTGTCTGTCGCCAGGGTTTGATTCGTATCAAACATCTGCCGGCTACTCTGTTGATTGGCCGTCCCTGTGCCGATCCAACGTCAGCCGATGGGGAGGAAGAGGAGGAGGTGAATCTCTGTACTACCCAGTTGTCGGCAACCTCCGATAAACAGGCCATATTGCGTGCCCTGGAAGCGGCCCACTGGAACAAAAAGAAAGCCGCTGCTCTCTCCGGAATCAGTCGCAGTACCTTTTATCGCAAAATGGAAAAATATGGTATCCAATAGCAGGCAGGGCAAGCGCATTTGAAAATCAGAAGTAACTATTCACCACCCAAAACTATTGCGGGTCCAGGGAGGGCACCTCCCTGGCCGGGTCCAGGGATGGAATCCCATATGCGCTAACATGTTTTCCCCGATACAGCCATTTGTCGCTTACGTTTTCGCGGTGATTCTGCCAGTTGGGTCAG
>NZ_RXIU01000072.1 GCF_004217665.1 Candidatus Magnetaquicoccus inordinatus | reverse complement strand
CGCTCCGGAATGGACAATCTGTTCGACCAATGCGGCGGTTTGTTGAATATTGGGCAACAAGGAGCGCAACATGGCACCGGCCTGCTCGGCGATACCCATGCTGCTGACCGAAAGTTGACCGATCTCACCTGCAGCAATTTGGCTACGTTCCGCCAATTTGCGCACCTCGGCGGCCACTACGGCAAATCCTTTGCCATGTTCTCCAGCCCGTGCTGCCTCGATGGCGGCATTCAAGGCCAGCAGATTGGTCTGTCGGGCAATCTCCTCGATGATGGAGATCTTGCCGGCAATATCACGCATAGCCTGCACGGTACTGTCCATGGCTTGCCCGGTCTTTTCCGCCTCTTGTGCCACCTGAGTAGCAATCAAACCGGTTTGTGTGGCACTGGCACTGTTTTCTCTGGTGGCAGCGGCTATCGCCTCCATGGCACTAAAGGTGTTGGCCAAACCGCTCTCCTGGGTTGCCACTCCCTTGTTGATTGAGGCGGCATTGTCGGAAAATTCCTGGCTTTTGGCGAGCAAATTTCCAGAAATGGTCTGTATGGAGCCGACTATTGTTTGCAAACGAGAAACCATATTTTTCAATGATACAACCGCACCGGTACGACAACTTGTTTGCATAAACAAAGAGTTATTCAGAGATCCTTTGGCAACTTGTGTGGCAATATCATTGATCAAGCGCGGATCACAACCGATTTGCCGATCAATAAAACGCATAATGGCCAGCGCCACCAGGCTTAAGACAACCATCAACACTGTTGCCGTCAAACCAATTTGCTTGAGGCGTTGCTGCATCACCAACTCAACATCGTCGATATAGATTCCCGAACCGACAATCCAATTCCACGGCTGAAACCCTTTGACATAAGAGATCTTACTGACCGGCACCTGCTGGCCTGGTTTTGGCCACAGATAGCTGACAAAGCCAGCCCCTTTATCCTTGACCACCCGCACCATCTCCACAAACAAGGCGGTACCTGCGGGATCCTTGAATCCAGAGAGATCCTTGCCATCCAGATCCGGTTTGAAGGGGTGCATGACCATGGCTGGGCCATAGTCGTTAATCCAGAAATAATCTTTTTCTTCATAGCGCAAGCGCTTGATCGCCTCGCGGGCGGCAGCGCGCGCCGCCTCCTCGGTCAGCACCCCTTTGCCTGCCAAATCATGATAATAGACAAGCAATGAATAGGCCGTTTCCACCAAATTACGGGTTTTGCTGCGTCTATCCTCCAACAAGCCATCGCGTTCTGCCAACAGAGTAAAACCGCTGAGTGAGAGCAGGCTCATTATGGCCACGACCACCAACATCCCTATTTGACTTCTTAATCCCAATTGATTCATCGACACATCTCCCTTAAGCGAACGGTTGGCTGACGCTCCTTGTATAACCAAAAAGGCAATATGGCAAAATTAACTTATCTTAAGTTATATATTTAGCTATACCCTTCCCACTCAGCGCGCAACACAAAAGCAGAGATACAAAAAAAACAGGCTCCAGGGAGAAGTATACTCCCTGGAGCCTGATTGTGAAAGATATTTTAATAGGCCGATAAAACTATGTGATTATCTGCTGAAGTTGAACACAATCTCCGAACCCACCAAAAGGGGTTGAAGTGTATCCACCGCGTGCTGGAGCACATAGGATTCGGCAGCCACACTGCTCTGACTCATGCTATCGACAGCAGTGCTGTCATTGCCCAGCAAGACGGTACCGTTGCTGGCCAAAAGGCTATCCATGGCATTCTGCAGGTGGATGGTATCGCCGATCTCGCCTTGGGCCAGGAAGGGATGATTGTTGCCAGAAAAGTCAAGCAGATCAGCAACATTCACGCTGCTGGCAGAGTATTGTGCCTGCTGGCCATTCTGTGCTGCCTGAGCCAGTAAATGGCTGGTATCCAGGATAACGCCATCATCGAGCAGTTGCCAGGCAGTGCTCTCCTGGGCCGGTCCCTGCTCCCCTTGAGCGACTGCCGCATCGTTGTGGCTGACAGAATCGGCGGGCGTCCCACTCGGAAGCGCCAGCGGGTTGAAATCATTCAGAGCATCGTGCACTGTGGCATGGAGGGAATCAAACCCTTGCTGCTGTGGCAGCAACAGATTGTTGCCAAGCTCCAGCCCGCTCTGCTGCCCATCCAGGGTTGCCAGATGCGAGAGAGCCAGAGCCGCGCTGGGATAGCTGTCAAACTGCTGCTGCACACTGCCGCCTGTCACCCACTCCTCGCTTTGTCCACCGAGCATATCCGGGAGAGCCTGCATGGTTGTCGCTTCGTGACGGAAGGTGTGCAGGGCATCCAATCCGGCCGCATCCAACATGGAGGCAAATCCGTTGTCGTGCCCAAAGAGCAGTTGTTGCACCTGCTCATCACTCGCCCCCGAACCCAGCAGCATATCGCCATGCGCCTCTCCCAAATGATCGCCTGCGGCGGCCACAATGGAATCGGCAGCATAGAGACGGAAACCGCTCTTGCCATCGAGGCTGGGAATATCCAACGGGCTATCAAAATTGGAAGCATGACCAAAGACCACATGGCTGGCTCCCATGCCATCGCGGGCAGCCAGGGCGCGGGAGACCAGTTCAGCCAGGGCATCACTTTCCCAATTGTCGCCCTCATGGTTGACCAGAGCATGGGTCACCTGTTCGATGGAAGCAACATCCGCCTCATCGACAAAGCTGAACTCCACCTCAGCCATTTGTGCATTGTGGCCATCAGCAAATTCCACTGCAGCCATGCCGGTGATGCGGTTGCCATGATCGATGCGCCCTGCCTCACGATCCAGGTTCAGATCCAGAGCCGCAACTCCCAACTCCTGCAGGGTGTGCAGCTCGGCGGTTGCAGAGACTGCATCCTGATTGACATCAATCCACACCTGCAATTGGCCAAAGGCGGCATCGTTGACATCGATACGACCATCACCATTTGCATCCAGGGTAGCCAATGCCGACAGGCTGGAGGAGACATTGCTGGTAAAATGTTCAGAGATCATCTCCTGGATGCCATCAATCCGGCCATTGCCATTGACATCCACCACCAGCACACCATCCCCCTGGCTGAACCAACCAGCACGATCGGCCAAACCATCTGCATTCATATCAAAGCGGGTGTTGTCAGCAATAGCTTGCAGGGTCACGCCATTGCCATCCAGATCCAGGACCAACGGATCCCCACCGCTATTTACAGTATTAAACATCACTACCTCTGGATTGATACCAGCAAAACGGTTGCCCTGCAGATCCGACAAAGAAGCACCATCCATGGTCACAATATAGATCTTGTTGGAGAGCAAGTTATCCGTTGGGTTGATGATGATATCACTGCCCTGGATGGTTACCTGGCTGCTGTCGGTCAAGGAGATAGTAACATCAGCATGTACACCATCACTGAACACCACTGTACCACCGCTCAACGCCGCCAATGACTCATTAAAATGGAGGGTAATGTTGCTGGTCAGAATGACCTCAGTGCCGCTTTGCTCGGCGGTATAACTCATCAAAGTCGGGCCACTATGATCGCTGGCTCTAGCAACCGATTGATAGGAGAGAGTCGCTCCCATGTAGTTCACAGTTGCATTGCTATCCACATCTTCGGTGACCAGATCAAAACTGCTCAACTCCTTGGTTGCATCCACTGCAAAGGTATAACCAAAAACAGCCGCGCCAACGCCAGCATTCACTGCACTGCCATCACCACGATTCATACCACTGATCAAGGTATACACATCAGGAGCGGTTGATGTTTCAAACCAATCCAGCAGGGCAGCACTGGCTGAGGTTTCCGTGCTGCCATCAGCATAATGCAGCACCACATGAAAATTGGTGACGGTATTGCTCACCAGATTTCCAGCCGCTGCAAACACATGCAGGACATCATAGACACCATCCTGCACATTCAAGTTGACCGAATGGGCTTGTGTTGCGGTCTGGGTTTCGGTTACCTGCAAAGCATTATCACCGAAGTAGCTATTGTTTGCTTTCAAGAGAACAACCGGATGATCGGCATTGGCGGCATAATAGCCATCATCGGCAAGACCACCATCCAGCATATGGTCATACGCCACCGCGTTGGTAATATACACACTGCTTGCACCGTCAAAGCTATCGGAATTGGCATTGACGATGGCTGGTTGCCCGTTCACTTGCTGCACTTCACTGCTCTGTCCGACCACATCGGCGTTAAAGATCGAGTTGGTGGTAAAATCAACCTGCTGCACGGCATAATGAACCTGCATCGTATCGACAACACGCAGCACGGCAGCCCCACTGGTATAGACATTATAGTTCACACCAAAATCACCTGAGTAGCTACCGCTGGCGTTCCACAACCCAACCAGCTCCACCTGTCCGATATTGCCATCCACGGTCAAGATATTGCTGGAATCAGAGAGATTGCACACATCCACAGCGGAGATAATCAGGGTGCTTTCACCATTCCAGAGATGGATTTTTTCTATTCCTTGCACTCGACCGCTCAGTTCAGCCAGATCAATTGTATGATGAACCGATCCCGACAGATCCAACTGCAATTGATCGATCCCGGCACCCCCATCAATCAGACGGAAGTTCATATCGGCAACCTTGATGGTATCATTGCCCGCGCCAGCATGAACCACATCGGCACCACCACCGGTTTCGATGTGCTGTTCTGTGGATGAAGTGCTACCACCAATAAACTGCTCGTCCACATTGTTGGTAGGCGTATACACATCGCCGACCAGCACCGAGGAGCCACTGTTGGCATGGCCATACAGTACATAACTATTGCCAGACCCAAAGGTACCTACCAGAAGATCGGCAAAGCCGTCACCGTTAACATCGCCAGCGCCACTCACCGAATAACCACTTTGATCATTGGCTATGCTGCCGTCCAGACGGAAACCGGCTGCTGGTGCCAAACTGGTCAAGGTAATCCCGGTTGCGCTGTTGGTGCCATGACCAAATAACACAAAACTGGAACCGGCACTGGTCACACCATTGGGATCGGCAGAATCGGCAGATACCAGAATATCGTCATAACCATCGCCATTAAAATCGCCGATCTTGGATACCGCAATGCCAAAATCGTCAACCGTATTGCCCACAGTAAGACGAAAACCATCGCTGGCAGTCAGAGAGGTCAGCTCAAGGGTTGCCGCAAAACCTCCACTTTTGCCAAAAACCACATAGGCAAAATCATTCGCACCTGAGTTCGGTAATGATGGCGCACCAATCAACAGATCGGCAAAACCATCACCATTAAAGTCGCCGGCTGAACTGACTGAGAAGCCGGCTGCATGATACGCCCCTCCATCCATACGGAAACCAGTATTGCCATCCAGACCAGAAACATCCAGCGTGGCGGAGAAAGCTTCGCCTTTGCCAAAAAGCAGATAGCTTGCACCTGATTGGCTACCGACCAACACATCCGCAAAACCATCGCCATTGACATCACCGGCAGCAGCAACCGAGAAGCCCACTTTATCTTCAGCAATATAACCATCCAGGCGGAAGAGTGTATTACCATCCGGGTTGCTCAGATCAATAGAAGAGGCAAAACCACCGCTCTTGCCAAAGACAATATAGACAGAACCGCTTTGATCAGTCATTACATCACGATCGCTTCCAGGAGCCGCAACCAGCAGATCGGCAAAACCGTCGCCATTGACATCACCGGCACTCTGCACGGCATGACCAAGCTCCATACCAGCAGCAAACCCCTCGACAAAGAAACCATTGTTGCCATTCAAAGCATCCAGATCAATAGATGCGGTCGAAGAAGTGCCGAAAACGACATAGGCGGTTCCGCTATTGGAATAACCATTGAACTCCATTCTGTCAGCACCGACAACCAGATCAGCCAAACCATCGCCATTGAGATCGCCCGCAGAACTGACAGAATAACCCAAGTTGGCGTTCAAGCTGAAAACGGAAGTAAGCTCCAAACCATGGGTTCCCAGATTGCTCAGTGCCAAAGAGGATCCCCCCACTCCAGAAGCCGAGCCAAAGAGCAAGAAGGCACCACCATAATAGGAGTTCGCATAGGGCGTACCCACAATGATGTCGGCAAAGCCATCCCCATTAAAATCACCCGCCGATGAGACAATAGTGGAGGTGTAAGGCGGGGGCGGATCATGCAAGCGAAAACCGCTGCTGCCATCCAGGGAGCTTAAAGCAACTGAACTGATCAGATCCACGGTGGTGGTCAAGGTGTTACTGCTCAACCCACCGGAATTGACAATCCATTCAATCTGATGCTGCGCAATGGTGACACTGCCAAAGGTAACTGAACGCAAGACACCTTGATAATCGGCCAAGGAAGCGGTTCCGCTTAAACTCAAAATACCATTGACCACGTCATAGCTCTGGGTAATACCAGCAATCAGGGCGCTCGCCTCCAGAACATCACCACTATGCAAATTGCTGCTGATGCGCACTGTTGCGCCACTGATGGTGCTGCTGTCCAAGTCGGTGATGGCGAGCTGTGGCGCCAAAACAACAGCCGGTTCATTGGCTTGCGTATAGACTGCCGGCACTCCGCTGTTGCTCAGACTTGCTGCATCATCACTACCGGTGGTGTGTACAACAGCCATTGGGAAGGTGGATGAAGCCACATTGCTGGTGCTTTGCCCAACATCCATCACACCGATTTGCACCACACGATCAGCCGTGGTCGTGGCATCGCCAGATGCGTAGAGCACACTGCGCAACACATCCTGATAATCAGCAAGCGAAGCGGTTCCGGAAAGAGACAGGAAACCATACTGGCTATTCCAAACACCATTGATATTTGTACCACTGATATTACTGAAAGTCAGCTCGCTGTGGTCAACATTCCAGGTTCCGGCATTGTCATAACCATTTCCAGGAGCAAAGGAGAGTTGATCCAGTCCCTGGCTGTTTGGAATGTAGCCTTTGATGCTCACATTAGCCATCGACAACTGCGTGCTGTCGCTATCAGAGAGCGTAAAGCCACTATTGAGCAGAACCGGTGCACCACCTTCGCTATAGTTGACATAAGATGTAGACGAACTTACCACCGGTGCGGCATTGACAATTTCAATCGGTGTCACACTCAAGGTATAGGTTCCACCGACTGGTGTGGAGGCGGTAGAGGCGGAAGCATCCAGGTAAAGCTTGCGATCTTGCGTTGAAAAATAGGTAAAAATGGCATCGGTGGTATTGCCATCCAGGTTATCATTGGAAGCAACACTCATGAAGCCCATCATCGGATCCGATGAACCCAGTCGCAAATAGGGATCTGGCAAGCTGTTGGATCCCGTACCCACACCATGCAATGCAAACTGATAGCGTACACCCGAGTGCAAAGTGATTGCATACCAATCATGATCCGTATCCGAATCGATGATCCCAGAGATGGTAACCGTATCATTCAAAGTGGCGGAGGGCACAATCAAACCGGCGGTCCCAGTAGAACTCCCCACCTCTGCAGTGGGTACCACATACAAGGGCACGGCAATCGGGGTTGCCGACTCCAAGCTGTTGCCATCGCGGGCAACCACGTTGAAGGCATTGGTCGAACCATCGGCGCTGTCCGGACTAATCCAGAAGGCATCATGGATTGCATCAATGACATCGTTGCTACCTGCTGCCCACGGCGTGGCGGTAGCAAAACTGTAACCGATCAACAGCGTGCCAGAGGTAACCGAATCAACCACAAAGGCATTGACCGTGCTATTGGCTGAGGCTTCGTCGCCATTGTTCAACAACGAACTGAAGCTAACATTGAATGCCGTCCCGGCAGGAACCGAACCGGAAAAGGGCGAGAATGCGCTCAACGTCGGTCTATTGTCGACAACAGCCTCCAGAGAGGTGCTGATCCATCTGCTGCTTAAAGCTGTTATTCCTGCAACCGACCAGTCGAAGGTATGACTCCCCGGAGCCGTGCCTTGGAAACCCACCGTGCGCAAGGCGTCCTGATAATCTGCGACCGAGGCATCACCGGTCAAGGTCAAGGTACCGTAAGTAGTGTTATATGAGGCGGTAATACCTGCCGGTAAAGAGCTTGCCCATGTCAAAGCATCTCCGCTCTGCAAACCACTAGTAAACTGCACAGTGGCCGAAGAGATCATATCCCCATCCAGATCAATCACAGTCAAGGCAGGAGCCAAGATAACGGCAGAGCTGTTGACCGAATAGTTCACGCTGGTTACCGGAATCTCCAGCACTGGCGCATGATCCATTACAACGGCGCTCAAACGATAGCCTCCGGTATTGATCGCGTTTAAGTTGGCAGCATCCAGATAATAGGTACCGGTCAGGGAAGGAATAAAATCCAGTTGTGAATCGGGCAAGTTGTTAAAATCATCATTAGAGGCAAGCATTGTAGGCGTACCGCCTGAATAACTCCACAATGCGAGCACCGGGTCGGCCAAGGTCCTTACACCGTTCTGCACCCCCAGCAATTGGAAGCGATAGGAGTTGTTTGCCTGCAAGGAAACGGCATAAAAATCATGATCCCCGTCGGTATTGATCAAACCATCCACAAAACTATCCATAGGCAGAGAGCTTGCCGTATTCACCGAGTCACCCACACTATCCGGCAGCATCACATTCACAGCAAAGGCCACAGGCGTAGTCGATTCGGCGTTATGGGTATCGCGTGCCACTACTGTGAAGGCAGAAACCTGACCATTGGCCGCAGAGTCACTGCTCCAGAAGGCAATATGATTGGCGTCAATCACATCGTTGCTACCTTGAGACCAGGGTTCGGCATCCATCTGCGAAATGCCGATCAACAGAGTGCCGCTGCTCACCTGCTTGACCACGAAGGCGCTGACACTGTCGTTGCTATCGGAATCACTGGCATTGCTCAAGGATGTGAGATCAGCAAAGCTGAAAGTGGCCACCGTTGCTGGATTGACACTGCTGGAAGGCAGTGTAAATGCGGTTAAAACAGGCGGTTGGTTGCTCGGCGGCGGTGCATCAACTACCACCGACATAAACAGAGGGGTACTGATTGTTCCCGAACTGTCGGTCAACGACCAGGCCAGCGTATGAGTGCCGGTCAGGTCTGCCGACTGGAAGGTGACACTGCGCAGGGCGCTCTGATATTCCGCCAGAGTGGCCGCACCACTCAAAGTCAACAATCCGCTACTGCTGTTATAGGAGGCAGTGAGTGAACCTGGGGAGTCTACTGCCAACAGATCTCCACTATCCCAACCCGAAGAGATGGAGATGGTTGCAGAACTCAACTGCGAACTGTCGGAATCGGCCACCGTCAACGAGGGAGAGAGGGTCACCGCTGCACCGTTCAGAGTGGTGTGCACCGAGGCATCCAGACCATTCAAAACCGGGGGTTGATAGACTGGAGTCGGAGCAATCGAGGCGGTAGCATTGCTGGCCACCGACTCGGTCACGCCATGTCCATCGACAAAGCTGGTCACCACCCGGATCACCCGACCCAATTCGCTGGTATTCAAGGTAAAGGTGCTGGATGTGGCGCCATTGATGTCGGCCCAGCCCAGACTATCCTGGAACTGCCATTGGTAACTGTAGGTTGGGGCAGAAATATTATCGGCATCACTCAAGGTGCTGGTGTTGGCCGACAGTTGCTGACCTACCATCGCCGAACCGGAGATGCTGACACCACCTTGCGGCAGACGGTCGAGTAAACCGGCACTGTTGAGCTTGACCAGATAGCTATATTCACCAACGGCACCATCTTGCTGTACCGTACCCAGACCGGGATCCAGATCGGCAACCCCGCTTGCTTGACCCGTCACATAGATGGCGCCAGCGCTATCGACAGTCAGCCCACCAACCTTGTCGGCTCCATCCCCACCCAGCGCACGTGCCCACTGCACGGTTCCGGCATAATCGAGCTTGACCACAAAAATATCAGAGGCGTTGCTGGAACTACTGGTCAACACCTCACCAAAATCGGCCATGCCGGTAAAGCTGCCAGCAACATAGAGGTTGCCATCATTATCCATGGCACTGGAGACACGATCACTGAAAGCGGTGGCGCCAGAACCGGTCTGGGTTTGCCATTTTTGATCGCCGCTGCCATCCAACTTGCTGATATAGATGTTACTATACGATCCATTTTGGCTGATACCAGAGACATAAATATTGTTGGCTTTATCCACACTGACTGCCGTTGCCGTGGCATTGCTCGTGGAGTTGTGCACCACATCATCCAAAAGTTGATACCAATGACCGCCACTCAAGGATATTTTATCGACAAAGGGAACCAGTTGCGTCTGTCCCTGGACGGTTTGCTGGTGCGTACCCACCATCACGATATTGGTATCGGCTCGGTCCATGGTCAAAGCATTGATGGTATCGTTGGCAGCACCATCAGTGATGGTTTGCTCGCTAAAATTGAGTGTCCCATCGGCATTATATTTGATCAAATGAGCCAGACTGCCAGATGTACCACCTGCTGTTCCGCTCTGATCCCCCCAACCGATGATCACTCCTGTGTTGTCGGCACGCACTATCCGCCCATCCTGGTCGCCCATCCCACCCAGATTTTGCGCCCATACGGGGAGCAAACCAGTGCCTGTCACCTCCAGTTTTTCCACAAAAAGATCGGTACCTTCACTGGTCAAAATCAGCTCGCTATTGCTCTCATTAGGATTCAAAGTACCTGTAAAGTTGCCGGCCACATAGAGATATTCATGGCTGACACCGGAAACTGTTTCCGTGACCACACGCATGTTATGCACTTGGATCGAGCCACCGGCATTTTCAATCGGCAACGCCCCCAAAGAGACTCCTGCCGCGCTATAGACCTGGACAAACGCGCTATCACCTACGCTGGTAAGGGTATCGCTGCCCATCTCCACCGAACCATGGAAGGTTCCAGCCACAAAGATATTGCCGGCAGCATCCACCACCACCGCATTGCCTTTGGAGCCACTGCTGCTGTCAGCCAGGGTTTGCATACGGGCAAAACCAACAGCATCAGCGCTGGAGGGGGTCTGCGTCAAAACCAGCGTGGTTAACGCCGAAGCAGTTGACCAACCCTCCCCGTCAGAGGCCTGCCAACTGAAATGGGTTGCGGCATGGAAAGAGCCTTGAGGCACAAATACCAGATTGTCGAGATCGGCAAGCAGGATCTCCTGGCCCACGGAGAAGAGGTTGCCATTGAGCAGCAGTTGTCCGGCATCGGCATCCGGCAACGCGGTGATACGAATTTTTGCCAAAGGATCGGTGTTGCCACTCATCCAATCGGGATCGATGGCACGGGAAGCAAAATCCTGCAGGGAGAAGGTGATGGCCTCACCCTGATTGCCCACCCGCACAAAATCCTGCACCTCTGGAGGATGGTTGATAGCGGCGACCGCCAAGGTCGGTTCGCTGTAGATTGGCGCCTGGCTGCCAACCGTCACCTGCAAACGCAGATACTCTCCAGCCGTCGTCGGCTTATATTCCACAGTTTGGCTTGTCGAACCAGACAAATCATTCCAGGTGCTGCCATCTGTGGAGTGCTGCCATTGATAAGCAACACTTTCTGCCACACCAAGATCCTGCAAGGAGATCTCAGCAGTCAGGGTATGACCCAGAGCAGGAATGCCATGGATGGCGATATGACTACCCAGCGTATTGATGATATGACCAGTGGCGCCATTCATTTTCAAGATGAAGGCAGAGTCAGAGGTACCGGTAGCAATGCCATGGGCATCACCAGTCAAAGTACTGAAATCATTATCCTCGCCAACCTGGCCTACCAGAAGCAGGTTGCCATGGGCATCGCTCACCAGATCCTGAATCTGCTCATTATCGTTGCCACCAAATTTTGTCTCATTGAGCAGATGACCATCCTGCAGGCTCAGGCTGACCAGCAGAGCATTATCCGCCATGGTGGCTGTTTTATAGCCGCCAGCAATCTGCAGGGTATTATCCACCAAAGTCATGGAAAACTCTTCACCCACCTCATAGCCGCTCGCCCCCAGACCAACACCATGCGCCCACACCACCTCGCCAGTGCTGTCAATCTGCGCAGCATAGAGACGATGTCCTGTACCACCTGCCTGCAGGGTAAGTACATTGGCTGTGCCAACATTGAAGGTGAGACTACCGACAAACGAGCCGACCACATACAGATGGCCATCGGCATCCATGGCCAGATCGCTGACACCGGACTGCCCTTCAAAATTGGCCCGCCAACTCTCACTGCCGGTGCTTAAATCAATATTGGCAACATAACCTTGACCAGGATTGAGAGAAAGCGCCGACTCCCCACCCAGATAGAGATGACCCGCTACCATTTTAGCGGTATTGATCTCATCGGCCAGCGACCAGGCAATGGTATCATCGCTGGATGCGGTCAAACCATCGGCCAGAGTCAATGAATGGAGAAACAGTTCATGCCCGATGCTGCCATCACTGTTGACCCACTGCGATGTCCCGAGTAGCGAACCCGAACCCTGCTGGGCATCGGCGACAAACAAACCACCATCCTGATTGCGAGCATCACCCACCACGCTGCCCCAAACCACGTTGCCGGTAGTGATATCGCGTTTGATGATATAGAGATCATTGCCGGGATGGCCGCCGCTCAAGGAACTGGTCAGATCGCCTGCATCCACCAAGCCGTTGCCATTGAGGTCAAGGGTTCCGGAAAATTGTCCAAAGGTATAGAGAACATCATGGCCTCCCTCTTCAACGATGACCGCTTCCCCGGCATCGACATGACCACTGCCCAACACCTGCAGGGTTTTGGCCCACTGCAACTGCCCAGAAGCGTCAAATTTTTGCAGGAAGGCATCACTGCCGTTATGGGTTGTGATCGTTGCTTGCACCGCATCACCCGGATTCAGATCCACTGAACCCCAGAAGCTGCCGGTGACATAGATACCCCCTGTGCTGTCCACTGTCACAGATTCCGCTTCCGAACCCCCGTTCATGCTGGCCGCACGCAGCACATCAACCCAGGAGTTGCTCCGGAAATGGCTCCAGGCGGCAGATTCGCTCACCGGAGTCAACCCGGACAACAGATCGGTCAGCAACACATTACTGAACAGATCGCTGTCTGCCAGATTAACGCTGCCGGAAATGGCGTTGGCCAGATCCAGGGTAGCCTGGCTGATGGTGATACCGTTGTCGGGGTTTTGATCGCTATCGAGGGTCTGCAGCAGACGCAAGATATTGCCGGCAGCCGTCATATTGCCATCGGTCAGATTGAGTGGGGTCACCACTTCACCAGCGACAACAGAGCCCAAAACAATATTGCCCAACGAGAAGGTTACCGTCTCCCCAGTCGCATAGGAGAAGCTGCCACCGGTCCCGGTTATGCCGGTCTGGGTAGCGGTCTGATATTCGATCCCCTGCACCGGGCTATCCAGCAATACACCCTGCATCAAGATGTTCAGAGCAAAGCTATCCTCTGCATAAGCACCATGTGTATCGGTCACGCGGACTTTGATGGCAACATTTTCTGCATCAACAGGTACAGAACCGCTAAAAGTATGGGTAGAGGCATTGAAGGCCAACCAACTGGGCAAAGCCGAACCATCCTGCAGAGTGGCAGAATAGGTTAAAGTGTCAGCGGAATCACTGTCGCTGAAGCTGTTGCCCGGCACGACAAAGTTAAAATTCTGCCCGAAAATAGCGGTTTGATCAGCAACCACATTATCCACAACCGGGGCATGGTTTAATTGTTGGATCCCATCGCCAGTTACCGCCACCGATATGGTATGGGTCACACTCTGGGCACCACCATGACCCTGGGCACCGCTATTGCCATCATTAAAGATGACATCCAGCAGCACGTTTTGTTGAAGCGGATCGACCTCCGAATTACTGTACTGGATTATCGACAAAACAGTGTTGACCAAAGAGGTGGTCGCGTTGCCATTAAAGCTCAACACCAACTCGCCACCACTGTTATGGGTTACCGTACCCAAGGTGGTGCCGTTATAGAGCAAAACACCCCCTTCAATAAGATCATAGAGCGCTGAGGGGGCAGGTGCCACAAAATGGTCATAGGCATTGGCGCCACCCTGACGGTGAATGGTCACAGTGGAGCCCGCATAGCTGTTGGCAGCATCCAACTCTGGATCATGAATGGTCAGCGAGGAGTCCAAGGTCACTGCCGAACCATTCTCCACATAGACAGAATCCTGATTAATCTCAAAAACCCGCAACTCATTGAGACCACCACCAACCCCCCAGGAGTTAATAACATTGAAGCGGACATACTGGCCGCTGACATCTGGAATGGTGATGGTGTTGACTGGCAGAGTCGAACCCGCCGACAAGATCAACTGACTCTGCGTTCCCTGGGCGGTATACACAACACTCTGTGCAGCGTCGAGAATCTCCAGCGTCCAATCTTTGGTGGTAAAATCATTATAAAAGCTGTTATGGGTATCCAAAAATTCAATCTTACCGATTGCATGGAGTTGACCCAGATTGATGGTAGCCGAACCTGAAGGGCCCGCTGTCAACCAATAATCGCTTGGACAATTCTCTTCCGTTATGGATCCATCGACAATTTTGCTCGCAGCAAAAACTGGATCCAAAGCAGCACCTGTTACCTCCTTGCCAAGTGCAATGTTGACCGAAGAGAGAGTACCAACAGTGGAGGTAAATTGTCCTGCCAAGTTGGAAGGCAGTGCCGAAACGGCAACATCGAGCAGCGTGTTTGCCACTTTGGCGCCGCCCTGCCCCTGCAATCCACTGTTACCATCGTTAAAAATCGCCTCAATCTGAATGGTTTGGCTGGCCGGTTGCACCTCAGAGTTGCTGTACTGGAGCATTGACAACACGGTGTTGACCAACAAGGTGGAAGCATTGTTATTGAAGGTCAACGACAACTCCCCACCACTGTTGTGGGTAACCGTACCCATATGGATAGTGTTGTAGACCAAATCGCTGCCTTCGCTCAACTCCGAGAGCAAAGAGAGGGCCGGGGCCGAAAAATGGTCGTAGGCGTTGCTGCCACCCAAACGATGCAGAGTCAAAGTGGCTCCGGCATAGTTATCGGCGCTGTCCAATTCTGGATCGTGCACGCTCAGACTGGCATTCAAAATAACCGCCTGACCACTCTCCACAAAAAGGGCAGGTGTGGATGAAGAGCCAAGCTGGGCCACGCTATTGGTGTGAATGCCATCTCCAGTCACTGCAACATCCAGAGTCTGGGTCACACTCTTCGCCCCACCCTGACCTTGTGCTCCGCTATTGCCATCATTGAAAG
>NZ_RXIU01000071.1:7989-15150 GCF_004217665.1 Candidatus Magnetaquicoccus inordinatus | reverse complement strand
TCATGACAGACCCGATGCACCACGCGACAGATATCAAACGATTGCGCTTCATAATGGTAGCGACCGGTTTCAATTTTATACAAATCCATCGATCGGTTGATCATCTCCAACATGCGATTGGCGGCATGAATCGCCCGCTGCAGACAATCGGTATGATATTCAGAGAGACCCGCCTCTTCCAAAACCACTTCCGAGAAGCCGATCACTGCCGATAATGGCCCTTTCAAATCATGACGGGTGATGCGTTCAATATCATCACGCAGACGCACCACCTCTTCCAACATCTCATTTCTTTTTGCCAACTCTTTGCGGCTGCGTGCCAACTCCAGATGAATGGACAAGCGTGCCAATACCATCGGAATGGAGAGTGGTTTACGGATATAATCGACGGCACCAAGATGCAAACCATTGATTTCACTCTCTTGGTCCGGCAAAGCAGTCAAAAAGATGATCGGAATATCACGGGTAGCCTCTTCCATTTTCAGGCGGCGTAACACCTCAAAACCATTCATATCTGGCATCAAGATATCCAGGAGAATAAGTTCTGGATGGGGTGGCTTCAATGCCTTGCACAAAGCATTTTCACCATTGCGGGCAGGTACTACGGCATAGAGTTCGGAAAGTACCGAGGTCAATACCTCCAAGGTTTCCGGTGAATCGTCAACTACCAGCACCTTCGGCTTGGCCGGATTTGTGCTCATATGCTTTCTCCTGGTTTTGCTTCATCTGCTCCAGCAACTCGATGATGATTTGTTGGACTCTTTCTGTTTCAAATTCAGTCATCTGCAGAATCAATTGACTCAACAGAGCGGGATCGGTACCACGACGTTGTAAAAGAGGCAACAACTGTTCTAAAGAGCGTCTGGCGGCATTAAAATCCCCATCCAAATCATCGTACATTTGTGCCAAAATGGCTTGCACATCCACTTCTGTAAGGTTATCCATCCTATCAGGTATTGAGCAAGATGGCGATTCTTCTTCCGTCATTAAAGCCGATAAAAGCTGCAAAACTCCAGAAAGCGATTGAATAAACTGGTTGACCAAAACAGGTGATTCCAGCTCATCCACGATGGCCTGTTCCAATTCTCCCGCCAAAGAGGACAAAGGCAGCGCACCAATACCTGCTGCCAACCCGCGTACACCATGCACCAGACGTCGTGCCGTGATCCTATCCCCCAACATAAGCGCGGTCCGCAACTGCTGGGTTGTCTCTTTTTGCCCCAGCAAAAAACGGCGCACAATCTGTCTATAAAGCTGTTCATTACCACCAATGCGCCGAATACCCGCCTGCCAATCCAGTGCCTCCAGCCCATTATCATCCCGCTCTGCTGCCAGAGCAGAGCCTGCCCCAGTGCTGTCGCTTGCAGAAGCTTCCCCCCCATCAACACCAGGTAAAGTAATCAAACGCAGCATTACCTGGTATAATCTCTCTGGATCAAGCGGCTTGATGATATGATCGTTCATACCGGCTGCCAAAGAGCGTTCCCTGTCGCCGTGCATGCCATGGGCAGTCATGGCGACAATGGGCAACTGTTGCCCTTCTGGCAGTTGACGCAGCACACGACAGGCTTCCAGACCATCCATGACCGGCATTTGAATATCCATTAAGACGCAATCATAATGCTGGCGCGCAATCATTTCAATCGCTTGCCGACCGTTGACAGCCACATCCGCCTTGATGCCCACCTGATCAAGAATCTCTTTGGCAATCAAAAGATTGATCTCATGATCATCCACAATGAGTACTTTGACCCCCCGCAAACGAAACAGCGCCTGCCAGGAAAGTTGGTGTTGCAGCGGTTCCTGTTGGGGCACACGCTCCTCTTTCTCCCAATGAGGAAGAGCACTCTCTTGTTGCTCGGCCATCAGCATAGGCAACAAAAAGGTAAATACAGTTCCCTGTCCCAAGCTGCTTTGGGCGTAAATAGATCCTCCCAACAACTCCACCAAGTGCCGACTAATCGCCAAACCCAATCCTGTACCACCATAACGACGGGTAATGGAACCGTCGGCCTGCTGAAAAGCTTGAAACAGTTTTTCCACCTGCTCTGGTTCCATGCCCACGCCGCTATCGCGGACCGAAAATTGCAGGACAGCCCGCTTTTTGTCGCGGATCAACTCCTTGACCGCAACCACCACCTCCCCTTTTTCGGTAAACTTGATGGCATTGCTCAACAGATTGGCCAATATCTGTCCAATACGCAGCGGATCTCCTACCCAAAAGCGTGGCAAGTCATCGGCTAATGCCACCTGTACCGATACTGCTTTACCCTCACCATACCAGGTTGCCACATCAAGCAGATCGGCAATCACCTCATCCAAATTGAACTGTACCCGTTCAATGGCAATTTTACCTGCCTCAACTTTGGAAATATCGAGAATATCATTCAAAATAGCCAACAGTTTGCGCCCAGAGCGTACCACCTTTTCCATATAGCCACGCTGTTTGCGATCCAGTTTGCTCTGCAACAACAACTGGCTCAAACCCAATATGGCGTGCATGGGTGTACGAATTTCATGACTGATATTGGCCAAAAACTCCCCCTTGGCCCGGTTGGCCAACTCGGCACGACGTTCACTTTGCTGCAGTTGCAGGTAGGTTCTTTTCAGAGTCTCCTCAACATGTTTGCGAGCCGAAATATCCCGCAGCACCCCTACTGTACCGATAAAGCGACCTTGCCCGTCTCTTACTGGTGCACTGTACATTCCCGCACTACTGATTTCTCCAGTACAGGCAATCTCTTCACGCTCTCCACTCTCTGGATTATCCATCTGGCTGCTATGCTTGGGACGCAAATGCACCTCCAGACCCAAGGTCTGCCGTTTGCCGGCACGCCGTTCATCAATCAGCTTGGGGGTGGATTTTGGTGCCGCGCCCCCTTTGAGCTGCTTGAGCAGATGGGCAAAACTGATGCGTTCTGCCTGCTCTGCTGCAATGATGCTGCTGAAATGTTGTCCCAACAACTCTTCTGTGCTGTACCCCAAGCGTTCCAATACATGATTGATAAAGGTAAACCGTCCTTTGGCATCCAACTGAAAAATCATGTCGGGAACCGTTTGCACCAAGGTTTGATACTTCTCCTTGGAGGCCAATAAATCGGCATTGAGACGATTCATTTTGTCGTGCAACTGATTCAGTTCACTGTTTTTGCGCAGAATGCTCTCATAGATGGAGAGCAAAAAATTGAGTACCTGATCGCGGTTGGAATCGATATGGAAACGCCGTCCTCCGGTCATTTCTATGGTCCGCGTTGCGGCTGATTCCTGCTGTTGTGACAAGGAGACGCGCAGCAACTCCCAGATTTTGCGTATCAGATCGGCCTCTTCATAAGGTTTCAAAATATAATTGTCTGCACGCGCTTCCAACCCCAAAAGAATCTCTTCCATGGTTGAAAGCTCTGAGAGCAAAATGACAGGAATGGCTTGTTGCCGCGGATTGTCTTTGAGAATACGACACATCTCATAGCCGGACATGACCGGCATATTGATATCGCTGATGATCAAATCAGGGAGTTGTGTCTGGACGCACTGCAAGGCATCCTGGCCATTGGTGGCGGCAAGAACACGAAATTGATTATTTTTAAGAATTTTTTCCAGAAAAAAGGCTTGAACAGGGCTGTCTTCCACGATCAAAATGAGCGGCAAATTATTCATGGGCAACTCTCATGGACGCATTGACCACTTCTCATCTGATTTTTCTGCGGCATTTGGGACACAAGACGAGAGCAGGACGATCATCCTCACTCTCTTCCTCCCACTGTACATGCCAATGGGCACGAACAGCCTCTTCCAAACATCCGTCAAACCAGGCATAACCATCACTATAGCGCCTGCCTGGCTGCGGACAACGCCGATCCCATTGACCAGGAGGAGGAAGGTCTACCCTGCGTCGGTCAAACATTTGCCGACGATCTGTTTGCTGTCGGCGCTTATCGACAAAGGGTACGACGGTCGCCAAAACTTTGGCTTGGGCAGCACGACGATCGGGACGAAAAAAATCTTGCGGATTGCATTGCCCACAAAAAAGTCGAATAACTTGCCCCACCCCCTTCTCCTCCTGAAGTCAACGATCAGGCGTGGCCAACCGTCTCGGCAAAGCGGTCGTCAGCCACTGTCAGCAACGATCCCTCTTCATGATCGGACTCTTCCTCAACAGAAAATCGTCCCAAAATACCACTCAAGCCATGAATAACCTGATTTTGTGCCGTCATGAAACGATCCACTTGCCGGCTGAGCAGGGCATTCTCCTGTTCTACCAAATCGATATAATCATCCCGGTCGGCGATCATCTTGCGCAATTCGGCATTTTTGGCGTTCAAACCAGCGATGGTTTGCAATAAACCACTCATCCGTGCTTCCAACATCACCAGGGCATTGCCTGCCAAAGCCGATTTGTTGGGTTGCACTGCTTCTGCCATTGCCACAGTCGCCAAACTATTGTCGGTGGCATAAATTCCTTCGCCCAGAGCAAGCGGGGAAAAGCTGATACCACCCTGTTGAACTCCTGACGGTTGCTGCTCTACTGACAAATTCATGCTACGTCTCCTTAACATTCTGATTTATCATCATTGATTACCGATACACAGAATCCCGCACCGGCTTTGCAGAATGTTAATGCAAATACAAGACCAAGCGAATTCATCACTATTTATGCTGCATTTCAAAACTGCCGTCCCAATCTTCTGCTGGTGGTACTGCAGAAAAATGGTCACATCGGTTCAAAAAGATTTGCGACACAATATCGTTTGGCACAATCTCCAGACAGTTTTGAAAGGCATCTCGACTCTCCTGCCAGCGCCGTTGATAAAAACAGTCCAAGCCATGCAGGTAGGGGATCAACAACTGTTTCTTGCGCACACAAAGCGGCTCTGGATCGGCATCAAACAGCTCATGAATCAAAACCGATTGGGTTTTACCTTTGACAATCACCCGATCCAGGGGCCGAGATAAAAACTGTCCTGGTTCCAACAAATTATAGACATCGTCAGAAATGACGATGCGACAATCATAATATTTGGTCAACCCTTCCAAACGCGCAGCCAAATTGGCTGCATCACCGATCACCGTAGAATCCATACGGGTTTCGTTGCCCAATGTCCCCATCATCACCGGCCCGGTATGCAAACCAATCCCAATCGTGATGGGATCCCGTTGGGAACGCAGACGCTCCAGATTATAGGCCAACAAGCGACTCTGCATGCCAATGGCTGCCCTCGCCGCATTACTGGCCTGCTCTTTTTCATCACCATCAAACAGAGCCATGATGGCATCACCAATAAATTTATCAATAAAACCATTATGATTGTCGATTGCCGCCTGCATCCGCCCCAAATATCCGTTCAACAGCATAAAAATATCACTGGGCGACATGCTCTCACACAGTTTACTAAACGAACGAATATCACTAAACATCACCGTTATGGTACTTAGCTCCACGGTACCCGGTTTGATATGCTCCAATCCTTCCTTGGCGATGCGTTCCAAAAACTGTTTGGGAACAAATTTTTCAAAGGCTTTCATAATGATGGCAATCGCCTGCGTCTCCGCCAGCTCGATGCGGGTGCGATGCAACTCCTCATAGGCCCTTTTTTGCTCCTCCAAGGAGCGGGTCAAATCCAGGTTCAAAGCATGAATGCGATTGCGCGACAAGACATTTTCCAAATGGGTCAAAACCCGCGCATGCACCACAGGCGGACTGATGGGCTTGGTGATATAGTCAACCGCTCCCACCTCAAAGCCTTTGACCTCATCTTCCACCCCGTGCATGGCAGTAATAAAAATAACCGGTATGGCACGGGTTGCTTCATCCGCTTTCAAACGACGGCACACCTCATAACCATCCATGCCCGGCATCATAATGTCCAATAAAATCAGATCGGGTGGTAAGGCAGATTGTACAGCACGCAAAGCCTGTTCCCCGCTTTTCGCCACCAAAGTCTCACAATAGGGTGAAAGCAGATTGCTGAGTACTGTTATATTGAATCGCTCATCATCGACAATGAGCACCCTCCCCCGACGCTCCATGGTCACTTTTCCTTCCTGAGGATAATGCCACAACCCTGTGCCAATGTATCAAGCACCAGCAACGCCTCTTCAAATTCAAACTCTTCTATCGACTGGGCCAAACGCCGACAATGCGCTTGCAAAGAAGCGGTTCTGCAATGTGGCTTGATCTCCTCCAACTTGTCCGCAGAACGTGAGTGACCTGCAGACAATAATTGCTGCAACTCTTCCAACAACGGCTGCAAAACCCCTTGATCGACCTCTCCTCCATCCGGGAGTGCTGCCCCCTCCTCCAACCCGGAATCATCAGCCGAAGCGTTTTCCTCCGCCGGCAGATCCTGCTGCATAGATTCTATACCATGAAACACACGGCCAATCTCATTACTGAATTGCTCAAGCAAAGAGGCATACTCCACACCCTCCCCCCCCTTCAGCGAGGTTTCCAAATCCCTGGTGATGCGATGCAAAGCATGTGCTCCCAAAGATCCGGCAATGCCCTTAATGGTGTGCACCAACCGCAAAACCTCCTGACGTTTCCCCTGCTGCAACTCGCCACGAATGGTGCGCACCACCTGTTGATAATCACGATAAAATTCGCGCAACAAACGATTCAGCAGCTCACGATTTCCCGCCACCTGCCGCAAACCAATAGCCAAATCAATTCCTGGTATCTCCTCTGTGCTCGCCTCTTTTTCCTCAACAAGCTGTTGCTTGCCGACTGGCGCTTCTGCACGGCGATTTCCCGGAGTGATCCAATGCACCAAAGTCTTGAACAGCTTGTCTGGATCAATCGGCTTGGTAATATGATCATTCATCCCGGCAGAAAGCGATTTTTCACGATCACCAACCATGGCATGCGCCGTCAACGCGATGATCGGCAAATTGGTCCCGCCCGGCAGTTTACGGATTAACTGCGTGGCTTGAAAACCATCCATTTCCGGCATTTGGATATCCATCAAAGCAATATCAAAACGGTTTTTCTTGACCGCCTCCACCGCTTCCAAACCATTGCCCACCACGGTGACCTCCAAGCCGTGACCAACCAATAAGGCGGTGGAAACCTGTTGATTGATTTTATTGTCATCGGCCAAGAGGACACGAGCTCCCATGATTCTTTGCGCCGCTTCGGTATTTTGCACCGGATCCAGCTTGCGATTT
>NZ_RXIU01000071.1:0-7328 GCF_004217665.1 Candidatus Magnetaquicoccus inordinatus | reverse complement strand
TATCTTCCACCTGAAACTGCAACTCCACTTTGCCTTCCCATTGGCGCAAACAGCGAATACTGATAACAATATCGCCTTTTTCAGTAAATTTGATGGCGTTGGCTGTCAAGTTGGTTAAAATTTGACCTAAACGCAAAGGATCGGCAAGCAGTTGCGTGGGCACATCCTTGCTGCGGGAAAACAGCAAAAACAACCCTTTTTCCTCAGCCTTGACACAGACCATGTTGGCCAGGTTTTCCATGATTTCGTCCAGATTGCATGGTACCGACTCCATGCCCATCTCTCCGGCCTCAATCTTGGAAAAATCAAGAATATCATTGATAATGCCCAACAATGTATGGGCTGAATAGTGAATTTTACTGACATAATCATGCTGGGTGTCGCTTAAGGAGGTGCGCAAGGTCAGATAGCTCATGCCGATTACCGCATTGATTGGCGTGCGGATCTCATGGCTCATATTGGCTAAAAATTGCGACTTGTATTCACTGGTACGTTGCAGTTGCTCGATAGTCTTGTTCAATTCACTCTGACTTTGAATCAATGCCTCTTTTTGTTCCATGGTTTGGTTCAAAAGAGCACGATTGCGCAAAATGGATTGAATACCCGCTATCGCCACAGCAATGGCCCCGGCCACACGCATGGCAAAATCAAGATAGGCAGCAGAAAAGGGTTGGATACGTCCCAGAGTAATGACACCATAGGGTTGATCATTTTGCAACAAAGGCAGAGCCACCACAGAGCTGGGCAGCAGATCCATCACCCCGGTACGAATCACAAAACAATCCGCAGGAATCTCTGTCAATATCTTCATCGTGCGCTCTTCGAGCACAGCGGCCAACCATCCTTCCCGACTATCCAATCTTTCAGGAAGATCGGTCAGCGCCAAAGCATGGCTGGAGTGCAAACGCAAACTGCCATCCTCCTCCAACAGATAGAGACTTCCCACCTGGGCATCCATGGCACGAATTAAAAAATGCAAACCCGCATGGCATAAGGTATCAATGTTTTCTGCCTCACGCATCGCCCGGTTCAACTGCACAAAACTGCGCTCCTGATTCAGGCGAAGCTGCACCTGCTCATGCTCTTTGCTGCGCAAGGAGACCAGATCCCGTCCCATTTGCCGCATGGCTTGCACCAAACGGTTGATCTCCACAATCGGCGAGGTGGCTACAATCTCCTCTTGCCATTCATTCCCTTGGCCAATCCGCGTAATCAAATCGGTGGTCACCGTCAGAGGACGCACCAAAAATGCCCGTATCCAGGCCAATACCAGAGCACTGAGCAGCACCACCGCGCAACTGACAACGATCAAAAGCCGATTCTGAATCGAGTCCACCTCGGAAACAAACTCTTTGGAGGGGATCACCGTGCCAATCAACCAATCATTGTGAATGGAAGGAGCCAAAGTGACCAAATATTCCTCACCATCCACCTGGGCGACATGGTTGCCCACACTGTGCACACCAGTCAGATCCCACTGATCCAAAGCCTTGGCAGCAACCCGCAACATGGAGGCTTTGGCATTGGCCAAACGACCCAAGCGCAGCTTTTCACCGACATTATCGGTAACCACCACCTCCCCCGCATCCTGGTAGGCAATCAACTCCGCACGCCGGTTGATGATGAAACTGATACCGGTTTTGCCCACTTCGATGGTACTTAAATATTTGGATATTTGATCGAGCTCAATGCCGATGGCAATCACCCCGATCAATTGCCCTTGTTTTTCCAAGGGCATAGCCACATCGATACCCGGTTTTTGACTGGAGGCATAGATATAAACATCTGTCCAGACCCGTCGTCCTGCCCGCACTGCATCCCGATACCAGGCACGGTCAGGTGCAAAATATTTTTGCTCACTAATCAGGGTATTGGTCAGATGCAGCAATTCACCATCGCGCTGAAAAATACGATCTGTACTTTTCGCCACTTTCAGATCCGGATTCCACACCCGATCAACAGCACGAAAGCGCTCGGCACTTTGTCGTTGTGCACCAAAAAAATTGCCATTCGGAAAACCAAACGTGACCCAGGAAAAAGTGGGATTGGATTGCAGGGCAGCCAAAAAGAAGGTCTCTCTTGCCGAATTGTCATTGAGATCAACCACATTTTCGACAAGCAACTTGTGCAATAATTTTAACTCTGCAGTCGCCCCACCCAACAAGAGACTGATTTCATAGGCAATCTCACTGGTAATCCGATTGCCCAGGCGGTGCGCCAATTCAAAGATGCTTTGATGAAAGACAGTACGCCAAGAGAGATGGAAGACAGTAGCCGTCGCTAAAACGGCAACCAACATAATGATGGCGGGGATTTTTCCGAGAGCGATCTGCCAGCGACGAGATCGCAAGAAAATCTTGTTGGATGGAGTGTTACCCTGCTGCGACATCGAAAAACCCCTAATCCTCAAAACGTGGAGGGGCATGGGGGCTGGTCAGCCCCCACTTGAGCGCAGCCATTATACACAAAAACGGCCAGTCATAAAAGCAACTCTCAACAAATCAGCAAAACTTGCTATTTGCCAGAAGAGTTTTGCTTGGGACCATGTGCCAAAACAATACCTTGCAGACCCAAATGGTCACGAATGGTATCGGAGGCAGTGAACGCTTGATCCTGAACTTGGTATGGCCCGGCATGCAGTTGGGTATAGGTTACTCCGTTACTGACAGCGGGAGACAAGAAGAAAGGCAGTCCCAGCTTTTGCAGTGCCGATTCCATCTGTTCTGCCTCTTCCGCTTTCAAAAAGCTACCCACATGCACCGAATAGCCACCAAGCATGACGCGAGAGACTTCCGCCTGACCAGGACGGGCCGCGGCAACGGCTGGCACAGGAACGCCGGCGGGCGACTCAATGATGCGTGCAGGCTGCATGGGCACCACCTGTGCCTCTTGCACTACCTCTTGTTTTGGCAAGGAGTAGACAAAACTGCCATCCCCATAGGGATAATAGGCCAAATAGCCAGGATAGTAGATTGTCTCTGCCCAGAGCGCCGGCATGGCAGTCAAAAAGGAGAGCCCCAGAAACAGCAAAAAAGCGCTGCTGCGGCGTTGCCACAGTTGACTATTGATCATTGTTCGCCTCCTCCATAGACATCATGTGGCCGAGATTGTACCACTACCGGACGAACCGGGACGGTCTGCACCGGCATGCCGCTCAAAGCATGCTGCGCCTGCACCGGATAGCGCCCCTCGATTGTGGGCACCGAAGCATAGACAATGGCCGGCAGATGCGCCCAGGAACGAGGCGTATAATCATAAACAGCCAAACCATTGCCTGGCCGTTTTACCGCAGGCGCAGCCTCTGACCGAAACCACTCTTCCCAAAACCATTCAGCCTGAGCCACAGCGGGCAGCGTCAGCAGAGTCCAAGCCAGCAACAACCCAGCCAACCGCATAGCAATATTGCCTGACCTTTGCACTTCTCTTCTCACAACAGCCTCCTATAAATTTAAGTCAGCATGGAGCTGATCCCAAAAGGTCACTATTCCGCCATTTGTGCAATGGCAGAGAGCATACCAGGTTATTTGGGCGGCAAGGTATCGCTATCTGCTGCTGCAGGCTTTGCCGTTGCCTTGCTGGATGCCTTTTTCACTTTTGTCGGAGCAACAACGCAGGGTGCCGTATTGGCTTTTTTAACTGCCGTCCGTTTTTTTACGACTGCTTTTTTCTTTTTGCTCACTGCTTTTTTCTTGATCCCACTTTTTGCTTTCCCTACAGATGCCTTTTTAGTGGCAGCAGAAGGAGCATAGACTACAGCCGCCGAATCGCGAGCTGGAATACCAAACTCTTTTGGCTGTCCCAAGCCAGAGGGTACAGCAGGCCGATCACTGCGCAAACTGCCTAAAGGCGGAGGCACGGTCTGCACAGCTTGCGCTGGCCGCGATTTCATGGGCGATGCCGGTTCCAGAGGCAAATCCAATGTCAGATCGGAACGTTGAACCGGAACGGTTTCAGTGACACGCGGCGCACAAGCGGTCAGCAGCAATGCTGTGCACAACAAGGCAGCCATCCGCGACAAACCTTTTGCACTCCCCTCTTCCCCCGTGCCGATCCCTTGCGGGGCAAAATAATTTGTTATTCTACTCGACATCATAACCCATCCTTTCATTTGCCCTCTCTCCCTTGACACACAGCGGTGCCTCGCGCATCCTCACAGCCATCGCTCCTGTCTGCCATGATACCCCTCTAGATGAGAAGTGTATCGGAAAATCAGGGGTGTTGTTAAGGATATTTCAACATGACGATAACCTCTGACGCTGCTTTTTTTGTCAACCCTTCTCTAGATACCACCTGAATACCATGATCAGCCTGATGCCACACTGGAATACTTTCCTTAATCTGCTCTCTCTCAATTTGGCTCTCATGGGCTTTTTTGCGATTCGTGCTGCTCAGGAACAGCGTCACAAAAAATGGATGATTGCCGCCATTGTCACAGCCACCCTGTTTTTGCTCTCCTATTTAATCTATCACGCCCAACAGGGAATCACCCCTTTTCCCGGTCAAGGAGCCATCCGCACCTTCTATTTCAGCCTGTTGATCATCCATGGCCTGACCGCTGTGATTACTGGTATCCTTTTGCCCTTCACCCTCTATTATGCTCTGCGGCAACGCAGAGATATACATAAAAAATGGGCAAAATGGACATTATTGATCTGGATATTTGCCTCTTTGAGTGGCCTGCTTGTCTATCTGATGGTCTATCATTGGCAACCCTGAAAACATACGTACCGAATAATAACGCCTCCCTGAGGCAGTTTTGCACAGTCGTGTGCTCCATTCCATACGCTGGAATCGCTGCGCATACTCCTCCCCGTATCCTGCCGCAGAACCAGGAGTTTTTAACTTATCGCAAATTCTGAATACAAAAAAATATTTCAGCGAATTAACACAGATCAATTATTTTTTCTTGCTATGGTGAGACCCTCGCATAGTTTGAAACGCGGTGAGTCTGCATGCCCCGTTTTCTGACCTGTGGAGTGTCGCTTTGCCCATTGCACGGCATGCTCATCCACAGTACCGTTGCAGTAGATGACTTTGTCGTGTTCTGGCCCGTTCCAGTGCTTGTTTTTAACAACTTTCTATCCAAGAGGGAAAGAAATAACATGGAGATTTCGCGTAACGAGCCGGTTCCCGGCATGCAAAAACTGCTGGATAATCCTTTTGCCTTACTGGCCCTTGGTGTGGGAATGCCAACTGTTCTGTATCTCTTCTGGGGGCTCATCGAACTCATCAATATCCCTGTAGCCAAATAATGGTAAAGAAAAAGAAGGAGCGTAATCTATGAGTCTTACCCCTCCCAATCAAATTATCTGGTGGAAAGAGCCCATCCACAGAATCGAAATCACCTGGATTATTCTTGCCCTCTCCTGGTGTTTGGTTCTCTTCCTGTGGATGCCTTACTGGCATGTTTTTGGAAATCAAAACCTCTCCAATGAATCTTATCGCATCAAACCAGAAGCCTTTGAAGCAAAAGCCAAGGCCATGGCCGATAAATATACTGTGCGTAAAGAGACCAAAATGGATATTCCTGTGGTCAAACCACCACCGGGTAGCGATGTCTATCTGGTCTCGCGCATGTGGCAATGGTGGCCAATCCTGGAGCTGGAAAAGGATAAGAGCTATCGCCTGCATGTCACTTCCCTGGACTGGCAGCACGGCCTCTCCATTCAACCCGTCAATATCAATGTTCAGATTCTTCCTGGCTACGAAACGGTTATGAATATCAGTCCCAATCAGGCAGGGGAATATGGCGTGGTCTGCAACGAATTCTGCGGAGTTGGCCACCACACCATGCTGGGCAAAATTTACGTGAAATAAGAGAGGATAAGGTAAATCATGGCCGCAAAAATGTTTCGTAAATGTCCTGACTCAGGACTCTATTTTCATAAAACCGCCGAATCCTTGATGAAAGCTCATGCCGTTCTCGGCGTGGTTTATCTGTTGATCGGTGGTGTTCTGGGCCTGCTCGTCGCTGCTACCCGCGCCCCTGGCATCCATCTGCTCAGTGCAGAAGCCTTCTATACCGCACTGACTGCGCATGGTACGGCAATCTTGATCTATTGGATCATCTTCTTTGAAATAGCAGTGCTCTACTTTGCCTCCTCGACGTTGCTGCGTTGCCGACCGGCTACGCCCACCTTCGGTTGGCTTGGTTTCCTGCTCATGGTGATCGGCTCGGTAATGAGCATGGTCGCATTTGCCCGTGGCAACTCCAGCGTGATGTTCACCTCCTACGTTCCCATGCCGGCAGAGCCCATTTTTTATCTGGGTCTGATCCTCTTCGCCGTGGGAGCCTTGATCGGCTGTTTCGTCTTTCTGGGCACCCTGGTTATCGCCAAGCGCGAACAAACCTATGACGGTTCGGTCCCCTTGGTTACCTTTGGTGCCATCACCGCTTGTATCATCGCCGTCTTTACCATCGCCAGCGGCGCCGCCATCCTGCTGCCCACCTTCTTGTGGTCCGTAGGTTTGATCAACAATATTGATCCCGCCATCTATCGCCTCTTCTGGTGGGGTATGGGTCACTCTTCGCAACAAATCAACGTTTCGGCTCACGTCGCCATCTGGTATGCCATTGCCGCCATCCTCTTCGGCGCCAAACCCATGTCGGAAAAGGTCAGCCGTGGCGCTTTCTTGCTCTACATCCTCTTCCTGCAACTGGCCAGTGCCCATCACTTGCTGGTTGATGCTGGCCTCAGCGCAACCTGGAAGGTGTTCAACACCAGCTATGCCATGTATCTGGCGGTTCTGGCCAGCATGATCCATGGTCTGACCGTTCCGGGTGCCATCGAAGTGGCGCAACGGAAAAAAGGTTATACCAACGGTCTCTTTGAGTGGCTCAGAAAAGCTCCTTGGGGCAATCCTGTCTTCTCCGGCATGTTCATGTCCTTGATTGTCTTCGGCTTCATTGGTGGTATCACCGGCGTGGTCATGGGTACCGAGCAGATCAACCTGATTATCCATAACACCATCTTTGTCCCCGGCCACTTCCATGCCACAGTCGCTGTCGGCACCACCTTGGCCTTTATGGCAATCACCTACTTGCTGATCCCGGTGCTGTTCCGTCGTGAACTGATCCTGCCCGGTATGGCCAAATGGCAACCCTATATCTTTACCGCCGGCATGCTGCTGTTGATCCTCTTCATGCTTGGTGCTGGTACCTTGGGTGTGCCCCGTCGTCACTGGGATATCAACTTTGCTGATGCTGCTGTTCAGTATCAGTTTGCTGGTAGTGCCATTGCCATGATGGGTGTTGCCGGTATGGGTGGTATTCTGGCTGCTGTCGGTGGAGCGCAATTCTGCCTGATTGCCGTCGGCTCCCTGGTCTT
>NZ_RXIU01000070.1 GCF_004217665.1 Candidatus Magnetaquicoccus inordinatus | reverse complement strand
CCATAGTGGTTGCATTATACACGCATCCACACTGCTCAACAATAAGTTTCGATAATCATGTTAGCGCATATGGGGCAAAGCCCTGCTGAAAATGTGCGGCGTTTCACAAAAGCAAATGCGTAGCATTCGCGCACGCCGCACCGATTTGTGCCCCGCAGGGGCACTCTTTGGGAGGGCGGACGCCCGACATGCACAGTTTCGCTTGTGGCAACAGTGAAGAAATTGGCAAATGCGATTGCCCTGCATTTTACGCTGGCAATCAACGCCCAATCGTTGTAGCCTCTCTCTCGCTTGGTGTTTCTTTCTTGCATACTTCCCTAGCAGCCCCTGCCGCCCATGTCCGAGCAGATGCCTTCTACTCACCCGGAGATTCTTGCCCATGCGGCGCTCTTGCGCCAGCAAGAGCAAATTATTGTCGATGAAGAGCAGCAACACCTGCTCATCTTCCGCCTGCTGGATCACTATTTCGCCCTGCCAGGCCAATATGTCCGCGAGGTGTTGCCGGCAGGCGATATCATTCCCGTGCCAGGCAGCTCCCCCTTCTTTCTCGGTGTCATCCCGGTGCGCGGCGAAATCGCCTCAGTTCTCGATCTGGCGCGCCTGCTGGAGATGCTCCCCACCACCATTGCCAGCACCCGCAAACACTCCAGCCGCATTCTCATCGTGCAAAAAGAGGAGAAAAATACCGGCATGTTGGTCGATGCCGTCGAAGATATTCGCGAGTTTCCCAAAAGTGCCGTACAAACGCAACACTCCTCCCTCGCCGACCATATGCAAAAATTTGCCCATGGAGAGCTCTTGTTCGCCGATCATCCCACACCCTTGCTCGATATCGACGCCCTCTTCCAGCATCTGCAAGAGCTCTGTTTGTGAAACAGATCCATCACTCCCCAGAGTTGCTGATTCTCCTTTGTCACTTCCAGAAAAGCCGCCTGGGCATCGAAGCCAAACTGATCGCCAGCGGCACGCGCTGGAACCCTGCCCACAATATTAACAACGCAAGTTATTTTCATCGCTGTCTCAATTTGCAGGATGACTCTCCCCACTATGCCGATCCCTATCTGCTCCTGCCACAACCTCAACTCAATCTTCCCGGTGGCTTGATCGTCGATCGTCTGCAAGGATTGCTCTCCATTCCCTACCACCAGCTCCATCCCTGGCCAACTTGCCTGTTTCCTGCCGCGACCACTCCCCCCTATTGGGCCATCGCACTGCCTGCCTGTGGTCCCATCCTGTTGCTGGATCTACACAACCTCATGAAAACAAAAGCCTGAACCCACTCCCCTCACCCGAAGCGATCAACAACCGCATACGCCATCATTGGGGAGGAGTAAACAGCACCCCCTTTTTTTCTTCAATCTTTGGCAAATGGATGGCATGCGCGGCAAAACGTCCACTCAAGGCATCATGATGACACACCGGACAGTGCACACGGGATCCCACTGGTGGAGCAGTGAAGAGTCGTTGATCGACTCTGTCATGGAGCTTCTGCCACAACGGATGCTCGATAATATAATGGCTGGCATTGCCCGTGGCTTTGCGAAAACGATGCGCCACCTCGGTGTCCCAATCTTCTGCTGCATGAATCAACACAAAACTGCTGATGGCAATAGCCTCTTTGCCAGAAAGAAAAATGGTGTGCCCAAAATGATGATCCAACTGATTAAGCAGATTCTGCCAACGCTCTTCCGGCAACAGGCTGGGATGGATGGTCCAATGGCAGCTTCCACACTTTTCTTGATAGATCTGGGGATAGGCAAGCGGTCGCCATCCATCCATTGGCAGTTGTGCCAACTCTTTGGACCAGTGATCCACCGCAAAAATCACAAGTCCCCCGACCAGAATGGCCCAACCGGCATGGGAATCCCGATACTGCTCCTCCACATGATCGCTATCCAAAGGCTTGCAACCAGTAATCATGCTGCGCAGCAAAGGCTGGCGTGTCAGTTTGGATTCACGCCAGACAATCAACAGATGCAAGCCCACCAATGGCAGCACCGCATAGGCCAGCCAACCATGCCAACGCTGCGCCCTCTCCCCCAATTGAAAACTGACCACCGATGCCAACGGTCCTAAATGCTCTTCACCGCCATAGGCCACCACGCCAGTCAGCAGCAACGCTCCCACCACCAACAACAAAACAAAACTGACCCAAGCATTCAACGGATTGAGCCCCAGGGAGGCCACCTTCAGTCGTCCCTGCCATAACGCCGCACCATCCTGCAACACCTGGTGCGGGGCATAAAAAAAATGGCTGAATCGCGCATATTCGGAACCAACCAAGCCCCAAATCAGGCGAAACAGCCATAATCCTGTCAAAATACCACCAAAAATCAGATGCCGATCCAATTGCCAAGCCGGATCCAGCCAACCGGTCAGCAGACAGGCTACGATCATTCCTGTCACTACCCAGTGAAAAAAGCGGACTGGACGGTCCCATACCTCCCATTCAGCATTGACGCAA
Source organism: Candidatus Magnetaquicoccus inordinatus (assembly GCF_004217665.1). Lineage (GTDB taxonomy): Bacteria > Pseudomonadota > Magnetococcia > Magnetococcales > Magnetaquicoccaceae > Magnetaquicoccus > Magnetaquicoccus inordinatus. The sequence goes on along the minus strand of NZ_RXIU01000070.1, from coordinate 13,011 downwards.
CTGCGCAAATAACGCCCCAGGCGTCGCCGCCAATTGACCTTTTCCACATCGCTATCCTGTCCGCTCTGTGCACTTTATGCCGTCTCGGCACCCCCCTGCATGACCAGAACAGGGCAATGGGCCTTGCCAATCAGATGAATCAACGGGTTGACATTAAACAGACGGTCAATCATCGAACGATCCCGTGGTTCACAAACAATAATATCGCAACTGCGTTGCCGTGCCACCTCCAAAATGGCATCATTCACCACACCATCCTGCACCAAACCATCCGCATCAATCTGTGCCATTTTTGCTTTGGCAACCAGACGGTTGACCGTTTGATTCACCTCAGGTCGATCGCTGGCATCATCTCCGGCAACCGTCAAGATGGTCAACGGCAATCCCCCCTTCTGGGCCAGGGCAAAGGCACCATGAGCCACTTCATCACCCTCAGCCAACTCGGGATCCACTGCCAACAATACGCCATTGGTCCAATAGGAAAAGAGTCGCGGCACCACCAAAACCGAACACTCTGCCTTTTCGATAATCTTGGCAGTCGCGTCGCCCACCATGAATTTGGCCATGCCACGCCGACCACGCCGACCAATAATCAATAATTGCGCTCCTACCTCCTTGGCCACCGCCAGAATCCCTTGACTCGGATCCTTGGCCGGACGCAGCAGCACCGAACTCTTTAAACCCTTCTCCTGACACAGCGTATGAATCCGTTCCACATTCAAAGAGGCATCCTGCTCTTCCACAATCGCCGCATCCGTACCCGGCTCTGCCATCAACAAGCGCAATACAATCAACTGTGAACCATGTTGAGTCGCCATATCAATGCCGACTCGCTCCACACCAGCCGAAAATTCCGATCCATCGGTAGCCAACAGAATGACTTTAAATTGTTCCGGATCCACCATACTGTCGTGACTCATGATCTCTCCCTCTGAACGTGTTATCCCCTGAATGCCACCGTGCGTATTCTCCTTCCCTGCTCGCATCACAGCATCCGCCTGACCCAGCATCCGGTATGGTATGCGGAAAGTTGCCACTCTTCAAGGAGCCGCAAAAGCAATTTGTGAAATGAAATTAGCCTATATAAAAAATTTTTACACAATTCACCAGCAATAACACCCATAACACGCCACTTTCCAACTCAGTGTCGCAAAAAATCTCTCAATATTCAAAAAAAATTTCACATAGCCTCACACCCCTTTCTTGACGCCGGGAAAACAGTACGATTATATTGACCTGCCAAACCGGCTGTTGCTGCCAAGCAGAAGATGTGCAGAGTCTCTCTCCTCATCCTTGGCAATCCGCCTTCCCGCAATAGCCCCCCTCTGCCATCATGTTCCAGAAAAAAAGAGAGGTTGAACAATGGGCGCAATCGTTATCGATGAACCGCAAACTGCTGCCATGGGCGGCAACCAACCACCCATGTATGTGGAGACTATCCGCCGTCTCTACCGCAAAGGAGCAGACACCCAACTCTCCCGCATTATCAGCCGTTTGCTGCCCGGCGATATCGCACTGGTCATCAATTCCACTGATGAAATGGATGAAGCGGCAGATCTCTTCAACCTGATTACCCAACCCACTCAGGCGGGAGAAACTTTACAAAATCTCCAGGAGGAGTACCAAATCCATATCATCTCCTCCTGTACCCTCGAACGCGCCGTCGCGGTACTGGAAAATCTTCCCCCGGATACCCGCAGCCGTATCTTGAGCAAACTGAATCCGGAAGTGGGCTCCCACATCATGAATGCCCTCGGCCAGGAGACCCGCAAAGAGGTGCAAAGCCTCTTGCAATATCTGCCTGATACCGCCGGAACACTCATGACCACCCAGTTTTTCGCTATCGATGAAAGCACCACCGCCCGCGAAGCACTGGAAACGTTGCGCAGCCTGCCCTACCATGAGTTTGTCTTCTATGTCTACATCCTCGACGAACAAAATCGCCTCGTCGGCGTCAGTTCACTGCGGCGCATGCTGCTCTCGCCTCCCGACAAGCGGGTCGGCGACATCATGGATCGTCGGGTCCATACCGTAAACGTCGACACCCCACAAGAGGATGCCGCCAAACTGGTCACCGCTCATGACCTGATGGCCATCCCTGTACTCAACGATCAAGGCGTGCTGCGCGGTATCATCACCGTCGATGACCTGATCCACGTCATCCAAAATGCCGACACCCAGTCCATGCTCAAATCGGTCGGCGCCGACTCCGATCAGTCGCAAAATATTCTTACCCAAGCCATCACCGGTATCGCCAGAAACCGCCTCCCTTGGCTGGTCGCCCCCTTCCTCGGCGGACTCTTTGCCGCCTGGACCCTTGGCGAGTTTGAAGAGACCATGTCCCGCGTCATCCAATTGAGCTTTTTCATGCCCATGATCTTCGGCATGGCCGGCAATGTCGGCAGCCAAACCGCCGTGGTCGCCGTGCGCGGACTGGCCACCGGTGTCATCCAGGTCAGCGACTATTTCGCCTTGCTCATGAAAGAGACCAAAACCGGTGTCCTCATCGGCCTCTTCTATGGCGTCTGTCTCTCCCTGTATGCCCTGCTGGTCTTCAAAAGCTCCACCCTGGCTTTCGTGGTCGGTATCAGCATCCTTTCCAATATCACCTACGCCGGTGTTATCGCCTCCAGTCTGCCTCTGCTCCTGCAACGTCTGGGACATGATCCGGCTATCGGTGGTGGACCCTATGTCCTCACTACCGTCGATGTCCTTGGGGTGATCAATTATTTGATGATCGCCACCCTCGTCTACGGTTTTTGATGCCCGCTCCCGCGCCAACCTCTCGCGACCAGGATAAAATGCTATGGCCATGATGGATCTGGAAGAGAATAAATCTTCCCCCTCTCAACCTACAAAAAATAATATCTCTGAGGCAATCGTGCGCTTGCACCGTCGGGGCGCTACCGCGCACCTCTCGCAACTGCTCAGCAAACTCAAGGCTACCGATATCTCCCAGGTTCTTAACGGCTTCCCAGAACATCGCGCCCAGGAAGTCTTCTCCGCCATCACCCCAACCTCGCACGCCGCCGCCGTCCTGGAACATCTCGACGATGCCCATAAACAGTGCGTCATGCGCCAAATGAGCAACGAACAGGCGTGGGTTATCCTGAACAATCTCCCCCTGGAAGTGCGTACCGCCATCTTGAGCAAACTCGATGACGCCACCAGTGAACGACTCCAGGAGACCCTGGAAACCAAACAACGTCCGCAACGTCCCGTCGACAACTATTCCTACAAGGAAAATACCGCCGGCAGCCTCATGGAAACCAATATCCTGGCCCTGCCTCAAACCATGACCGCCGCCGAGGCTATCCATACCATCCAGGATCTGGCCGATCAAAACTCCATCTTCTACCTCTACGTCGTCGATGAGATGCACCGCCTCACCGGTGTCTGCTCTCTGCGCCGCCTGATCCTGGCCAATCCCGATAAACTGCTCATGGAATTTACCAGCTCACGACTGGTCAAAGTTCATGTCGATGCCCCACAAGGCAACGTCGCCAAACAGATCTCGCGCCATCGCCTCCTTGCCGTGCCGGTCGTCGATGAACTGGGTATGCTGGTCGGTCAAATCACCATCGATAACTTGATTGACATCATCCAAGAGGAAAATACCGAATCGATCATGAAAATGGCCGGTATCGGTTCCAGCAAAGCCAACGTCCTGACCCAAACCCCCCTGCAAATCTTTGCTACCCGCGTCCCCTGGTTGATCACCGCCTTCATCGCCTATCTGGCCATCTCCGCTATCCTCGACGGCTTTGAACATACCCTCTCTGCCGTCGTTCAACTGGCCTTCTTTTTCCCCATCGTCATCGGCATGTCTGGCAATGCCGGCAGCCAAACCGGAGCTGTCGTCGTCCGTGGCCTCGCCCTGGGCACCTTGCACGAAGGACACTTCTTCAAGTTGCTCTTCCGCGAACTGGCAGTCAACTTTATCCAGGGGGGAATCTATGGCCTCGCCCTCGCTGGCGCCTCCTATCTCATTTTTCAAAACCATTTATTGTCTATGACTTTAGGTATAGCGATGACGCTCAGCATCTCCTGCTCGGCGGTTATTGCCATGTCCTTGCCCTATTTTTTCAAAAAGTTGGGGGCCGACCCCGCTGTGGCAGCCGGTCCAATGGCTCTCGCCTTCATTGATATGGTCGGTTCGATCAACTATTTGACCGTCGCCTTCTTCATGTTCAAACTTTAGGGATAACTTTCAGGTTCGTGCTGGCTCGCCAGCTCTACCCCCATGGGGATGCAGTACGGATTGGCGCAAAAAAGCGCGCCAATCCGCACAGCTTGCTTCCATTAGGCGCTTAAGCCGACGCAAAAAGCGCGTCGGCTTGTTGTGAAAAGCGCGCCAAAAGCACAAAACAAAACCCCAGAGGCTCCGCTTCTGGACTCCGCCAGGGAGGTGCCCTCCCTGGACCCGCAATAGTTTTGGGTGATGAATAGTTACTACTCTCCCAATAAATTACGTACCGTATCCACCAAATGGCTCTGGTCAAAAGCACCCTTGACGATATAGGCCGATGCCCCTGCCGCAATGCCACGACGCTTATCCTCCTCCTTGTCACGCGAGGTGACCAAAATAATCGGCGTGTGCCGATAGCGCTCCTGGCACCGCAACTTGCGCGTTAAAGAAAATCCATCCAACAGCGGCATCTCTACATCGGTCACCACCAAATCAAATGGCTCCGCCACCGCTTTGGCATACCCCTCCTCACCATTCTCTGCCAAACTGACCCGATAGCCCGCCGCCTGCAAAATGGCCTGCTCAATCTCCCGATTGGTGCGCGTATCATCCACAACCAAAATATGCCGGGTCGAACGCTGCCAGAGACTCTCGCCACTCTGGCGGATCGTCTCTGCCCCCATCTCCTGCATGCGCTTGCACAACAACAGGCCATCCAAAACCAAAACAATCTCATTCTGGGCCGAAATCATCATCCCGGAGGCAAAAGGATGGCGGCGCATAAAATAGGGCAATGGTTTCAATACCACCACCTCTTCATCCACCAGCGCATCACATAACAGACCCCGTTGCCCCTGCGCATGTGCCAAAACCAATACCAGGCGCCGCCGCTCTGTTGGCAGACGCAACAGCGAAGGGGATAATCCCAAAATGCTCTGCAACGCCTGCACCGGAATCATCTGCTCGCGCAAGCGCAAGGCCCTGCCACCAACCACCGGCAGCAAATCCTCTTCCTGCACCGCAACAATCTCCGCCACCGCCGCTCCAGGTATCGCCAAAACCAACCCGTTCACCCGAAACAACAGAACCCGCACCGTGGCCAAGGTCAATGGCAACCGCAACAAAAAACGGGTTCCCTGCCCCGGATCACTCTCCACCCGAATTGAACCCTGCAGCAGCTCGACAATATTCCGTTTTACCACATCCATGCCCACACCACGACCAGAGAGATCGGTTACCCTCTCCTGGGTGCTCAAGCCTGGATGAAAGATCAACTCCAACAGCTCGGAATGGGCAAGCTGACCAAGCGCTCCGGCACTGACTATCTGCTTGGCAACCGCCACCTCTTGCAGCCGCTGCAGATCAATGCCCTTGCCATCATCCCGCAATTCAATGGTGACCGCTCCTCCCTGCGTACCCGCCAATACCTGAATCGTCCCCTGAATCGGCTTGCCCGCCTGCAGCCGCTTTTCCGGCAGTTCAATGCCATGATCCACAGCGTTGCGCAATAAATGCAAAAAAACATCACCCAGCTTTTCAATAATCACCCGATCCAAACGGGTCTCCCCACCACGCACCTGCAGTTGAATCTCCTTGCCACTCGCCTTGGCCAAATCGCGTACCAGACGCGGTAACATGTCAAACAGCGTGGTCAACGGCAACAAACGCATTTCCAAAGTATGCGTGTACAAAGCATCCAACACCTGATCAAGCAGCGTGGCATCTGCTGCCAACTGCGTCGCCGTCTGCTGCAACTGATTGCTCAGACTCTGCAACTGTCGCGACGATTGCGCCTCCATCAGACGGCTGCAGGCTGCATGCGCCTGTCGCACCTCTTGCAAACGCTGCTTGATGCGTTTGCGAAAAAAGAGTGACTCTCCCACCGTTTGCAATAAATGATCAATCTGCTCGGCATCCATGCGAATGGTGGCATCGCCACTGCGCCCCAGAGAACGCATTGCCGGCAGGCGCGGCGGAGCAGCACTCTTGCGTCCTTCCCCCTCGCCCATGGCTTGCGCCTCTGCTGCCACCACAGGAGCAGGAGTGACTTGCTCCGTGACTGCCGCCGCTCCTGTTTCACTCTCCCGCCTCTCCGATACAGAGGTGGGCGGTGCACCATTGGCAACTCCTTTTTGTCCTCCCGCCTCCCCACCTGAGGCAGCCAACTCCGCCAACGCCTGGCAGAGCCTCTCATCCTCTACCAACTCCCCGGAACCGCTGGCAACCTGATCCAACAGAGCGCGTAGCGCATCCAAACCGGCAAACAGCAGATCACCCATGCGCGGCGACCAACTGATTTTTTGCTCCCGCAAGGCGCTTAACACATCTTCCATCTTGTGCGCCAACACCGAAACAGGTGCAAAACGCATCATCCGTGCGGCACCCTTCAGGGTATGCGCCGCGCGAAAACATCCATCCAGATCCGCTGCTGCGGGCAACTCCCCAACCGACAATCTTTCCCACAACAACAAACAACGATCCATCTCACCCACATGCGCATGGGCATCTGCCAAAAATGAGGCAACAAATTGCGCCCGGTTCAAGGCCATCTCAGGCGCTCACCTCTTGCCATTGCTGCAGATCTGTCAACTTGAAACGGGCCACCTGCTCCTTTTGACTCTGCGCCAAATGGGCCATCGCCTTGATCCCCTGACTGGTCTGATTGATCGTCACCGAACTCTGCTGAATCCCCTGCTCAATCCCTTGCAACGCTACCAATATCTGCCGGTTGGCCGTCTCCTGCTGCTGTGTCGCCAAGGAGATCTGTTGCGTGGCATCGGTGGTGGTGCCCACCCCCTCCACCACCTCTGCCAACATGCGCGCTGCACGCATGCTGATCTCCATTCCCTCCTCTACCTGCTGGGCATCACGGCGCGCCGATTCCACCAGACCCTCGATAGTGGCATGAATCTGCTCCACTCGTGCCGCAATATGGCCCGTTGACTCCATCACCGAATCGGCCAAACGACGTATCTCCGCCGCCACCACCCCAAACCGTTTTCCCGCCTCCCCCGCACTGGCCGCCTCCAAAGCCGCATTAAAAGCCAACAGCTTGGTCTGATCGGCAATCGAATTGATAATATTCATGATCTCCGTGATCTCAACCGACTTCTTCCCCAACTCCGCTATCGCCTTGCCACTGCGCCGATTGGCCTTGGTAATCTTTTTCATGCGATCGATCACCACCGCCATCTCCGCGGCACTCTGATTGGTCTTCGACCAGGCATCACTGGACATCTGCAATACCCGCCGGGCATTGTCGGCGATTTGTGCCGAAGAGGAAGAGAGCTCCTCCATCGTACAGGTGATCTCGGTAACCGAGGCCACCTGCTGAACTGCTGTCGCCGATTGCTGCTCCATGGCCGCCGAAATCTCAATCGAAGAGTGGTTGACACTGTCGGTCACATGCAGCACCGCCCGAATCGATTTTTCCAAACTATCCGCCAGACGGTTGGCTGCATCCATAATCTGAAACAGCTCATTGCGAAATTGCGCCGGAACCTCAAAATGAAAACTCAAATCGCCACTGGCCAACTTGTCCAAACCCTTCGGCACCTTGTGCAGATAACGCTGCAGTATCTGGCCCACCCACAATCCAATCAATACCGTCAACAACACACCAATCGAAGTGCCAATCACACTCCCCCACTGGGTACGGGTGACCTCTGTTTCCGTGGCAACCACCTGCTTTGCCATCTTTTGATCCATCCAGTGCATCTGCTTCTGCACATCTTCTGTTATTTTTTGTGCCGTCTTCTCCATGCTGGCGATAGTCCGTACTACCTGGGTGTCTTTGGCCAACAAAAGCGCCAAAGTCTGCTGATAAGCATTCATATCCAAAGTGCGGCGCATTTTTGCCAACGATTCGCTGGCATCCCTGGCCAGTCGATCCAGCACCACGCGAATCCCATGCGCCCGCCCCTCATTGGGATCGGCCAGATAATCCACCTCCGATAAATGCAAATCGGCCAAGGCCGATTCCAGAGTACGATTTTCCAACTCATAGATCTGAATCTCAATCTCTTCCCGATGGCGCTTCAATACCAGCCGCAAAGATTGACTTTGCGCAATCGCTTCCGTCAACTGCTCAAAAGCGGTCGCATACTCCTGCAAATCGGCACGAATCGCCTCCATCGCCCCATTGCTCAAGCTGTCTACCTGCTGACGCAACTCGGCAAGCAGCGGCTGCATCGGTTTGGCCGACTCCATCTGCCGACTCAATTGCACCTTCATGCGAATATTTTCCGCCTGTGCCACCCCCAATGACAAGAGACGCCATCCATCCTTTTCCCGCAACCCCCGGTATAAATCCCGATTGATCTCCTGCACCTCCCCCAAGGAGAGATGATTCAGGGTAATCACCGCCAGAAAAATCACCAACGATACCCCTGAGGTCAGGCGCATCCAGGTGTCGATAGAAAATCGGGAAAACAAACCCGTTCGATTTTGCACAGCCCACTGTACGATCCCGCGCATCCTGTTGCCCCCCTTCAGCTCAGGCCGGATTGATTCGCTGTAACCGGTTCTGACAATAATTGATCAACTCCTGTTCAGAAAAGCGCAACGGCAAAAATGGTAATCCATGACCTTGCATACCTCCCGCTCTGCCCAATCGGTAAATCACCACCTGGTACTCCCGTACCGCCATCTCCCTCTCCTGCAACGCCTCATAGGCATGCGCCAAATAATAGTGCGGCAGCCAACTTCCGGGATGCAAAAAGATTGCCGCCCGCAAATGCGCAATCCGCTCAATCGGATCGCCACCCTCCTGATGCAACCCCATCGCCAACAACAACAGCCCCTCATAACTCAGGGTATCCCGCTTGATCAACGCCCGACATAAACTGACCGCCTGCCGCAACGCCTCACCATCCTCTTCGGCACACAAAAGAGCCGCGGCCTTCAATGTCACCACTTGCGGGTGCGGCGGCTCACTCCACAACCGCTTGTTGATCTGCTCCAAGGCCTGCTTGACCTTGTTTGCCAAAAGCAAACGAATCACCTTGCCCATCTGCCGTTGCCGATCCATCTTGTGGCCCAGCTTCTCTCCTGCCATCAGCAGATCCTGAGCCACCTCCGCCGCCCGGGTACCAATCGTTGGCAACGGCTCTGCCGCACTCCTTATCCTCTCGCTCTCTCCACTGCGCCGATTCTCTCCTATCCACTCTGGCAGCGGCATCAGCGAACGCCCCTCCCGCTTGCGAAAGAAAAAACGTCCCTGCCATGTCTCCAAATGTACATTGCCCGGACGAATCTGCGGCTGATTGTGAAAAAAGATCTCCGCCGGAGTCAAAAACAGACAGCCCCCAGGCTGTAACTGCTCCAACAATCGACAAAATACCGCCCGCTTGGTCGTTTCATCAAAATAGATCGAAACATTGCGATAGAATATAAAATCCACCCCGCGCATCGGCTCAGGATAGATTTCCGACATCAAATTTAACGGAAAAAAATTGACCCGCTCTTGCAAACGCTGTACAACACGCTCCCGCCCGGAGCCCTCGCGGACAAAATAGCGCTCCCGCAACTGCGCATCGCAATTACATAAAGCCTTCTCGGCATACAACCCACTGCGCGCACCCTGCAAAGCCTGTCCATCCACATCGCCGCCCTTTACCGAAAAGCGATATTTTTCTCCATGGCTTTCCAGTAGCAAAATTGCCAACGAATAGGCCTCTTCCCCCCGGGCACAACCTGCACTGATTATGTTCAGCGGTCGCTCCACCTTGATTTGCTGTTGATAACCAGGCAACAACACATCACAAAACAGGCGCAACTCCTCGATGCCCCGAAAAAAATAGCTCTCATTCACCGTCAACAATGAAAGCAGCGCCGCAAACTCCTGCTCACTCTCTTGCACATGCTCCCAATATGCCTGCCGCGAAAAAATCGCACAGGCCATCATGCGATCTTCCACACCCTCCCGTAATTTGTTGATCCGGTTTTGATCAAAATATAACCCACTGCGTTCACGCACCAAACTCTGCCACTGCTGCAACGCAGTCATACTCCACTCTTCCATCTGCTGCAGCGGCTTCATCATCCCTAACCCTGGGCCTGCAGATATTGGGTGCACGCCTGAACCGATAACGCCGGTGCAAACAGCTCTCCCTGCAACAAATCACCGCCATACTCCTGCCAAAACTGCCGATCCTCTGCAGTGTCGATACCATCCACCAATAAACGCCAACCCATCGCCTCCGCCATGGCCCGCCAGCCACGAATCATCTGGCCACGCCCACTGTCATCCGGCAAACCTACCCATAACCCCCGATCCAGCTTGATCACCCGCACCCCTGCCGCCTGCAATATGGCTGGAGAAAATGGCGTCAAACCAACATCGCGCAAGGCAATGGTCACCCCCAACCCCTGCAACATCTCAAACAAGGGGGCCATCTTCTCCCACTGACTCAATAAAACTGCACAACCAATCTCCAGCTCCAAACGATCTGCCGGCACACCCGTCTCACGCAATACCGACTGTATCATCTCCAACAAAACCATACCCTGCTGCAAATAACGCAGCGATAACGGTATGCTGACCCGCTCTATCGCATAGCCAGCCTCCATCCAGGCATGGTATTGCCGACACACACTCTCCAACATCCATAATCCCACCGGAACCATCAAATCGGTCTGCTCCAGATGCGGCAAAAAAAGCTCCGCCACCATCGCTTGCCCTGCCACCACTGCCGTTTCACGATGCCAGCGCAACTGTGACTCCATGGCCACAACGCGACCGCTCTTTGCCGCAACACGCGGTTGATAATAAATGGCAAACTCCCGATTGTCCCACGCCAAGGTGATGGCCCGCTCCAGGCGCGCCCGCTCCGCAGCCGCCTCATTCATCTCTGGGGTGAAAAAGCGAAAGGTGCTGCGTCCCGCCTCCTTGGCCTGATACATCGCCGCATCAGCATTTTTCAACAACTGCTCCATCGTCTCCGCATCGTTGGGAAAAAAGGTAATGCCAATCGACCCGGAAATCGATCCCTCCCCCTGCGGCAGATGAAAAGGCTTGTTCAACTCTTCCAAAATACGCCGCGCAACATATTCAATATAAAACGCATGCGTCAACCAAGGCAAAATGACCGTAAACTCATCCCCACCCAAACGAGCCAATAAATCAGTACCTCGCAAACAGCCGGCAATACGCCGCGCCGCCTCCTGCAAGAGCCGATCACCCGCTTCATGACCTAAGGTATCATTTACCTGCTTGAAACGGTCCAGATCAATAAACATCAACACCAGATCTTTGCCATTGCGCTGCGAGGCTGTAATCGCCTGGGTCAAGCGATCATAAAACAGCGCCCGATTGGCAAATCCAGTCAACGCATCATACTCTGCCTTCTGCTTGAGCGCCTCTTCCAACTGTTTGCGCTCCAAGACACTGGACAAAGTCGAAGAGATGGACTGCAAAAACAGCTCTTCTTCGGGAAGAGGCTGTCGTTCGTGCGCCAAATAGAGCTTCAATACCCCTAATGGTCGCTGCTGTAACAAAATCGGCACCAGGTAACGACTGCTGCCTGAGATGCCGGTACAATTGCTTCCCTGCTCATGCTGATCATGTCCAACAAAAAGAATCCTGCCCTCGGCCAAAGCCCGACCGCATAATGTCTGGTGAAACTGCGTCGCGGCCACGCGGGCACAGGAAGATTGTTGCTGCTGGCTTAAACCACACGCGGCCCTCAACAGCAAATCACCACTGTGCGGATCCAATAAAAAGATGGCACCCTTTGCTTGCAAATCCATCCAGGAAACCGCAACAATCACCTCCAACATGGCTGCCAATTGCTCCGACAACGGCAAACCGGTCATCGCCGACTCCAATAAACGGTAGATGACCGTGCGCGACTCAAAATCGCGCTGAATCTGCGCCTCATTCTGCTGCCGAATCACCAGTTCAGCGGCCAGCTCCTTGTTGGAGTGTTGCAACGCCTCTAATAGTTGTCGATTTTCTTTCTCAATCCGTACCTTGTCCAACAATTTGCCCACAGCAAACAGCACTGTGGACTCGATATTCTCATCCTTCAGCAAATAATCATCCGCCCCATCGTGGATCACCCCAATGGCCGTACCCACATCATTATTGCCGGAAAGAACAATTATCGGTAACCTGACCCCATCCTTGCGTAAACGCTGCACCAACTCCGTGCCAGTCATGCCGGGCATATTCAAATCGGTGATGAGCAAATCAAACGCTACCGCTCCGCCCACCTCGTGCAACGCCTGCTCACCATCCGCCGCCTCGGTTACCTCATATCCCCCATCCTCCAGGGCACTGCGCAACAACATGCGGGTAAACCCGTCATCATCGACAATCAATATGCGGTATACCAGGCCCGAATCCACCATGGTGGTTGCCAGAGTCGTCATACCTCCCCCTACATTCAACAATTCTCGCAACGCTCCGAGCTTGTGAATAAATCTACTGTACCGCCCATGAACGGCGTTGCAGGCTCATTCGCTCCTCGCCTATCTGCTTGCCATCTCTCGTCACGCATGCGCCTGCACCTCGCCCATGAACTGGCTGCCGACCGTTTTTCACAAGCTCTCCAATCTGACGCCTGCAAGACGCACCATACGCGCCACTCTCTCATTTCCAACCTTCACCAAGCAAACACAACCCCTTACTTTAAGTCTAGCAAACCGCTCCCAGCCATGCTAACAAAATTCACTCCCCAACAGATAATTTCGCCGCCAACAATTCTTATGCTGCTCCCCTGCAGAGGTTGTGTTACAATGGGGGTAACTATTCAGGTTCGTGCTGGTTCGCCAGCTCTACCCCCATGGGGATGCTGTGCGGATTGGCGCAAAAATGCGCG
>NZ_RXIU01000007.1:25255-47083 GCF_004217665.1 Candidatus Magnetaquicoccus inordinatus | reverse complement strand
CCAGAATGGCCCTCTCTACCTGATTGACACGCTTGACAGCTACATGATCCAGGAGACCTCTGGTTCCGGCAAAGAGAACAACAACCTGCTCCTCCATAGAGAGGGGCTGATATTGAGGCTGCTTGAGCAACTCCATCAACCGCTCACCACGATGAATCAACTTTAAGGTTGAGGCATCAAGATCCGAGCCAAATTGGGCAAAGGCAGCCATCTCACGAAACTGCGCCAAGTCCAAGCGCAATGATCCTGCCACCTGTTTGGTAGCCTTTACCTGTGCGGAACCACCCACCCGCGAAACCGACAGACCAACGGAGATGGCGGGACGCATACCAGAATAGAACAGATCCGATTCCAGGAAAATTTGACCATCTGTGATGGAAATCACGTTGGTCGGAATATAGGCAGAAACGTCTCCACCTTGCGTTTCGATGATCGGTAGAGCGGTCAGAGAGCCACTGCCATAGTTTTCATTCAATTTGGCTGCCCGTTCCAGCAAACGCGAATGGAGATAAAAAACATCTCCAGGATAGGCTTCACGTCCGGGGGGACGACGCAGAATCAACGACATTTGCCGATAAGCAACAGCCTGTTTCGAGAGATCATCATAGACGATCAAAGCATGCATGCCATTATCACGATAATACTCACCCATCGTGCAACCCGAATAGGGTGCAAGAAACTGCATCGGAGCTGGATCTGAGGCGGTAGCAGCAACCACGGTTGTGTAGGCCATGGCACCGTGACTTTCCAAGGTTTTCACAACTTTAGCAACGGTAGAACGCTTCTGTCCAATGGCCACATAAACACAATAGACCGGTTTATTGGTTTCATGCGTGCGTTTTTGATTGATGATGGTATCGATTGCCACAGCAGTCTTTCCAGTTTGCCGGTCACCAATAATCAATTCGCGCTGTCCGCGTCCAATCGGTACCAAGGCATCCAATGCTTTCAAACCGGTATACAGTGGCTCATGCACCGATTTGCGGGTAATGATACCAGGAGCAATTTTTTCCACCACCTGCCGTTCCGTTGTTTCAATCGGACCTTTGCCATCGATAGGAGTGCCTAATGCGTCAACCACACGCCCCAGCAAAGCTTTACCAACTGGAACATCAACGATGCGACCAGTACGCTTGACACGCGAACCCTCCTTGATACCCACATCGGAACCAAAGATGACAATACCGACATTATCCTCTTCCAGGTTTAATGCCATACCCTGGGTGCCATCATCAAATTCCACCATTTCGCCGGCCATGACTTTATCCAGGCCGTAAGCACGGGCAATACCGTCTCCAACGGCGATTGTTTCTCCTACCTCGGAGATTTCAGCTTCCTGACCATAGCTGGCTATCTGCTTTTTGATAATTGCGCTGATTTCGGCGACGCTGATTTGCATCGGGATTACCCTCTCATGCTGGCTTTTAAACGTGTTAAATGATTACGGATCGAATAATCGACCATAATACTGCCCATGGTGATGACCATCCCACCCAAAATTCCAGGATCCGTCGTCTCTTCCAGACGTACAGACTTGCCGGTTATGGATGAAAGAATCTCCTTTAACTGGGAGGATTGCCCGCTGGTGAGCGGCATAAGAGCTTCGATCTTGACTGCCATTCGACCAGCTCTTTGATCCATATTATGGTTATAGGCAACAACAATGGCCTCCAGAAGGGCCATCCGTCGCTTATCGATCAAGAGTCGCAAAAAATTTTTGGTCACCGATGCCAGTTTTACCTTATCCATATAGGTAGCCAGCACAGCATGCTGTTCCGAACTTTCTGAGGTAGGACTAGACATCAAAAATTGGAGCGCAGGAAGTGATTGGAACAGGTGTAAAAAATCATTCAGTTCTTTGCCTACCGCATCCAGTTGGTTTTGTTCTATTGCCAGCTCAGCCAGAGCGATGGCATAACGTTTGGCTAGGGTACTTTCATGCACGGTAATCACTTCCTCCCGATGAGAACGGTTTACCCAGAAGAGAAACTCGTATAGGGTTCTCTGAGGTCGTGGGAGAGGTTTAACATAGATGATGCAAAGGTTCAACCGCCTTTTTTCAAAAAAATCTGCCTGATGCTGAAGCACTAGATTGCTTGAGGAGCACCTGACTTGACATAACGAGTCGTGTACAGATTAACATATTAATATTTCAGTAAATATGAACAATTTTTATATTGAGAAAGATAATTTTGACAAGGCTCATCTTGCCCTTTCATCAGGAGAGATAATTGCGCACCCCACAGAGACAGTGTATGGGTTTGCAGTTGATCCCTGGAATCCCCATGCTGTTGAACGTTTACAAAGACTTAAGCAAAGAGATGGGAGCAAAGGATTTATCCTTTTGATTCCTGAAAGAGCGACCCTATCAAACTTGATAGCGCAAGTCGACCCATTAGCCTGTCTGCTTATGGATCATTTTTGGCCTGGACCATTAACAATCCTTTTCCTTGCGAAAGAAGATGTGCCAAAATCCTTAACGGGAGGTGGCGAGTATGTTGCGATACGTCACTCTTCGTCAACACATGTTCAGGAGTTGATGAAGCGCTGGCAAGGAGCTCTTGTGTCCACAAGTGCCAATCAATCAGGTCACCCAACCATAAACTCCGCATCAGACATTGCAGCTTACTGGGGTGATAAGGTTTCGTGCATTATTGAGGGTAATGTGAAACAAAATAGTTTGCCCTCAACCATTGTTAAAGTAGACACTGGTAAAGTAAAAGTGATTCGTCAAGGCGCCATCAGCAGGGATCAAATTGATTTTATACTCACAAACAAGTAACAGAACATTTAAATAATTAGCGATAACAAATCGCCAGGTTCGAGCAATGATCCGGAAATTTTCTCAAAGTTTCATAAACATACATAACTAACGTCCCTGTTGAAATTCAAATCGTACTTAAAGCCATGATACCAGCCAGCAAAAAACTCGCTGATCCGATAGCCGCTTTAGCAACGCCAATGGGAAGTTCTGGTGTTGCAGTAATACGCTTGAGTGGAAGCGGATTGCCAAACAGTATTCTTCCTCTAGTTCGAGATAGCAAGGGTAGAGAGCTGACTAGAAATTTTTTTGTTCCACGACAGTTAATGCTTGTACAGCTTGTGGAACCACAGAATCTACAGACGTTAGACCAGTGTCTTATTGTCTATTTTCAGGCACCAAATTCTTTCACTGGTGAGGATCAACTCGAAATACATACACATGGTTCACCGATTTTGATAAAAAGAGTTTTGGTTCTGCTTGCTACTGTAGGTATTCGTAGTGCCTATCCGGGTGAGTTTTCTAAACGAGCTTTTTTGAATGGAAAAATTGATTTAACCAGAGCGGAAGCCATAATGGCCTTGGTTCATGCTTCCTCACTAAATGCGGTGCATGAAGCTGCACGACAAATGCAAGGAAGCATGGCGAAGTGCTGGCAATCGCTACGTGAAACACTTTTGACCATTTTGGTGCAATTGGAAGCAGAATTAGACTTTGCAGATGAAGAAATTGAATTTTCAACCCATGAATTTATTATAAACAAATTACTAGATGTTAGATCTTCTCTTGAAAAACTTATTAGCAGTGCACAGACTGGAAAGCAGTGGCAAGAGGGTTTTCATATTGTGATTGTTGGTAAGACCAATGTGGGAAAATCCAGTTTATTTAATAAATTGCTGGAAAAGGATAAAGCCATAGTTACTGATATTCATGGAACCACAAGAGATATTATTGAGCAGAGCCTAGAGTGGTCAGGAATACAGTTTCTCCTAGCAGACACGGCTGGATTGAGAGAGACTCAAGATACTATTGAGATTGAGGGAATGCGTCGGGCACATGACAGAGTCAAAACTG
Organism: Candidatus Magnetaquicoccus inordinatus; assembly: GCF_004217665.1. Classification (GTDB taxonomy): domain Bacteria; phylum Pseudomonadota; class Magnetococcia; order Magnetococcales; family Magnetaquicoccaceae; genus Magnetaquicoccus; species Magnetaquicoccus inordinatus. The sequence continues at coordinate 43,248 of NZ_RXIU01000007.1, read as the reverse complement.
CCGATGGAGTTATTATTGTTTATGATATCAGGGAAGGTTTTGGAGAAGCGGAAAGAAATATTGCAAACCAGCATACTGATGGACATATTCTATATATAGCAAACAAGTTGGATTTAGTCAAAAGCAATCCATTAAGCAATAATCAAAATAGTGAAATGGTTGAAGAGATAAAGATTTCCTGCAAAACTGGTGAGGGTGTAGATGTTTTGCGCAACAAAATAATTGATAAATTTACCACAAACCAAACCCATCAAGAAGGCTCAGTAATTCTAGTAGCAAGACAACTGGGCATTTTGCATAACTGCTACAAATATACAAATGCTGCTTTAGATTTAGCGACCAACCGATCTGCATATGAACTGATAGTGGCTAATCTACGCTATATGTTAGAAGAAATTGCAGATTTGGTGGGTGAAATAGGTTATGATGAGCTATTGAACAATATATTTTCTAAATTTTGTATTGGCAAGTAATCACCAAAAATTTCTATGTTTCACGTGAATCCATGGCCATGGTTATGCTATCTAATAGATCTTATGATGTTATTGTAGTGGGTGCAGGTCATGCCGGATGTGAGGCAGCCGCTGCAACTGCCACAATGGGATTAAAAACACTACTACTAACACAAAACCTGGATACAATTGGTCAAATGTCCTGCAACCCGGCTATTGGCGGTTTAGGTAAAGGCCATTTAGTACGGGAAGTTGATGCACTCGGTGGGCTAATGGGACAAGTAGCAGACCGTGCAGGAATTCAATTTAGACTACTGAATCGACGCAAGGGACCGGCAGTAAGAGGTCCGCGAGCGCAAATGGATAAGGTGGATTATCGGCGTGAAATGCGTGCAGCACTTGACCGCCTGGAAAATCTAACAATTCGCCAAGGTGAAGCTCTTCAACTGATCAGTAAAAATGGTAAGATTGTAGGGCTACAAACAGATTGGCAGGAAGAGTATCACTGCAAAGCAATAATCGTGACAACGGGCACTTTTTTAAAAGGAGTAGCACACATTGGTGCGAGAACTTTTGCAACTGGCCGACTCGGTGACCAAGCCAGTAATCATCTAAGCTCTTCCCTGCAAGATTTAGGAATAGCATTACAAAGAATGAAAACTGGCACTCCACCACGTCTGGATGGAAGTACAATTAGATGGCAAGATTGTATTGAACAAGAAGGGGATTCTGAGCCAGTCCCATTTTCTTTTCTGACCAGCAAAATAACCAGAAAGCAGATTTCATGCTTCATTACAAGGACAACGGAAAAAACACAGGAAATTATTCAAAGCAACATTCAAAGGGCACCTCTTTTTTCAGGGCAAATAAAGGGAGTTGGTCCACGCTATTGTCCATCCATTGAGGATAAAGTTGTACGCTTTGCAGATAAAGATACGCATCAAATATTTTTAGAACCCGAGGGATATCATACTAGTGAAATTTACCCAAATGGCATTTCAACCAGTTTGCCAATTGACGTTCAGTGGCAGGTGGTACAATCAATAGTTGGATTAGAACAAGCTGAAATTTTGAGACCTGGCTATGCAATAGAATATGACATGGTCGATCCCAGGCAATTAGAAACCACATTTTCCGTAAAGGGAGTGCAAGGGCTCTATTTGGCTGGACAAATTAATGGCACAACCGGTTATGAAGAGGCTGCTGCACAAGGACTATATGCTGGAATCCAAGCTGCAAGATTCTGTCGTGAACAAGAAGCCATTCATATTTCCCGCTCATCAGCATATTTAGGTGTAATGATAGATGATTTAGTAACCCAAGGCATAGATGAACCTTACAGAATGTTTACATCACGAGCAGAATTTCGATTACTCTTAAGAACTGATAATGCAGATGAAAGGCTTACTCCACTTGGAAAGGAGCTGGGGCTAATTTCAACAAGCAGATGGATTAAATTTCAAGAAAAAATGAGTAACATACATTCAGCAAAAGAACGCTTGCAAATTGAAAAGCTTACGCTCTTCTGTCCCATTCAATCTAATGAGAACGAACATAGTACAAATAGTTCTACAAAAGAAACAAAAACAGCGTGGGAATGGCTAAAAAGAGATAAGATTGATCAAAAAAGTGTTCTTAAACAAGTGGGACTAGACACGTTGGATGATGAATGTATAGAGAAATTAATGGTAGATATACTATATGATGGATATTTGCAGAAGCAGGAAGCAGATGCTGAAAAGCTAACAAAGATTGATTTATTAAGAATACCAGAAAATTTAGACTGGAGTAATACACCAGGATTGTCTACAGAACTTCAACAAAAATTAAAAAAAATAAAGCCAGCTACATTTGGTCAGGCTAGTAGAATTTCTGGCATGACGCCAGCAGCACTTTCTATAATGCAAATATATATACAAAGCAGATTCAAAACTGCATAACCTACATATAACCAAACTAACGAGATTATAATGTCACAACTGATTATGCTTAGCTCTCTAAAAGAGTGGCTGACCCCTCATGAATATTTTAATAAATTTGCTTTTCCTGCAACTCATAACCTGGAATTAGCTTTGAAATGCAATAAATCTTTAACAAAATTTTTAGAGAATTTACTTAACACAAATATAAGTGTTTCTGTAGAAAACCAAGAAGAACTTAAACCAAATTTAAATAGAACTGAACTATGGGGTAAAGTTAGCATACCAGAAAATTCACCAATTATTGCTCGCTCAGCCTGGCTTATATCAAATAATAAAAGGGTTATATATGCCTACTCTGAAATTGCTGTTACCATGCTCGATAGGTCAGCAAAAAGTGCCATAGAGTCTAAGATTGAACCATTGGGTTCCCTGTTTCTGAATCGAGCAAATGATGTGGAACGCACAAATATTAAAGTAACGCAGGCTAAAAATGTTAATTTAAGTCTTGTTCTTAGTTTGGATTTAAACACAGTCTTTTGGTGTAGGCGCTCATTGTTTCGGGTAGATCATCAACTTTCAGCCAGAATACTTGAAATTTATCTACCAGAGTGTTGTACAGCCTAAAAGAGTTAAATATTTCCATGAAGCATCTAAACAAATATTTCCGATTAATGCGGGTTGATAAACCTATTGGCACCTGGCTCTTATTGTGGCCAACCTTATGGTCGTTGTTTGCCGCAGCACATCCAAACTATCCATCTTTATTCTTGCTTTCAATTTTTATGCTGGGTTCTTTCCTCATGCGATCAGCCGGATGTGTAATAAATGATATTGCAGATAGAAATTTTGATCCCCATGTAGAAAGAACAAAGAGCAGACCTATAGCATCTGGTGAAATTTCAGCAACAAAAGCAATGTTTCTTCTTATTACACTACTAGGTTTGGCTCTGATTTTGGCGCTGCAGCTTAATAATCTGGCGTTGACTTTATGCCCTTTGGGAGCACTACTGGCAGTAACATATCCTTATACTAAAAGAATTGTACATTGGCCACAATTCTATTTAGGCACTGCATTTGGCTGGGGGGTAGTGATTGCTTGGGCTGCGCAATCCAATCAAATTGAAATATCAACTTGGCTCCTGTTCTTATCTACACTATTTTGGGCTGCCGGGTATGATACTATATATGCACTAATGGATATTGAAGATGATATAAAAATTGGTGTCAAATCAACTGCGATACTGTTTGGCCGTCATGTTCTACTTCTAACTGCAATCCTATATTGTACATTTTTACTTCTGTTGGTATGGGTTGGAACACTGCAAAATTTAAGCATGATTTTTTACTTTATTATTGCTCTCTCTGCATTGCAAATGGCTTGGCAAATATTCATGGCCAAGCATAAATTTTTTTTTAAAGCCTTTCTCAGTAACAAGTGGCTAGGAGCTTTAATATTGCTAGGCTTTATTATCGGATAGGAAGGAAAAAATTCATAACTTTACACTATGCTAATCTAATCCTGTTCCTTGCTTTAATCAAAATGCAGTTTTATTGCACTATAAATTTTGTAACCTTTCAGGTTCATTCTGCCCTGTCAGATCTATCTGCATGGGGATGCTGTACGAATTAGCGCGCAATGCGCCCCAATCTGCACAACTTGATACCATTAGACGCGCTGCGCCGACGCAAAATGCGCGTCAGCTTACTGTGTAAAATGTGCGTCAACTTACTGTGTAAAGCGAGCTAAAAGCTAAAGATTCAAAGCAAAAATCCGTGGATTACATCCCTGGACCCGGTTAGGGAGGGGCCCTCCCTGGACCCGCAGTTTTTTAGGTGGTAAGAGTTACAAAATTAAAATAACTACAAATACACACTAACAGGTAATTTAACCTGGCAAACCGTCAACCCTGGCATTTGTGAGGGCTGCAAAGTACATTTTAATAAAAAGTGTAAAAGCAAAAATCCATAAGCAACCAGAAATCATTGCAGACGTTAGAGGTGACAGTGAATACAGAGTTACCCGTGCAATACTTGATAGTAAAATTAGTGACAAGCACAGTATATAATCAAAATCTGTATGTAAGGATCTCCCTGTATGCGTAAGAGTAACGCGACTCATTATTCCAACCGTAAAAAGACCCATAGCTGCAATTGTCAGTGTATGAAGAGCATCACTTTGACTCAGCAATACATTAAAGCAACTGAGACCCCTAAGAGCAAGACCGATAATAAGAAACAAGTAGCCAATATGAAGAATTGATAATATGGGTATCCTTATTATCTTCAGACTATGCCAACGTGAAAAGCGAATGAATTGTATAACAGACAACAGAAGAAAAAATAAACCAAGAACACTATCATTTTTGCCAACAATCTCACAAATCATTATTACTATCATTAATATAGAGCTGGAAATTTCTATCCACGGTTGAATAGAAAAATTTATTCCACTACTATTTTCTTCTAGAGCAGTTTTAGTAAACATTGGCATAATATGCCCACCTACCATAATCAAAAAAAATATGATAGCATCAATGCCAACGAAGAGACCTACATTTGACGAATATTGAATGACATTAAGCTCTTGAGCATAGTGGAGTATGTCACCCAAAAGGAAGAACGAAAGCAAAGCTGGAAAAATTCGATGGATTTTATTTCCTGTGTGCCATAGAGTTGGAGTGATTACAATTACAATTACAAGTGGAAATATGATTTCTGCAAGAGCTATCAACCATAAAGGTAACCATCCAACACTCAACATAGCCATTCTGCCAACAAGCCATATTAAGGCTAATTGAAAAAGGTGCTTACCAGATAGGGCTGGCTTTTTTGACCAAATTGGAGTAGCTGTAAGTAAGAATCCTGCGGCACTCGCAGAAATATATCCATACAGCATTTCATGACCATGCCAGGCCGCTCCAACATGATATGATAGTGAACTATTTATATTTAATAAGCTTATCATCCAAACAGCAACTGCGAATATTGCCCACAATGCTGATGCTAGAAAAAAAAATCTAAATCCATAGGCAAATAGTATACTACTGGATACACTTGAAATTCTCATTAAGGATCCCTTCACAAATTTATTTTGAATATTTGAATTAAGTCTAAAAAAAATATTTGCAGGGGAGGTTGATGATAAATGCGTATTCCACGAGTTTGTATACCAGGACTATATTCAAAAAATGAACTGATAATACCTAGTTTAGAAACTGAAAACTATCTTATACGTACATTGAGATTATCAATTAATTCTACCATAAACATCTTTAATGGGAAGGATAGAATTATATGGACAGCTACAGTACAATCTCTTAAACCGTTTCGAATTAAACTGCTTAATTCTTATGAATCCTTACCAGCTTCTGATTTTGAGTTTACAGTTGCATTGTGCATCTGTAAAATAAGCGCTTTAGAATTAGTTATACAAAAATCAACTGAGCTTGGTGTGTGTCGTGTCATACCTGTTATTTGTTCACACAGTAAAAGCCATGCAGAAGTACTAAATGAAAATAAGCTTCTTAGATTAAAGCGCATTGCTATTGAAGCCTGTGAGCAATGCGAACAACTGAAAATTCCTGAAATATGTAATCCCGTACCTTTTAATAATTTGGCAAACTATTTGGATTCTGGTGCTCGAATAATTTTGCAAGAGCGTTGTTCTAGCAATATATCGCTGAATAACATTGAACACAATGAAAAAAAAGCCACTATACTAGTGGGTCCAGAAGGAGGTTTTACTTCAGATGAGTCACATATGGCGCTATCAAAATTGAATTTTACACCTGTTAGTCTGGGCACAAGAATATTAAGATGTGAAACTGCCGTCATCTCTGCTTTATCCATTTGTCAATTTTTATGGGGTGATTTGAATTAGATGATTATCTATCGCTTATCAAGCAACAGTTTGCTTTATTGCATATATTTCAGCTTTCATTCTTCAGTAACCATCAGTTAAAGTCTTCCTATTTTAGGAAATTGGAAAATAATTTATGAAAAATTTACTTAAATATCTCTCTGTTTTTACTCTCTTAATTGTTCTTTTCTATATAATATTGCCGATATTTAAACATAACAACTCGTCAGTTTTTAGTAAAACACAAATGCTAATGGGAACCTTGGTTACTATTTCAATATGGGGTGAATCTTCATCCAAGGCAAGTGATACTGTTGATAAAGCTTTTGAAGAAATTTCTCGCCTTGAGGAAATACTTAGTTGGCAACGGCAAGGTTCTGAAGTTAACAAAATAAATAGTGATTCACGTGGAACATGGATCAAAATTTCTACAGATTTAGGTAGAGTAATCGAAAAGGGACTACTTATTGAAGAGCGAACAAATGGAGTATTTTCAATAGGATTGCAAAAACTTACTAAAATTTGGGGTTTTTCTCAAGATCTTCAGCAGGATGTGCCACCCTCAGAAAATATAATTTCAGATTGGATTACGCATTATCCATCTGTAAATGCTGTTCAATTAATGAAAAATCAAGATAGTCAATATTCTATCAGTTTACTAAATGAATATGTCGCACTAGATTTGGGAGCGCTTGGTAAAGGATACGCAATCGATAGTGCAATTGAAATATTATTAAAAAATGGTATACATAATGCAATTGTGAACGCTGGAGGTGATTTAAGAGTAATAGGTACAAAGGGAAATGAACAATGGAAAATTGGCTTACAAAATCCACGCAAGTCCAAAGAGATTATTTCAGTTTCTTTATTGAAAAACAACCTAGCCATGATGACATCTGGCGACTATGAACGCTTTTTTGTTCATAATGGAATTCGTTATCATCATATCCTTAATCCAAAAACGGGAATGCCAGCATGGTCAGGTTTAACCTCTGTAACTGTTCAAGGTCAGAACGCTACTCTTATTAATGGATTATCTACTGCTCTTTTCATTTTAGGAAAAGAGAAGGGACTAAAAATGTTAGAAAATTTTATCGGCACTGAGGCCTTATTGATACCAGAAACCGGCAATCCTGTTCGTACTAAAAACTATATTGGCGATATTTTTACCACTTATAATAGCAACTAAAAATGAAAACGATTCTTCAATTCTTAAATATAATTAGTAAATCAACAACATCATTAGATAAATTGGTATTAGTTGTTACTTTATTTTATATTTTAATATATATATTTCTTCAAACTAGTACTACCCAAGGAAACTACACAGAAATATATTTAGACAATAAACTATTAAAGACCTTACAGCTCACCTATAATCAGAAAACGGAAATTTTGGGACATTTAGGGGTTGTAGTAGTTGAGATAGACAGTATGCGGGCGAGAATTGTTGAATATAAAAGCCCAAAAATGATCGGTACTAGAACAAACTGGATTAGTGGATCAGGTGCCATTGCAGCATGTATTCCATGTGGTGTTATGGTTAAAATAGTTAATGATTCATTTTCATACTCTAATAATTCGGAATATGATGGTATAGCACAATGAACAGATTGCATTCACCGCGAAAGCAACTTGCTATTTCATATTTGGCAGCGGCTGCATCTTGTGCTCATGTTTTTGAAGCTAATTTGCCAAGCTTTGGACCATGGTTTAAACCTGGCATAGCTAACACCTTCACAGTTGTGGCGCTCTTTCAGCTTGGTATAAAAGCAGCGGCACAGGTAACATTTATAAGAATATTAGTAAGCTCACTTATATTGGGTACCATTTTTTCACCTACCTTTGCATTGAGCGTTAGTGGTTCTCTTGGTGCTATATTTGTTTTATTAATACTATCACCATGGATAGCAAACTATATTTTTTTATTTCGTACTAATCTTGAAGAAAATAATAGTAACTATATTAAAGTTGGTCCAGTTTCAGTATCTCTTCTTGCTTCTTTAGCACATATAACACTACAGCTTATAACAGCAGAATGGATTATTTTTGGCCACAAAGGTATAATGCTTCTTCTACCTTGGCTTCTTTTGAGTTCCTGGATTACAGGAATTGTGAATGGATTTGTTTCCTATCAAATTTTATCGCGGAATATATATAACTCATCGTTTCACGGTGCTGCTAAATGAATGCTATTAAAAAAGAAATTGTTATAGGGTGGATTACTTCTGCTACACTGCATGTTTTACTGCTTATTCTCATTTCTTACTATATATCATACTCAATTGTTGATAAAGATGAAGCTGTTACATTTGTTGAGTTAGTAAACCCATTTAAAGATAGTGAGGAGCAAGAAAACTCAACTGGGATAGCACAGAGTAGCATTAAGGCCGAAGAGGTTTTGGAGAGGAGTGTAGATGATACAAGAAAGAAGATTGACCAAGCTTTAAATAGCCAAACCTCTAAATCACTACCAGCACCCTTATCTACTCCTAAACCTGTATCTAAACGTGCTGAAAATAAAAAGGTAATTCAGGAAAAACTGCCTGTGCAAAAGGCTACCATAAAGCAGCAAGAATATGCTGAACAATCTATAAATGAATCAACACAATCAGAGAGTAATGTTCCTTTAAATCTGACACCTTCATTAGAGTCTGTGAACCAGTGGGACAAAAAAAGGAAGGCTTCATCAAATATACAAAATAGTGGAAGTTTGGATCCAATTGACCTTAATACAAAAAGTGCAAAATTTGGTGACTATTTTTCTCAAGTCAAACAACGAGTCACTTGGAGTTGGACCTACCCACAACAAGCCAAAAATTCCGGACTATCAGGAAATGTTGATGTTGTTTTCACTTTGAACCAAGAAGGAAGAGTAATCGATATAAAAGTGACACGTAGTTCACATGTGGAAATACTGGACTATGAAGCAGTTAACGCTATACAAAAAGCGTCTCCGTTTGGTCCATTGCCGGAAAATTGGCAATTAGATAAGATGGTTATTAAGTCTACTTTTGAATATATTCTAACTAACTCTGGCATGAGAATTATAAAGTGATTATAATATATTAATATATTTACAATATTAAGCTTATAACTAACAGACTAAATTTACACATATTACGGCGTTCAGCAAACAGTTTCACGTGAAACCTCCCATACAAATTTTTGACTTTCAGAAAAAGTGTGACCGCAAATGATCATATCAGACTCACAGCGGATGTGGTTCACCACTCAATTGCTGTCTTACTACAAACTTTCAGGTAGAACCCTCCCTTGGCGTACTGATAGTAATCTCTATAAGATATGGGTATCTGAAATAATGTTACAGCAAACAACAGTAAAGACAGTCATTCCATATTATGAAAAATTTATAAATGCATTTCCTACCGTGTTAAAATTGAGCGCAGCTTCTCTTACAGAAATTTTGCTACTATGGCAAGGTCTTGGTTACTATCAGCGGGCAAAAAATCTATATCTAGGTTCCAGAATAATTTCAGAAATATATCAAGGTGCGATGCCAGGTACACTAAATGAATGGCTTAAAATCCCTGGTGTCGGTTTGTCCACAGCCTCAGCTATACTAGCAATCGGAACTAACCAGTACCATACAATTCTTGATGCAAATGTTAAGAGAGTAATAACGCGATTTTTTACTATCTCAAGCAATAATCATCCGTCAAAATATAATAAAACCTTATGGGAAGTGGCTCAAAAACTTACCAGTAAAGAAGAACCTGGAGACTATGCACAGGCAATTATGGATCTTGGTGCAACAGTATGCCTAAATAGAAATCCAGAATGTGGAAAATGTCCCATACATTTACATTGTAAAGCATATATAAGTAACTCTGTTCAGAACTATCCTGAGAAAATCAATCGGAAACCAAAAACTACCTACAAAGAGGTATGCTTACTAATTAGGAACCAACATAATAAATATTTATTTGTAAGAAACGATAAAAATAAACTGCTTGAGTCACTTTGGCAGCCTCCAACTTTCCCCTGGCCTGAAACCAATAAAATTCCTACTTTGGATTCAATAAATGGACTCTTTACTTTACATTATCCTGAATTTAGATCTGGAAAAATAGTAACTCTTTCAAAGATTACACATGATTTTACCCATCGAACAAACGATGTGTACCCATTTTGTATACATACTGAAACAAAAAAAAATCCAACTGGCACATGGCTTGAAATCGAAGAATGGAAATCGATACCAGTGTCAACTCTCTATCAAAAAGTTCTTAAAGCCTATTTGTCTGTAGAACAGAGCTAACTTCTCACTAAATCAAAGGTCTTTATATTGATAAATTCAGTGCTTAGGTTTAAAATCATGCCTTGTCACCGTCGCATCAACTTCAGTAAGTTAAATTTGATATTGCCTCTTGTCGCAGATACTCAAACATGGTAAAGTAAATCAGTTTCAATTAATAATTATGGAGTAGAATATGTTAAATCTTTTGAATTTGCTTCCCATCGCTCTACTGGTATGGATCACCTGGAAAGCATATCGAACAGGTACAACGCATGATCGGGTAGATGCATATTTTCAAAAATATCGGCTAGCTACTGGACGTAAGTTCCACAATTTTTTTGGCGTTCCTTCTGCTGATCTGTAAAGCGAAAGACTCCAAAAATAGACAAACTGACCGTTTCTTGACTATACAAGGGCCTGAAATATGCGTATAAAGCGTATTGGAGTCGTTCTTGCTGGATGTGGTGTTTATGATGGTGCAGAAATTCATGAAGCCACATTGACACTTTATTTTTTGGATAGAGCTGGTGCTGACATAGTATGCACAGCACCAGACATCCTTCAACACCATGTAATAAATCATTTCACAGGTACAGAAACCTCTGAAACCCGAAATGTTCTTGTTGAAGCGTCGCGTATTGCAAGAGGCAAAATTACTGATTTGTCTAAAATTTCTGCAAACGACCTGGACGGTATCATCTTGCCTGGTGGTTTTGGTGCTGCTAAAAATCTATCCACATTAGCATTCTCAGGATCATCCCCCATAATTAATAGTGATCTTGCACGCTTGCTCAATGACTTGCACAGCGAGGGAAAGCCAATAGGTGCTATTTGTATATCACCTGCTGTTGTAGCTCTGGCACTCAAGGAAAAGGGGGTCTTGTTGACGATAGGTGATGACAAGGAAACAGCCGCTTCTATTGAAGCCACAGGAAACAGACATCAGGAAAGCAAATATTCTGAAATTGTGGTTGATTCTGAAAATAAAATTGTGAGTACTTCTGCTTACATGTGCGCACAGTCAATTGGAGAAGCCGGAGTGGGTATTGAAAAACTTGTACAACAGGTTCTCTCGTGGAGCTAAAAAATTCCTCTGCTGCACGGATGATCTATGGCTCAAGTGAAAATTCCGCCGATCTTCTCTATGCAACTGGCATATTTATACCGGACCCCTTTTGGTACATCCAAGATAATTTGGGAGAGTCACACATTATCTTGAGCGCTCTGGAAGTGGATCGTGGACGTAGAACTGCTCATGTAAAGCATGTCCATGAATGGTCAGAACTAACCAATCGCTTTCAATCAATCCTTCCTACTGATAAAAATATTGCTGAAAATCTACTGGTAGCACAACTTCTTAAGCAACTACAAATTGTTCAAATTAAAGTACCAGCCGACTTTCCTGTCGCACAGGCTGATTTTTTCCGTAAAGAAGGCTTTCAGTTACATGTGTCTGATTATCCATTCTGGAATGAACGTCAATTCAAAACGCAGAAGGAAATCGAAGCTCTCACAGAAGCGCTTCACCTGACTGAAAAAGCGATGATAGTTGGTATTGATTGCATTGCCTCATCCACAATTGCTAGTGATGGATTTCTTTACTTAGGCGGAAAAGCACTCACAAGTGAACGAATAAGAGGTGAAATTCATGCATTTTTAGTGCGACATGAAGCTATGCCACACCGTACTATAGTGGCAGGTGGTAAACAGGGAGCGGATCCCCATGAAGTCGGTTCAGGGGTATTAGCAGCACACCAACCAATAATTATTGACATATTTCCACGTATGACCCATTCCGGTTATTGGGGGGATATGACGCGAACAGTATGCCGTGGAGTGGCTACAGAACGATGCCAACGCGCATGGCAAGCCGTTAAAGAAAGCCAGGAACGTGCATTTGCTCTTATCCGCTCGGGAGTTGATGGCAAGGATGTACATGAAGCAGTTCATGAACATCTTGTCAATACAGGCTTTTTAACAGGTCGTTCTGCAGAAGGAAAGCAAGAGGGCTTTTTTCACGGAACTGGTCATGGTTTAGGTTTAGAAATTCATGAGCAGCCACGAATAAGCTGGCGCTCCTACCCTTTACAAACTGGACATATAGTAACCGTTGAACCTGGCCTATATTATCCAGACATGGGAGGAGTTCGCATTGAGGATGTAGTTCTGGTTGAAGAGAGTGGCTGCAGAGTCTTAACCACACTGGAAAAGGTGTTTCAGATTTGAGCTCAATCTTGACAAGAAATTGCATTAATTGATGTGCGCTTGCAACTGCATTCAATAATAACAGAGGCTAACCTATTCTTTGCTGGCTTTGAGTAGGCGTAACCATTCAAGTTCGTGTTGGCTCGCCAGCTCTACCCCCATGGGGATACTGTGCGGATTGGCGCAAAAATGCGCGCCAATTCGCACAGCTTGCTTCCATTAGGCGCTTAGGCCGACGCAAAAGGCGCGTCGGCTTCGTGTGTAAAGCGCGCCAAAGGCAAAGGATTACAAGCAAAATCCCAGGGATTCCATCCCTGGACCCGGCCAGGGAGGTGCCCTCCCTGGACCCGCAATGTTTTTGGGTGGTGAATAGTTACGAGTAGGCAAACAAACAGTCCAAAGTGAGGTAAACAACTATTCACCTCCACCATTTGCCTGCATGACACTCGTTTGAATGGGGTGCCAGCCCTTGTACAAAAATCCAGCATGTCCATCAATGCCAATTTCATCACCTTCACGAATAATTTCAGCATCCACTTCACAACGATCCTCACTTTGTCTAATGGTTAGGCTGGCACAACCGACCACACATGTTTTCTCTAAGCGTGCAGCAACAATGGCCGCATGCGATGTTTGGCCACCACGTGTAGTCAATAAACCATTTGCCAGTGCTATCTCTTTGATGTCATCTGGGACCGTATCATAGCGAATTAAGATCAAGGATACATTGGGATCAACAGCTCTGCGTTTCTGAATTTGCTCCAAATTAAACACGGCAAGGCCACACAAAGCACCACCGCTTACACCCAATCCTCTCGCCAGGCGATTTTTCTTTAATAGCGGTGTATCGCGAAATCTGTGATAGATGGCTGCACCATGTTTTGTAGTCAACATATCGCGACTTTGCAACAGGTACAAGTTTTCCGGATTTGGACCTTCAAATGTAAATTCAATCTCTTGGGGGTTCCATCCCTCTTCATACACCAATCTTTGCGAAATTTGGCGCAGCTCATTATAAATTTCTGGATAGCAGATCTCTAAACTCGAAGAGGGATCACGTTTATCATAGTGACATTGTTCCAGGGAGATTGGGTTGGTCGTCACTAATCCTCCTACAATATCTTCCCCTTGATTGCCAGAGGTATAGTCACCCCAGAGGAGCACTCTATCCAACTTGCGATGCGGATGACCAGTAAAGAGAACTCCTGATCCTGAATGATCATGCAAATTGCCATAAACCATACGCTGTAAGACAACTGCAGTACCCCAATCATCTGCAATATCCATAATGCGTCTATACTCTTTTGCCTTTGCAGAGTTCCAGGAGGCAATAACTCTCTTAATTGCAGCCAATAACTGCTCCCAAGGATCCATGGGAATGGGAATACCCAAATTAAGCGCTGTTTGATGATATTCCTTGGCTAACTCTGACATTTGCTGTGTGGTCAACTCTCTTTTGCGCTTAATAGCATGTCTAACTTTTGCTGCCCACATGAGATCACTGAAAGCACTACGAGGCGCATTGAAAGACATGCTCCAGGATTGAATAAAGCGACGATAATTATCCCAGGCAAAAAAGTCATTTCCATAAGAGCGTGCCAAACCACTCACTATTTGCTCATTGATTCCAACATTATGGATTGTCTGCATCATACCGGGCATTGAGATCAGAGCACCACTACGCACTGACAGCAGCAGAGGAGTCTCAGGATGTCCAAAGCGCAAACCGGTTTCACTCTCCATTCTGGAGACCTGGCGCCGCAAGCGCTCCATAAAATCCTCTTCTGCCAAGGGAAAAGAGTGAATCACATCCTGACAACGAAAATATTCCGTTGTCAAAACAACACCTGAGGGCACAGGAGCCGCACAGCGTACCAGCTCAATTAAATTAAATCCCTTGTTGCCTAGATGGATGAGAGTACGTGTTCTTTGGTCGGGTGTATGCAAAGGACAAAACAGTTTAGCAGGATCATAGGTCATAATTCCCGTAAGCAAATCCGGTGAGAGCAACTCCTGCTGCTGCAGAAGAATACGCCGCAATCGGGTAATCAACAGATCGAAGGCCTGCAGACCAAAGGTTTCAGCAATTAAATCCCGCAAAAAGGCTTCACTGATCCGTTCCAAGGTCGATACTTCATCATCATCCTTTAGTGCTGCAAAGCGCGGCATGAGCATCTCTTGCGGTATCATTGACACAAGTATAGCCAAATTATCTCTGTGGTGCGTTGTATAGTATGTGTGAATGACATCCTTGATACCTTCAGAAAAATTTCTGAAAATATCTAAATATTGATGAAAAGAAAATTGATTAAGTTCAAGAAAACGATCCAGAACCTCACACATATTTTCCATGCGTCGTGATACAATTCCATCCAATTTTAGCGCACGCAAAAATATTTTGAGATATTTTGATACCTTAAAAAATGTTGCTCGCGTAACAAATGTTTCCGGAATCCGCAGATGCAGCTCTTCCAAATCAAGTTTGGCCAGATTTTCCAAACGAAAACTGAGAGCCAAGGCATCAAATTTCATCTCCTGGTAACAGCCATAGACCGAGGGAATATCCACTGCAATATGGCGCTTTTGGAAAATCTCTTCACGAGCCGGAAAATGTTCATTACTCAAAACAACCTCTTTGAGTGACTCCAAGGCATTCAGTGTAGCCTCAAGGCGGGTATATCCGGTACCACCCTTTTCTAAAATTGCCAACAATGGAGTAATTCGTGGAATACCATGGCCAATTGCTTGCAGCAGAGGAGCCCGAATGCCCAAAAAGCCAAGATTATATTTCAAATCAAGCAGATGGTAGAGTCGAATCAGCAATATTACCCGCCGGCGATCAACCTCTGGAAACTCCGTTCGGGAAAAAATTTGCTGTTGCAGAGCCTCATTGGACCAGTGCAGTGGTGAACTCTCTCGAGCCGTATCATCAAGTTCGTTCACTTGGCCTTGTTGACAAAGAGACTTTACCAAATGGTGTACACCATCAAACCAAATACCAGAGGGCTCAATATCTGCCAGTACAGCAGAAGAGACCACACCCTCCAGAACTGTTAAATTACCAGTTCTCCAATAGATAAAAATATTTTGCACCAAATCTACGATTCTGTTGGTACTTTCCACATGACATTGCTTGCGTAAAAAGTGAATCAGGCGGTCCTGGCGTCGAGATATTTCATCCAGTTCCGTAGAGACTTCACGCAGTTCACCCTCTGCACCAATTTCATTATAGTAAACGGGTAACAAACGAGCAAACTGCTTGAAAAGGTTATAAATAGGTCTGATTTCACTGTTGAGCAGATGCGTGATCTCTTTTTGGAACATATCGGTATCACGAATCAGTACACCACTTAGCTTCAGATTGATAATAAGGGCTGAAAGAAGTGTTGAAGACCATTTAGGATTATGACTGAGCAGCTTTACCCAGACACGAATATTGTAAAGATGTGAGGGGTTACAGAGTGGCTGCCAATCATCACTTACACCACGAAAAGCGCTATATTGAAAGCCAAAACGCACCACCTGCCCCAAAAAAGCTTCAACGAGCTGACTGTTTTCATGCTTAAAGACCTCTGCCCCCAAAACCTCAATATTTTGCAGGGCGGTGCGAGGATATTTCACAACATAGGCTTTTAGTAGTGCAAAAGCTCGCAACAGTGACACATGAATATCATCAAATTTTTGTTCCAACTCCACCAAATGGATCAAACTGCGATTGATCTCCCGTAGCGTTTCTTCATGAATCAAGGTCAAGCCATCTGTTTCCATTATATGAAAAAGAAAGCGTAATTTACGTTCCTCGACAATTTGTTGATTACTGGTCGAGGTATCACCACTCGTTTGGCCCAACTGCTCTGCGGCATTACGGTACCCGCGAACAATATCAATGAAACTGGGTAGCTCCACCAGCCGAGCGAGCAATGACAAATCATGTGGTTGGGTGGCAAGCTCTTCAAGAGCAACCAGAGCTGCGCGCAAAGACCGATGGGATATATCATCACAGGGATGGGTATTGCGCACAGCAAACCACTCTGGATCAGATTGGTGTAACCAGTATTGATAGGTCGCCAGAAGCGAACGAATTGCCAACATACAAATCGGTTTTGGATCCAAGGGAAAGGAGAGATATTCTCCAGACTTATTCACCTTGCGCAACAGCAAGATAACAGTACGGCGCAAGGGATTATGTGATTGTGCAAGTATCAATAGACATTCGACCGACAGAGCTGCAAATGTCTGGAAGAGTTGGTCAAATGCTGGTGCATAGTCGGGTAAACGTGCAGGTGAGATCAAAGAGACCATTTTATCGACATAAGCCGTTAACCCTTCAAAAGCCAGGTGGATGTCACTATCCTGATGCAGCTCTTGCAGGGCCACAAGAAACAGGTCACATAGCAATGAAAAGCAGTCCGGTCCTCGCGGGTCGGCACTGAATCGATTGGCATTTTTCAGAACAAAGCCGCGCAATTCGGGCAAGAGAATCCGCCAGTTACGAAAGGGATGATTCCATTCCGTCAGCAAGCGATCCAGCAATTTGAGAACACCGGCATCACGACCCACCACGGTACGTAAAATTTCCTGACGCGGATCGATGGTTATTTTGCTCACCAAGGTTTCGCGCAAATTGGCACGCAACGCCCCAGAGTCTGGTTGCCGTGGTGGAGTGTCGGAAAAAAAAGTATGAATCATCATTCTCTTCATTGGGCAAAAGGGTCAAAGAGAGTAAGCATGTGCAGGGAGGACAACACGGAACCTTTCTTCCAGAGTAAATTCACGGCATACTGCCAGAAAAATGAATTAATCAACAGCCCCTGCCAGAATTGACCGCATGCCTCAGATTCGCGTAACCGAAATCGTACCCTTCAGCCAAAGCCAGATGTACCATCTGGTTGTGGATGTGGAGCGTTATCCCGATTTTTTACCATGGTGTATTAAAAGCCGCGTTCTTGAACGGGGTGAAAATCAATTTTTAGCGGAACTTACTGTTGCCTTCAAGGGGATTCGCGAAAGCTTTCAAACCTTGGATATTCTGACCCCAGAACACAAAGTGGAGGTCAATTTACGTTCGGGCCCATTTCGATATCTGGCAAGCACCTGGACCTTTACGCCATTGAGCGCACAACGAACCCGAATCGATTTTTTTATTGATTTTACTTTCCAAAGCCGGATGAAAGAGATGTTACTCGGACCGGTTTTTACGCAAATTTCCAAGCAGATGGTTACTGCATTTTGCACTCGGGCAGTTGCTACATTCAATCAGCGCTGTGACACTCCCTCCAACCAGACGTGATCTT
>NZ_RXIU01000007.1:5966-24759 GCF_004217665.1 Candidatus Magnetaquicoccus inordinatus | reverse complement strand
TTAACTGGTTGATCATGGCTCTGCTGATTTGGCCACTCACTGGGTGGAGCGAAACAGTTGCCAAAGCTGGAGATTGGAAATTAAGTCTTGAAGAGGTTGACAAGGCTTTGGCGGATAAGCTTCATGAATTGCGGGAGACCCGCATTCAAGAGATGGTCATTGAACATTTGTTGAGCAAAGAGGCTAAAGCATTAGGTGTTTCTGCTGCAGATCTGTTGGAAAAACAGGTAGATGCCAAAGTAGCTCCACCAAGCAAAGAGGAGGTTGCAGCATTTATTGCCACCAATCGCAGCCGCTTGCCCAATGAAGGGCAAGGCATGGAAGATCGTATTCGGGAGTTCATGCTGGACAAAAAACGGGATCAGGCACGCGAGGAGTATATGAAGGTGCTGTGGGAGCGCCACAAAGTAGAGATCCTTTTGCATCCACCTCGTGTCAGCGTCAACGCTCCCAATGATTTGTCACGGGGCAATGCCAATGCACCCATCACTTTGATTGAATTTTCTGATTTTGAGTGCCCCTATTGCCGACGTGCTCAGCCGGTGTTGCGCTCTTTGGAAAAGGAGTATGGTGATAAAATCCGCTTTGTATTTCGGCACTATCCTTTACCCTTTCATGAGCAGGCTCCCAAAGCCTCTGAGGCTGCCCAATGTGCGGCGGATCAAGGCCAATTTTGGCAATTTCATGCGGCATTATTCACGGAAGGTACAGCACTTGCCCCGGCTGATTTGAAAAAAACAGCGGGTAAATTGGGTTTGAAACAGAACCAGTTCGATGAATGTCTGGATAGTGGCCGGCATGCCGGGCGTGTCGCCCAGGATACTGCTGAAGGCAAACAGTTGGGCATTACTGGCACCCCAACCTTTTTTGTCAACGGTATTCGCTTAGTGGGAGCAGTGCCTTTGGAGCGCTTCAAGCAGATTATCGATAGTGAATTGAAGGCCAAATAGAGCAGCAAAGTGTACAGCGGCCGGTAGAACATGCGACCGGTCGCTGTTTATCTAGTCACTAATCAACAGTTCTTGCAGAATTGCTTCTCCGTCCTGAATCAGATAACCATTCATTTCCAGCCGTCCGCTGGTCAACAGAGAAACAATCAGGTAGAGAGTGTTGGGATAGTGGGCCTGTTGCCGATCAGTAAGCGATGGCACAGCTTCACTATCGGGATGGCTGTGATAGATGGCCACCAGATCCTCACCTGTTTCTCGCAACTGGCGCAGCACCTGAATCAAAGCACTCTCATCGGCATAAAAACGGCGACCATCTTGCGATTGGTTGGGCAATGGATGCCAGGCGCTCGCTGTTTTACCCTGGCCAGAGAGCAATCCAACACACTCTGCAGGTAAAGAGCGTCGGGCATGATCCAGAATACGGTTAAGAAGAGGTCGCGGAATGGTCCACATAGGTGTAACTCCCAGCATGGTCACCGGTTGCACTTTTCTGTCTGTTCAGGCACAGTGACTGAATAAAGCACAAAAGCGATAGCCAAAAGGTTGGCTGTCGAAAGGGTAGGGTGGATAGCCTGTCGGCGTCAAGGGCGCACGGCTTGGGCTGGCAAATGGATAGCGCATGGTCGGCAGCGGAAATAATGAAGGCATATTTGCAACGATTAAATCCTGATAATGGGCAAATCTGGTACTATTCGGTACAGATTCAGCGTGATTTACTGGGTCAGTGGCAGGTGATTCGGGAATGGGGTCGCAGTGGTTCACCGGGCACAGTGCGTCATGCGCTTTATGAAAACTATCTACAAGCTACCGATGGGATGAGTCAGTTGCTGGAACAGTTGGTGAAGCGGGGGTATCATGTGGTGATGCGTGAGGGCTCCAAACCGGCTTTAGCAGCATATTTGCAAGGAGAAAATGATCATGAGCCTGATTCATGATATTTTTGAAACGGGTGCGTTGCAGGTAAATTGTCAACTGTTGGGCAGCGAGGAGAGTGGTGAAGCCTTGTTGATCGATCCAGGTGGCGATGCTGAGCGTCTGTTGCTGCACCTGCAGCGTTATCGTTTACGTTTGACCCATATCATCAATACGCACGGCCATTTTGATCATATTGGTGCCGTGGCGGAGTTGCAGCATAAAACGGGATGTCAATTTTGGATTCACGAAGCGGATCGACTCTTGGTTGAGGCGGCACCAGCACATGCTGCTTCTTGGGGGTTACCCTTTGGTAAAATACCGCGCATGGATCGCACTCTCCACGACAAAGAGATTTTGCAGGTTGCCGGTATAGAGCTGGAGGTGATTCATACACCCGGTCATACCCAAGGTGGAGTGTGCCTCAAATGGGGTCACGAGATGGCAACAGGTGATACACTGTTTGCCGGATCCATAGGGCGCACCGATCTGCCAGGCGGCAACACCAGTCGCTTGCTGCAATCGATCCGCAGCCGTTTATTGACAATGGATAACAAGATTATTTGCCATCCTGGCCATGGCCCCTCTACAACCATAGGCCAGGAAAAACATAATAATCCCTACCTCTAGGGGAGCGCTGAGCGCTTAGCTTGCTGCCACCTCAGAGAGTAGGCGGTGCACCAAAGATTCCAATTCAGAGGGTGAAAGATATTCGAGAATCACCTTGCCTTTTCCGCGCACCTGGGTGATGGTTACTTTACTGCCCAAAGTGGCGGCAAGTCGGCTTTCCATCTCTACAATTGCAGGTTCCCGATGACGGCCGCGTCCTGCAACAGGTTTGCTGGGGGCGTTTTGATTGACTGGGACGCTGACATCAGCGACCTCTCCACGTTCCCGGCGCACCAACACTTCGGTTTCACGTACCGATAATCCCTGTACCGCAATCTCTTCAGCCAGTTGGATGAGACGTTCCGGCTGCTCTTCCAAACCCAGCAGAGCGCGTGCATGACCGGTGGTCAGCGTACCATTGGCAACCCAGTTCATCACCGGCTCTGGCAGACGCAACAAGCGCAATAGATTGGTGATTGCCATCCGACTTTTACCCACACGTCGGCCAATCTTCTTGTGGCTATAGTCAAACTCGCGCATCAACAGATCATAACCCCTGGCCGCTTCGATGGGGTTAAGATCCTCGCGCTGGACATTTTCCAGGATGGCCACCTCTAAAGAGGCGCTGTCATCCATTGCCCGAATCAAGGCAGGAACCTTTTCCAAACCAGCAATGGCGGCTGCTCGCCAGCGTCTCTCGCCGGCAATCAACTCATAGCGATCGCCGTTTTCCCCCAAGGGACGCACGAGAATAGGCTGCAAAATTCCTTGCTCACGAATGGATTCGGCCAGCTCTTCCAAAGCTACCGGATCCATATCACCACGTGGCTGTCGTGGATTGGGTTGAATATGCTCCACAGGAAGATGGCGAATCGACTCCTGTTCAGCTTCCATCAGTGCCGCATCACCCAAAAGTGAACCCAGGCCGCGGCCCAAGGTCATGGTTTCCATGCTCATGGTTTGGCATCCTTTTTAGTCAAAATTTCCTGAGCCAGTTGCAAATAGGCGCGAGAACCCGCCGAATGCAGATCATACCAGATGACCGGTTTGCCGAAACTGGGTGCTTCGCTAACGGCGGTATGACGGGGAATAACAGTGGTAAAAACCTTGAGTCCAAGATGCTGGCGCACCTCTTTGGCAATTTGCACCTGTCCTGAAACATTCTCATCAAACATGGTCAGGAGAATACCTCCCAGTTGCAGAGTGGGATTCAATCCCCGACGAACCAGCTCCAAAGTACGCAAAAGCTGGCTCATTCCCTCCATTGCATAAAACTCGCACTGCAGAGGCACCAGGACGCTGTCAGCAGCGACCAGCCCATTGACGGTCAGCAAGCCCAGAGAGGGGGGACAATCCAGCAGTACAAAATCATACTGATCGATTGCACCATGCAAGCGTTTACGCAGCCAGCTTTCACGAGAGCTGGCAGAAACCAATTCGATTTCCGCACCACTCAGGTCAGGAGAGGAGGGGATCACATCCAGCCAGGGTGCGACCACTGGGCGAATCACTTGCGACAGAGTACTTTGACCGATTAAAAACTGGTAGAGCGAAGGTTGCGGACCATTTTTGCGCAAGCCAAAACCGGTAGAGGCATTTCCTTGAGGGTCGCAATCAAGCAGCAAAACACGTTGTTCACAGGCAGCCAGAGTAGCCGCCAAATTGACGGCGGTGGCAGTTTTGCCTACTCCCCCTTTTTGATTGACGATGGCAATAATACGAGACATAACGTACATACATCCATTAAAATGATCAATGAATTGCCTTTTTTACCAACCGTACAATCACTCCATCTCCCTGTTGGTCAAGCGGGTGAACGACAGGATCATGAAACAATCGGCTGATGGCAGCTTGCCGCCAGGCAGAAAACTCTTCGGCATGATTACGACCTTTGAGGGCCAAATAGGCCCCCCCAGAGCGCAACAGCGGTGCCGCCAGTTCGGCGCCATAGTGCAATGACCCCAAGGCCCTGGAAACGACCAGATCATAGGATCTTTTTTCCGCCAGGCCAAGCTGTTCTGCACGCTGTGCCGATACGGCTGCCCGATTGCGCAAAGCCAATTCGCTGATTACCTGCTGCAAAAAGCTGGCTTTTTTCTGTATACTTTCGATCAGATGAATCCATTGCGTGGGCTGACACAAGATGGCCAAAACAATTCCCGGCAAACCCCCACCAGAACCGATGTCAGCGACACGGGCCTTCTTGGGAAAAAATTGCAGAAGGGGGAGAGCATCCAACAGGTGTCGTGTCAGCAAATTATCGACGGCGGAGGGACCAATCAGATTAAAGCGCTGATTGGTAGCCAGCAAAAGGGCGCTATAGCGTTGTAAATCCAGTTTTTGCTGATCGCTCAAGGCATGACCCAATATCTCTTCCATGCTGGTAAAACAGGCAAGCCAGGCGCTCTCCGTATAGGGAATTGCCAAGTGATCCATCTGTTTTTTTACACTCCACTCAAAACAAGTTGCCGGGATGGCAGAGGGTTGTCCCGGCAAACCCTTCATAGATACGCGGAAAAAACCATTTGAACAAGCAAAATGCTGATTTTCTCTTGCATTGTATTGAATTTTTTTCCAGTCTGTAAGGGATTCGTCAACAAGCGCCTGCTGACTGCTGGCGTAAGAATTGCGTGCAAAAGATGCACACGCAACCAAGACAATGAGGCGAGCATATGAGCACCTGGAAAAAATTGGTCTCCCAGTTGACTGGGGGAGACAAAAAAGCAAAAAAAATTGAAGCATTGGTCAATGTGGAAGAGGAAGAGAACACCATTGTGACCGATGAGTTCCGCATCATCGAAATGCTGATGCATGTCATAGATGCCAAATCAGAGGTGTTGTTGACATTCGGCAACAAGGTTTTGATCTACAAGGCCCATTTTCTCCCTGAAAAAGAGAGTGGACCCGGCGCCAGTGAAGAGCCTTCCAGCGAATATATCCGCAACAAGCTCTATATTGTCATAGGTCAGACGGATCCTCCAGGTGGCCGCATCAAGTTGGCCAATGGACAACCTGCAACCTTTTCCTTTGTGTATGGCAGTAAATTTAATGAGTTTACTGGCGGTATTTACCAGGCCGTTCCAGACAGCATGGCGCAAACAGGAGCAGGAGGAGTCCCGCAGCGACCGGGTATTGCAGCCATGCCTGGCATGCCTGGTACTGGCCCCCGCCCTGGTATGCCCGCCATGCCGTTGCGACCGGGAATGGCGCCTATGGTACCCTTGCGCACAGTTAAACCAATGACTCCTCCCCCCGGCACCCCGGAAGTTACCGCTGCACCGGATTCAGAGGCAGCGACGGTGTACAAAATCACCTTTCCCGAAAAATTGTTCAGCAAACCACAACGACGAGCGGCAGTACGCATCAAATATTATCCAGAGGCGCGTGTTGTCCTCAGTATCAGTCGTGAAGCTGGCACGACGTTCATGGCAACAATTGCCGATATTGGTATTGGCGGGGTCTGCTTTTATCTGCCAGCGGAAGAGGCACAACTCTCCGAAGGAGCTGAAGTGGATATCTCCTTCACCTGGGAGGAGGGTGAAAGAGAGGTTTCAGTAAAAGGAACCTTGATTAAAATGGGTACCCGGCACAGCAAACCGGCTGGACAGATTGTGTTCAACATCGATTCCTATGAGCATGTGCGGGAGATCGGTGAGATGGTAGCGCATGTGGAACGCTCTCGTTTGCAGATGCGGAAACATGCCGTAGTATAACCACAAACAGATTAACAACCAATATCGGTGATCTAAACCTGCGCCGGATCAGGTTATTCGCAAAGATAGGGAGAGATTCGTGATCAACGTCAAAACCAAAAGGCAGGTCAGAAAGCCACGCAATATTGTGGAAATTTTGATGGTCGCCATCGAGGAGAATGCCCTGGTGGATGTGATTATCCAACCTTCCGGGGTACGCACCAATGCCTTTTTTGTTTGCCAGGATGGCAATATGGGTAAGCGTGAATCTCTTTTGCTCACCTCGCTGAACACGGCTGAGGAGATTCGCGCCTGTCGCGAAAGTACTGGTATTAAAATATTTTCCCAAACCGTGCGCTATTTGATTGAGTTGGATGGCAAATTTATTGATACAGTCGAGGTGCGCGGCACGCCCTGTATTCGCCTGGCCTTTCCAGATGTGGTCTATATTTCGGCTCAGGCACGCCAATTCAGTCGGCGCCGGGTGCCCTTCAGCATCGATATGCCTATCACCATCGATATGAAAAATGATCGCCCCTTCAAGGCCAGGGTCTTTGATATTGCTGTGGGTGGCTGCTCTTTCATTCGCCATGTTGATGAGTCCCATCTTTTCAAGCCAACCTTTCCCAAAGGGACCTCTTTGAAGGGGACAGTACACTCCCCTGATCGCACCAATCCCTATGAGATTCCGGTTACTGCGGTAGTGCGCAAAATATTTACCATGCGCAACCGCTATAATGAAATCATGGAGTTGATCGGTGCTGAATTTACCTTGATAGCCACTGATGCCCGCGGTGATTTTAACAAATTGATGCGTTTCATCGACGATGAATTTGCCCGCACGCGCAATCAAACCAATCCCGTTATTGATCGCTGCGTCTTGGAACAGGAAGGGTTGGAAGGCAATTATGGTGAAGTGCAGCAGGCGGTGGAATCGGGTGATCCTGATTTGATGCTGGGTTTGCTCTCGATCTGGCGCATGGATCCCAGTGCACGTCGGGCATTGATCAGCGGTATCATCAAAATCGGTATGACCCGTTCTGGTATTTCTGCGCAATTGGTCACCGCTTTGCAGATTATTGCCACTATTGAATGGTCTCCAGATGCCGATATACTGGTGGAGGCGGTAATCGAACGTCGACATGTCTCCAGCGCCTTGCGGGTGTTGGAAATCATTCCCGAAGATTCGGTCAATACCGATGCTTTGGTCAAGATGATCGTCATGCACAGCTCTCCAGAAAAATTATTGGAAGCAGTACGTATCTGTGCCAACAAACCGCGTATTCAGCAACATCTGTTACCCGTTCTCTCCCGCACTGCACCGGTAAAATATCTGATTGAAGCCTACCAATATATCCATAAAGAGTCACCCATGATGGAAGGGGTATTGGAGTTGATTCTGGATAAGGCAAAATCAACAATGGAATTGATGCCTTTGATCCGTTCGGTGGAGGATGTCAATTCGGCAGTATTTTTGAAACTGATTCAACGTTTTGCCAAAGGAGCACCGATCAAGGAGTTGGTCAAACTGTTGGAGATTCAGGTCAGCGATAAAACCCAAGTGGGTGAATTTTTGGTAATGGAGATTGTTGCCCGTGGCAAACCAGAGCATATCCTGGAAACCTTCAACTATGTCAGCATGGACTCCTTCTCTTCGGTGGCTTTGGCCTATGGTTTGGTAAAATGCGGTCTTCCCTATCAATGGGAGGTAGCACTTTCCAAAACAGAGACTTTGCCCAGAGCAGCCGTCATTTTGCGTCATGCCTCCTTGAAGCAATCTCTGGAAGAGACACCTGGGTTTAATTTGGGCAACATTTCGCGCATGCTCAAATTGGACAAGAGTGTAGAACAGAATAATCTGGCTTTGGCCAAGATTGAAAAGCAGGCGAAAAAGTTG
Source organism: Candidatus Magnetaquicoccus inordinatus (assembly GCF_004217665.1). Classification (GTDB taxonomy): domain Bacteria; phylum Pseudomonadota; class Magnetococcia; order Magnetococcales; family Magnetaquicoccaceae; genus Magnetaquicoccus; species Magnetaquicoccus inordinatus. Next base: position 16,699 of record NZ_RXIU01000007.1, on the reverse strand, counting down.
CTGATTGATACCGAAGACCGTTTGTGTCGTCTATCGGAGATTTTGCACGGCCAAGTAACGGGTCGCTTGAAACGGGCCTAAGCAGCAGTTGTATTCTCGATGGAGTTCCAGCCACCCTTGCCAAGTGGCTGGAACCTGGTTAGCCTCTCTTCTTTGGAACAAAGGCAAGAACCTGCATGGCAGGTGCAGCATTGCTTTTTTTCTGACAGGTACCAGTTGTACATCCGCACCCTTTGCCGCTAGCGATAAAGCTGCTTCTTACAAAACGCAGCAGTTGTATTAAGCTGAGCAGCAAAAGCAGCCAACCGACAAGATCCCCCCAGGCAGACATTACAAAAGCCCTCCCACAGTATGGACCGTCCAGGCTGACAACCAGGCAAGAGACAAACCGAAGCTCGCAGAAAGCAGTGGCCAGCGCCAGCTCATTGTCTCACGGCGAATCACCGCGATGGTAGCCAGACAGGGAATATATAAAAGTGTGAAGAGCATAAACCCATAGGCGACATGGCGAGGCATGGCATGGGTTAATTTTTCTTGCAACAACTCCTCTTGCAATTGCTCTTTATTGCCGCTGTGATACAACACTCCCAGGGTGGAGATCACCACCTCTTTGGCGACAAAACCGGTCAACAAGGCAATCGAGGCGCGCCAATCAAATCCAAGAGGTGCAAAAATGGGTTGGATCCAGCGCCCCAACTGTCCCAGATAACGTCCTTCCTGCTCGGCAGCACTCTGTTCCGCCTGCAGAGCCTTGATAGCCTCCTGGCGCTCTTTTCCTTCTGGCAGTTGCATTTCAATCGCGGCAAGGCGCTCTTCGGGATTCCAAGGAAGCGTCACCTCACGGGGATAGGCTTGCAGAAACCAGATAATGATCGAGCCGGCCAAGATCACCCCACCCATTTTCTTTAAAAATTCCACTGCTTTTTCCCACATATGGCGAACCACCGAACGCAAAGTGGGCAAACGATATGGTGGCAGTTCCAAGACAAACGGCTCTGAAATACCTTTGAACAGGGTTTTTTTCAGCAGCAGGGCACTGAGCAGAGCTGTGACAATACCGATCATATAGATGGAAAAGAGTACTGAACCCTCATGCTCAGGAAAAAAGGCGGCTGCAAAAAGAACGAAGACCGGCAATCTGGCAGAACAGCTCATAAACGGATTGATCAAGATGGTGACCAGCCGATCACGGGGATGCTCCATGGCACGAGTTGCCATAATGGCCGGTACGTTACAGCCAAAACCCATCAGCAGCGGAATAAAGGCTTTGCCATGTAAACCGATGATGTGCATGGCTCGGTCGGTCAGAAAAGCGACCCGTGCCATGTAGCCCGAATCTTCAAACAGAGCGATAAAAAGAAACAGCAGAATGATGGTTGGCAAAAAGACTGCCACCCCCCCGACCCCGGGTAGAATTCCTCCGGTCAAAACTTCCCGCAACAGTGAAGGTGCCAGCAACTCTGCAGCCTGTTCAGTGAGCCAGGAAAAAAGATTATTAATCACCTCTGCAGGCACTTTGCCCAAGGTAAAGGTGGTTTGAAACATGACCCACATCGACAGAAAGAAGAGTGGCAACCCCAGCAATCGATGCAGCAGAATACCATCCAGACGTTCACCAAGGGTCAGGGTACCGACGGCAAAAAACTGCTGCTGTACGGTCTCTTTGAGCAACCCACGGATAAAACCATAGCGACCGTTGGCCAACAACACCTCAGCGGGATCACCGTGCATGGCCGCCAAATGATAGCGTTCTGCCTCCCCCTGAATCGCCAGGTGTTCGTTTGGCGGCGGCGCACCGGGTAGCCCTTGATTGCCTTCCAAGAGCTGAATAGCACGCCAGCGTGCTTGCTGCTGATATTGTTTGCCGAGGTGGGTCTGGATATGCTGGGTCAAGCGGCCGATGGCCTCTTCCAAATGGCTGTCATAGCGCACACTCACTCCCCGACGCTGCAGTTTATTTTCAGCCTCCTCGACCAAAAGATCCAACAGAGCATCAACTCCCTCACCAGTACGGGCAACGGTCATGAGAGCCGGTCCATCCAACAAGGTGCTCAAGAGAGGCAGATTGATGGTGATCCCTTTTCGACGTGCTTCATCCGCCATATTGAGAACATAAACGCGCGGTCTGCCCGATTCGATCAACTGGGTAGTCAAAAACAGATTACGCTCCAGATTGCCGGCATCCATGATATTGAGAATCAGATCATATTCATTACCCAACAAATATTCCTGAGCCAGCTTTTCTTCCATGGTCAAGGTTGACAGGGAATAGGTACCGGGTAGATCGATAAACCGCAACAACCATCCTTTATGCAGAGTTTCACCCTCTTTGCGCGCAACCGTCACCCCACTGAAATTGGCAACGCGCTGCCGTGCACCAGTCAAACGATTAAAGAGCGCTGATTTGCCACAATTGGGATTTCCGGCCAAGGCAATGGTGACAGTTTTTTGGGCAGAATCTGACATCAAGCATCTCCATGCAGGCTATCCACTCAGGATGCCGCTTCCAGGATAACAGAACGAGCCTCTTCATTGCGCAAGCTCAGTTGAAAACCAGCTACACGATACAAACGCGGATCGCCCAAAGGTGCAGTTTGCCGCGCCTCTACCTGCGCACCTTGAACCAATCCCATCTCTGCCAAACGGCGCTTCAACTTATTTTCTCCAGCAATTTTATGCACTACACCTTGCACACCATGTGGCAAATCATAAAGAGTCTTGGCAGCCATACATTCCTCCAATACCGATAAAGAGAATCATTCTCAGTAATACTATCTCATTTCCAACCCTCTGTCAAGCGCATGGCCTATATTTCCATATATAATTATTCTCGCTCTAGTTTTCCCAAAACCTGCAACGCCGAGAAAAAACTAGAGCGGCAAACGGCGTAGAGCCTCATCAAAATCATATCGCTCTACGGCAACAGCGACCAAATGCAGACGCTCGCTCATGGCAGTCGCCTCTGCTTGACGCAGCAGTTCGGCTACCAGCTCAATAGCCTCTGGATCGCTCTCTTCCAGCAAAGAGCGCAGACGCAACATACCATTGTGCAAAGCGAGCGGATTTGTAGCGGGAGGAGGGGATTGCTCTTCCTCCGTCAGGGAAGACAAAGCCGAGAGAAGCCTCTGCAAGAGCACCTCTGTTGCAGAGAGAAGGGAGGCAAGCGATGCCTCATCACACTTTTGCATACAACCCATTTCCAAGGCGGCAGCCGCCTCTTGCAGCAGATGCGCACCGATATTGCCTGCTGTTCCCTTCAGCGTATGGGCCAAGCGAATCATGGTGTCATGATCCGCTTGTTGACGGGCCGCATGGAAAGCGCTGACAAAATCATTTTGGGTAGCCGCAAAACGCCGCAACAGACGTTTATAAAGAGGAAAATTATTCATACTGGTTGCCAATCCCGCTTTGACATCGACATCGGGAAGTTCAGGCAGCAGCGTGTTGTGTGTGACAACGGCTGGGGATGGCTGGGGGTTTGACTCAGGCATCTTTCCTGCTGCCGGTTTAATCCAACGGGCCAAGGTGGCAAACATCTCCGCAACATTGAGTGGTTTGGCTATGTGATCCACCATACCGGCATCCAGAACCTTTTCCCGATCACCGGCCATGGTGTTGGCAGTCATGGCGATGATTGGCAAGGCTGTAAACTCTGGCAGCCCACGAATCTGGGTACTGGCGGTATAGCCATCCATGATCGGCATTTGACAATCCATCAATATTCCGTCGAATGGCCCATCCTGCTGCAGCATCAGTAGCGCTTCTTCTCCATTATTGGCAACCACGACACTCATACCGGCTTGCCTGAGCAGCTCTACAGCCAACTCCTGGTTCATCTCATTATCTTCGGCCAAGAGAACCCGTGCCCCGCACAGTTGTGCCATATGATCCTGCTGTTGGGACTGTTTTTCTTGGCTACGACTCTCTTCCAGCAAGGCATGCCCGCTGGCCGTTGCGATGGCATCCCACAAGGAGGAGAGGGTGATCGGTTTGGTCAGCACTGCCTGCAACTGCACACCCTCATCGATAGCCGAATCGATCACCTCATCTTTGCCATAGGCGGTGACCAGAATTACCGCAGGGGACTGGGCAGCAAAGCGAATTTGCAACTGCCGAATGGTTTCCACCCCGTTGAGCAGCGGCATGCGCCAATCCATCAAAACCAGATCATAGGGATGATTGTGCTGCAAAGCCTGTTCAACCATGGCTAAAGCCTGCTGGCCATTGCTGGCGCTCTCCACTTCCATGGAGAGAGAGAGCAGCATATTCAGCAAGATTTCCCGAGCCACCGAGTTGTCATCGACAACCAATATATGCTGTTTGCCTACCTCTTGACGGAAAGTGTTGCGTCGGGGCATAGGTTCACGTTGCAGGCCAAACTGGACATGAAAATGAAAGGTTGAACCCTGACCAGCGCTGCTTTCCACCCATATATGACCCTGCATCAATTGGACAAGATTTTTTGAGATGGCCAACCCCAATCCAGTACCACCATATTTGCGCGTTGTGGAGCTGTCGGCCTGACTAAAGGATTGAAACATTTTACTGCACTGTTCAGGCGTCATGCCGATGCCGGTATCCTCTACCCGAAAGTGCAAAGTTACCTGCTCAGAAGTACGGGAAACCTGCTGCACACCAACAATAATTTCCCCTTTTTCAGTAAATTTTACCGCATTGTTCCCCAGGTTGAGCAAGATTTGGCCCAGGCGCAGCGGATCACCAATCAGCGCCGTAGGCAGCTCTGGATCCAGATCAAAGAGCAGCTCCAAACCTTTATCTTCGCTTTTCAGACCCAGCAGATTGGCCAGATTATCCATGACATCTTCCAGACGAAACTCAATCTGTTCCATGGTCAGTTTGCCGGCTTCAATTTTGGAAAAATCCAGAATATCGTTGATAATGCCCAGCAGGTTATCGGCAGCGCGATGAATTTTCCCAATATAATTGCGCTGTTTGCTGTCCAACTCTGTTTGCAGTGCCAGATGGGACATGCCAATGATGGCATTCATGGGGGTACGAATTTCATGGCTCATGTTGGCCAAAAACTCTGATTTGGCCTTATTGGCGACATCAGCCTCATTTTTTGCCAGACGCCACTCATTGGTACGCTCCTCCACCAATGATTCCAGATGGGCTTGATAAGAGGCCAACTCCAGTCGTGCTTTTTCGGCATCCTCGGCCAGACTCATGGCGGCCATGCGTTCGCGATGCAAGGCTTGGCTGTGCTCGGCACGCTCCCGTTCGCTCTGCTGCATATGCAGTTGCTTGATGGCAAAGGAGCCAATCAAACGGGAAAAATGGGTGAGAAAGGCCAAGATGTGGGGCAGCACCTTCTCTGCCATCACTGGCGCCTCGCGCACTGCCTGCAAATAGGCGTCGGGATCAAACGCATAGAGCTCCGCCTGGGATCGGAACAACTGTTCATCAGGTTCACCCAAATGAAATTGACCGATAAAGGCATTGGCCACATGATGACCATTGATGATGATGGGGGCGGCACAATCGGTAAGCCCATTTTTACAACGATAGATGGTAAACTCTTCTCCTGCCTGCAACTGCATCGCCAGACCGGTATCACTTTCCAGGCAGTTGGCACAGCTTTGCGGATGCACGCGATGAAAATCGGTACAGATACGCTGCCAACGTGCTGCAGCCAGCACCTTGCCTTGCAGATCAATAATCGCAGCCGCGATACCCATTGCCGAACAAAAATTACTGAACAGCTCCTGCAGATTTTCCCGTTGCAACAAATCGGCAAATTCACTGGCAATCGCCTCACTATCTGCCAGAATAGGTGGTGCGCTGGAGGGCGGTGTAGGTACAGAAAGCTCTTCGCTTTGCTCTGGAGAAGAGTAGGGGAGGGGACGGGTTAAAGCCTGACTGAGAAGATTAATCTCTTTCTTTAGTTCAATAATGCGCTCTTCTCGTCCCAGTGCCAAACGATTAAAACGCTCCAAATCCTCCACTTTTTTGCGGTCTGAGACATCAATGAAGGTGCCGACCAAACCCCCTGGTAAACCGTCTGCCCGGCGAAAACCGGAAACAAAATAGATGGTTTCATGGATTTTGCCATCGGCAAAAGGAATAGGCATTTCCCGCTGTACCGAACCCGCCTCAGCGATGACCTGTTCATCCTCGCGCTGATAGGCAATACGGTCTGCCTCCGGTAAAAACTGCAGATCCAAAACGCGCTTGCCAATCAAATCCTCACGCCGTGCGGCAAAGGTCTCTTCATAGGCGCGGTTGAAACCCCGAAAACGACTATCACTCCCTTTGTAGAATACCGGATAGGGAATGGTATCGATCAAGGCTTGTTGGAAAGTAAATTGATCACGCAAGGCCAGTTCTGCCTCTTTTCGTTCGGTAATATCCAGCAACCAACCCAATACGCCTGCCTCATTGTCATAGGTGATGGGCAAATAGGTGACCAGCATTTCCCGTTGTCGACGATCGCGCCCGATCATTTGAATCTCTTGGTTGTACAAAACTGTACCAGAACGCAAGCGTTCGACAATCTGTTCCCGCTGCTGCAGGTTGACATAGAGATCCAAAACGCTTTCCCCTGCTGTAACCCCAAACATCTCCGTAAATTTGGGATTGGCAAAATGGATCACCCCTTTGGTGGTAAAAGCGATGCCAATCGGGCTGGTATCGAGAATAAATTGCAACCGGGAACGTTCTGCCGCCAATGCCTCTTCAGCAGCTTTGCGGCTGGTGATATCACGAAACACTACCACGGTACCGAGCAGATTGCCCTCTTTGTAGACCGGAGTAGTGGCATATTCCACCGGAAAAGAGGAGCCATTCTTGCGCCACAACACTTCGCTATCGACAAAGCGTGTTGTACCGTCTACTGCTGTTAAATACATGGAGCACTCTGACTGCGGAAAGGGACGTCCATCAGGATAGTGATGGTGCAACAAGTGGTGCATATTTTGCCCGATCAACTCCTCTTCGCTAAACCCCAACAAACGGGGAACCGAAGGGTTGACAAACATCATGTTGCCTTCTGGATCGATCCCGACGATGCCATCGCTGACCGCACTTAATATCATGCGACTGCGCTCTTCCAGAATGGCCAAAGAGTCGGTGGTAGCCTTAAGCGAACTTTGTTGTTCTTCCAGAGCGGCTGTTTGCGCCTCCAGCAGTGCTGCCTGTTTTTCCATACGCTCGGCTTGGTTGCGGGTCTCCTGCAACAGATGCTGCGTTTTGGCACTGCGTTCCAATATTTCCAGGCTCATCGCCAGAATGGGCATCAAGCCATCCAACAGTGCCTGCTGTCGGCTGTCAAAGCGCTCAAAGCTGGCCAGTTCTACCACACCCAACAGAGAGTCCTGACGTAAAATGGGAATCACACTGATGGCGCGCGGCGTGCCCTCCAGCAGTGCCGAACCGATACGAATATAATCAGGAGGCGGGGAGAGCAGGGTGATCGGTTGCCGCTCCAAAGCGCACTGCCCGACCAAACCTTGGCCAAGGGCCACATATTGATCCAGATGCTTGCGTTCACGAAAAGCATAGCCGGTCAATAAACGCAACTGCTGTGTCTCCTCTTCATAGCGGTAAAAGAGCCCCTGACCTACATTGAGCAATGGGGCTACCGCCGAGAGAAAGGTTTGTGCCAACTCGGTAAACTGACTGGCCATTTGCAATTCAGAGGAGATCTGCGCCAGATGGGTTTTGATCCAGCGTTGCGACTCCATTTGCCGGGCCTCTTTTTGCAGTACCCGGATGGAGCGGGCCAGTGCACCAATCTCATTGGGATAGTCGGTATAGGGCACCTCTTGATCCAAATGGCCTGCTGCCAGCTCTTCCACCAAAGCCCGCATCTGTTCGGTAGGACGACGGATCGACAGACTAATCAGAATGCTGAAGGCCAAACCCAACCCTCCTGCCACTGCCAGCAAGATAAATGTCAGACGGGTATTCTCTTCGGCCAAATTTTGAGCATGATTGGCAGACTGGTGTGCACTCTCCTCCTGAATGCGGGTCAAATCGGTCAAGGCATCGGAGGCAGTGATGGCAGCCTGTTGAAAATCGGCACGGTTGATAAAATTGAGCAACTCATCGCGCAGACCAGCACGTTGCAGGATCAAAGCCTTATCGACATTGCGTTTATAAGAGGCAAACTGCTCTTCAAAGCGCAGCAGGCGCTGCCGTGCTTCGTTACGCACCGTGCGTTTTCGAGTCTCTTCGACCGCATAACGCAGTTGGGTTTCCGCAGTGGACATTTGCGTCATAGCCCGTTCGCGTTCGCTCTCTGTGGTAGCCAAAATGGACTGCCGCAAAGCACGACCCATTTGCGCCAATTTGGTAGCCGCCTCTTTGGCATGCGAAACACCCAACATTTCCATGTTATACAAGCGTTGAATCTCATTGTTGAGGGTGTGCAGGGTATGCAGACTGTGCCAACCCAAAGCCAAGGTACCCAACAGCATGGCGGTAAAACCAAGGATCAATTTGCCGGTCAGTGGTCGGCGTTCCAACAGGGTCATGGTGGTCAACACGCACTCCTCCCTTGGCTATCGGTCGTAACGGAGTTTGGCAGAGAGAGATGGGATCGACGCAGCTCCAGATGCAGGGCCAACAAGGTTACCCACTCTTGCAACTCTTCCACATCACTTGCAGAGGGTTGATGCAGCATCGCCACCTCCAATAGTCCCAACTGCGATTTGTTCAAGGTAATCGGCATCAGCAACAGCGTAGAGGGTCGGGCATCTCCCAAACCAGAATGGATGGTACAAAAAGAGTCCTCCGGCATGTGCAGCAGACGCATTTTTCCTTCCAAAAATGCCTGACCCAGCAACCCCTCGCCGGGCAGCAGTTGTGACGCAGGGCGCACCTGACAAGCAAAGGTGGCTACCAGTTGCAGGTATGGGCACTGATCACTCTCCCGGACATAGATGACTCCCTGCAATAGTGCAAACTGCTCATGGGCAGCCTGCAAAAACAGAGGTGCCGACTCATGGGGCGATTGACACTGCTGCAGGCGCAAGGATAGGGCTGCACGCTGTGCTTTACGGTTGGCCACAGTTGCCTGCTCCTCCAGCAAGCGTTGTAAATCAAGATGGGCGGTTTGTTGGCGATGGTGGCTTTGAAGCACGTGAAACAGGGAGATCAATACCAGTGCTGCCAGAGAGCCAACCAGCAAGCCAATATGCACACTCTCCGATAGTGGCACCGTATGGGTCAGATTTTCCATAAGGATCAATTGCCAGTTGCCACCCGGATCCTGCCACTGCAGAGAGGTGCGTGCGATGGCATAGCGATTTCCATTCCATTCCGTGATCGGCAGTTGCAAATTCACTGGAAATGGCTCTGGCTCACGATGCTCAAAGAGAGTGCCAAACTGCTTGAGGCTACGAATGGCTTGCAACCACTCTGGAGTGGCAGCAACGGTACGATGGGCGATCCATTCCGGGCGATTGCTGGCAAAAATCAAACCCTGAGGAGAGAGCAGCAAGGCAATATCAGAGTGGTTGGCCAAGACGCGGTCGATGCGCAACAGATTCATTCGTGCCGCAACAACACCAATGATCGGAGTAAAAGGGGTATACCCCTCATAAAGAGGGGCTGCAAAATAGAGGGTCCGCTCACCAGAGGTGGTGCCGACAGCAGCATAGACACTGCTCATACCCTGCAAACCATTTTGCACATAAGGGCGAAACAGTACATTAACTCCGGTCAAGGATTTGCCACTGCCCCAAAAGGTGTGGATCTCCCCTTGTCGATCGACCACATAGAGGCCAGTCACCTCCAGCGCACTACCAATCTGTTCCAAAGAACGCAGCAGAGGGGTATCGCCACTGGGAGCAGAGTGCAGGGCATCCTGCTTGACCTGTGGATCGGCCAGCCCAAGCAGATGCAGTGCTCCCATCAGATTGCCATTGACCGTTTGCGCCATTAAATCCACGCTCATCCGTTCTGTCTGCACGGTGAGCAGAGTCAAACGGGAGGCTTCCCGATATTCACGACTGACCACAGTGACCAACAGAATCAGCAGGAACAGAGAAAACAAAGCAAGCAAACTGAAAAGGCGAGTATGGGCGACAACCAGAGCAGCGAGACGATTCATGTGCGCGATGAGTCAATAGGTAACATTTGCTTGTTGCAACTGCTTGGCTTTTCTCTCCATATCCGCATCGGAATCGGCAAAGCGGGCAGCGATGGCACGAAAGGTATCGGTCAACTGCATAAAAGCCTCCACCACATCGGAATCAAAATGGCTGCCCTTGCCTTCGCTGACAATTTGTACAGCTTTTTCATGTGACATGCCGGCTTTGTACACACGGCGACTGATCAAGGCATCATAGACATCAGCCACGGCCATTAAGCGCGCTGAGATGGGAATCTCCTCACCCTGTAACCCCTGTGGATAACCGCTGCCATCCCATTTTTCCTGGTGGCTATAGGCGATCTCCTTGGCATAGTGGAGAAAGGGGACATTCATACCCAAACGATCTTCAGCTTGCTGGATGGCATCGCGACCCAGTGTGGTATGGGTCTGCATGATAACAAACTCTTCCGGGGTAAAACGACCAGGTTTAAGCATGATTTGATCGGGAATACCCACTTTACCGATATCGTGCAGAGGTGCCGATTTGAACAGGGTATCAATCATCTCCCTGCTCAGGAAAGAACTGAAACGGGGATGGGTTTGCAGATGTTCGGCCAGAGCTTTGACATAAAATTGAGTACGGCGAATATGGTTGCCGGTATCATTATCACGGGTC
>NZ_RXIU01000007.1:0-5070 GCF_004217665.1 Candidatus Magnetaquicoccus inordinatus | reverse complement strand
ACCTCAGCCAAAGAGAGTCCTGTGCAATTGGCAACCCCGATCTTTGAAGCGGTGAGCAAACCGTTGGCCGAACAAGGCTCGGCAGTAGAATATATCAAACAGGTCTATTCCCTGTTAGCAGCCAGCTTGATTGTCGCAGTGGCATCTGGCTATGTGGGCATGAGTTTGCCCTTTGCGCGTGAGCATCCCATTGTTTTGCTGCTGATGATGCTTGGCGCCATGTTTTTGGCTTTTAAGGTAAAAAATGCGGCCACATTGTTTCTCTTTACCGGCATTTCAGGCTTGTCTCTGGGCCCGGTAATCGCTGTTTATGTGGGAGCAGGAATGTCCCATGTCGTCGGTGAAGCGGTCTTTATGACTGCAGCAGTCTTCACCGGTTTGACCTTCTATGCCTTGACCACGCGCCGTGATCTGTCGGTGATGAATGGGATACTCTTTGCAGGCTTGATTGTGCTCTTGGTTGGTGGCTTGCTGAATCTCTTTTTTCACTCCACCGCCGTCTCCTTTGCCCTGGCAGCCTGTGGCAGTGTCATCTTTGCCGGTTATATTTTGGTGGAGACTCAGGAGCTGAAAAGCAACCCTTGGGCCATCGCCCCTTCGGTGGCTGCCTTGTCAATGTATCTTAATGTCGTCAATCTTTTTATGAGCTTGTTGCGCCTGTTGGGCATCTTGAACGGCGAAGATTGATTCATGAACACAAACCCGTCCGGGCAAGAGAGCAGTTGGCTGGCAAAAGCCCGGACGCTATTACAGGCAGCAGGATGGAATGGCTTGGTTCCGGCTTTGCTCGTGGACGGAACCAGGCAACGTCTCTACCTGCTGCCTGAATATCCCTGCCCAGAGAACTCCTCCTCCCCCTGCAGTTGGCCCATCTCCACAGCAAGCAATGGCTTTGGTAACATACAAGATTCTGGATGCACCCCAACCGGTTTGCATCGCATCGCCGCCTGTATCGGAGCTGGTGAACCCTGCGGCATGCTCTTCAAAAGTCGAATAGCAACCGGAGAGATCATCCCTGAAGGGAGCTCTCCTGTAGGCGACTGTATCACAACACGCATCCTCTGGCTGGAGGGGCTGGAAGAGGGTATCAACCGTGGCCAGGGATGTGACAGTAAAGCGCGCTATATCTATATCCATGGCACGCCCCACAGTAACCTGTTGGGACAACCCGCCTCAGCAGGGTGTGTGCGCATGCACAATCAGGATATTCTGACCCTCTTTGAACGGGTGCAAGAAGGTACGCTGGTATGGATTGATCCCGGATGATCTTTATTCTGCACGCTACACCGCCACTGCTTGCGCACCTGGCTACACTGCTTTCCTGAGGCTCTTTTGCATTCTTTCTGTTTACTCAATGCCGATGCTGTTGTCTCAATGCCGATGCTGTTGTTTATCAACTGGTGCAGAAAAGCATCATCCCCTGAATCCCCCTGGAAACCTACTGCATTCACCCCACATAATCTCCATGGAGTTGATCGTATCGCCACTCATTCCTACACCATACCATGGTATAAATTTTGCAATGAATGTCATTAAAGTACAACAGGGACAAACAGAGATTTGTGTGCACATTGACGCGCATTGGGAGGCAACATGAGAGCAGCGGAGCAGATAAAGCTGGGAGAATCCTGGAGAGCAAGCGCTCTAGGGACAACCGATACAGCAGATCGAACAGAACCAAAGATGATTCCGGTGGAGGAGTTTTTGTCTATGCTCACCCTGCTGGAGAGTGGACTATGCCAAATTGCCGACGGAGAAGGTGCGACCATCCTTTTGGATCCTCTGTTTCGCGCCATGAGCGATATGTATCGTCGCTCTGCGGCCTCCGGGATGGATGATTTTTCTGATCTTGCCTATGAACTGGCCCAGGCCTTTGGCACCGCACAAACAATGGAAAAAGGGGCAATACAGCGGCTTGCCCGTTTGGCGCTGTTGGCTATCGGACAGTTACGCCGCATCTTGCGCCCCTATGCGCCAGAACAACCTGGGCAATATGCCAAACAGGTGGTGACTGAGCTGCTTAATTGTTGGGCATAGTCGCAGTTGTCTGAAAGGTGTGCTCGTCCAAAGATTGTCCAAAGGGTTCCAATATCTCCAGAAAAGCGGGCAGATGCCGGGGAAAATGGTCTTGGATAAAAACCGCTTGGCGCTCCAAGAGTTGTCGGGCAATTTGTAGAGGTGAAATGGCATCATTTCCTTGCTCCAAGGCTCGATAGGTACGATCCAAAGCCAAAGAGAGTTTGGCCAATGATTCGACACGTTGCAACGGATCCCCCCCCTCCTGCAGCAGACTTGTCATCGCCTGACGATGGGCCTGCAGATACTCTTTCCACAACTCATTGGCAACCTGTTGCCAATTGCTGGTTTGTTGCTGTTGGTTGGTCTCCATTGCCTGTTCCACTCTCCTGAAAAAAAATCACTCCCGAAAATGACGGTTCCACTGCTCATCACATGCAGCCCCAACGGGTCAAAATGGCATATATTTGCCGATCGGTCAGTTGATATTCATGTGCCAAATGACGTACTGCCTCCCCGGAATCATAGCGACGCACAATATCGCGATTGCGTTGCACACGCAGCAGATTGGCCATGCGTGGTACGGAAATTGTCTCTCCACCAAAATGTTCACTCAACAGCCATGCCTGGGCCATACCCAGCAAAGTAGCCAGGTGATGCTGAACCCTGGGGGTGCGTGGTATAAAAATGCGTGTGCCATGATATTTGCGTACAATCTTCCTGGTATCAGGCAAACCAATAATATCTGCCAAATCGCGCATTGACTGAGTCAAATCCTCCTTGATCAACTCTCCCAGGCGATCGATCTTACCTTTTTCTGGTTTTCTGACACCCTCAGCAGAGAGAGACTCCTGGTGCAGTACACCGCCATGAACTGGCAGAGTCATGGGAGGTGACATTGTGACCGACACAGCAGGTAACAGGTTTTTGGTTCGTTTTCTTCTCATTTTAGGTGCCTTTAATATATTTACGCACTATGCAAGCAAAAAACATTGCAAGCTGCTTAGAAAAACCGTTAGGATGTGCGTTATCGAACGCTTTGGTTCGTCTTATAGTTCGTTTTATGCACGCATGACAAGATACGAAAAGTTTACGAACCGTGTCAATATAAAAAACGTACTGGTTCGTTTTTTATATTTCAGTTCGTTTTTTTACTGCAGACAAAGGAGCTGTATATGGGAAACCCTGAAGAACATGCGGATTGGGTTGCTGAGTTGCGTAGCCGTCTTGCCAAAGTGATTGGCGACGAAGATCCCTACCCATGGGCAGAACGTATTGGTATCGGCAAATCCACCTTTGCCGGTTTGTGGCGCCATGGTGCTGGACCGCAAACCAAAACATTATTGAAAATTGCACAACATACCAATATCTCACTCAATTGGCTCTTGACAGGACAAGGTCCAGAACGTCTCGATCTCTCCGCCGCCAACGAAAATGGCAGTGTGCGTAAAGAGTATTTAACCTATGTATCCGCAACTGCCAACGCAGACAGCACCCAAGAACACTATGCAAGCAGACAGCCGGCAGCAGCACCGATAGAAGAGATTGGCGAAATGTATCGACTCCATGGCGATGAATATTGCCATGTTCCCTGTTTCGTCCTGCCATTTGCCAATGGTCAGTTATTGCAAAGCGAGCAACTGGTGGATTCTCTCTCCTTCAAAATGGATTGGCTCGAACACACCATGGGTCTGGATGTGCGAGAACTGGCCCTGGTCCAAGTCACCGGGGATAGTATGGAGCCTACCTTGAAAGAGCGCGATTTGCTGCTTGTGGATCGGCGTGGTTTTACACAAACCGAACAGACGCCAAGGTTGCGCAGCGACTCCATCTATGTCTTGTTGCGTGGCAGTGAATTGGTAGCAAAGCGGTTACAGTTCGGTTTTGATGGCTCGTTGACCATTCAAAGCGATAACATTGCCTATGCTGCCCACAATATCACGGCTGAACAGTTGCAACAGGTACAGATCATCGGTCGCGTGGTCTGGGTCGGACGAAGAGTGTAGAACGCCTGCAAGCAATCCAAGGAAAGGAAGGGCAGTTCAGCAGAGCACTTTGAGGAGTCAAGCCAAAGAGCAGGGGAGTTAAAAATCGATGCGCATACCTGCAGAAAATTCGTGGGCAGTCAGATTGATCCCCGGATTGAGCAATTCACTGGCGGTAAATTTAAGATCGGAACCACTCAACAGACGATAGTTCAGATCTGCCGATAGCGCATCGGTAAGCTTGTAACTGACTGCCAAGCCCAACTGCTCGGTAGAGGGCAGGGATGTGTTGTCAACCAGTTCTGGGTGCGCTAGCGGAATAATTGCGGTGTGGATGTGGACTGCATTCTCCTGCACGGCACTGTCAAAAGAGGTTTTTAACAGCGAGCCTGCCGATACTATATCCTGATAAAAGGCATGGAGCATGCTGAAGCTGAAAGAAGAAAACAGAGAGAGCTCTGCTGCAGAGGGTTGACTCTGGTAGACCCACTCCCGTGCCGACACCAATTCCTGAGAGGCGGGGATACTGGAGAGTCGTTGCGCACTCTGCAACCGTACTCCATCAGTGGAGAGAGTGAATGGCAACTGCTGCTGCGTGCTCTGCGCAGAGTGCTGATTCTCTTCGCTCGGCGCAATAGAAGAGTGAACGATACTCCTTTCCTGCAAGCGCTCGCTTAAACAGAACAGAGAGGCGCCGTGCCCTGTCGACGAGCCGAGCAAAACCACTCCGCCTATCCACCATACATTGAGCCATTGCCGCACAGTTCGTTTCATGCCTGCTTGCTGTTCCTGTTGATGGTTAAGACCAGGGAGCGCATAACCATTTGACACTAACACATCAGCGCAAAGCACAGCAAGATAAAATGGATCTATTGCAGAGTAATCGCCTTTGCCAATTTCCTCACTGTTGCCACAAACGAAACGGTGCCTGTCGGGCGTCCGCCCTCCCAAAGAGTGCCCCTGCCGGGCACACTGCGGCGTGCGCGAATGCTTTAGCATTCGCTTTTGTGAAACGCCGTACATTACCAGCAGGGCTTTGCCCTGCACCCACCAGGAGCGGGTAATCTCC
>NZ_RXIU01000069.1 GCF_004217665.1 Candidatus Magnetaquicoccus inordinatus | reverse complement strand
AGGCAAAAGATTAAAAGCAAAATCCCAGGGATTCCATCCCTGGACCCGGCCAGGGAGGTGCCCTCCCTGGACCCGCAGTTGCGTTGGGTGGTGAATAGTTACGGTGATTGTATATTTTTACCGGGGCACGCCTGTTTTTGCAGGTGATTGTGTCGGCAATGGCTTGTTGGTTGCTGAGACTGTTGGGCTGGTTTCCGTTTTCTGCAGCAGAGACAGAAACCAGAGAGGAAAGAGAAGGGTTGCGCTCCTTGGTGGTACAGCCAAGCCAAAAGAGGGTTTACAAGGAGAGATCCTGACGCACGCGGTTGATGCCTAAGCTGTAAGAGCCGATGACCAGCAACAGATCCATCAAGAGCAGGCTAAAGAAAACGGCTGTCGCAGCTTTGGCAACCAGCATTCCTTCCAGCAAAAAAATCAAGAGGACCATCAAAGAGAGACGTTTGTGGGTTTCGCTGCCGCGCTGCATGCGCATCCATTCGGCATACCAGGCAATCAAGCCGACAAAAAGCAATGATTCGCCAATGGTAATCAGCAGGGTTGCCCCGGAGGGGAGTGCGATACGATAAAGAATGCTCTCCAGAGCAAAACCGGTCACCGCCGCATCGGCAAAGATGACAGCATTATAAATAAACAATAAATAAATGAAGAGCGGAATACGCACTCCCTGTTTCATGCTGTTCTCTCCGCAGAGTGGTTAATAGATCCAGGTAGCAAGCAGGGTCAACTGCCAATCTGTTCACCCCAGTGTAATTTTTCCCGCAACACAGCATAATAGTTTCGATTGGGTGCATGCAAAACCTGCAAGCGGTGTTCGGATCGTTTGACCAAAACCTGGTCAGCATCCATCAAGGAGAAACCGGTTTGTCCATCCAGGGTCAGCAGGCGATCCCGTTGTTCGGGGTGACGATCCAGAAAGCCGCCACGACCAGGAAAGGTAATACTGATTTCACCATAACCCGGTACGGCAATCGGTCTGTTGGTCAAGGTATGTGGGCAGATGGGCGTCAACAGCAAAGCATCAATACCGGGATGGATGATCGGTCCTCCCGCCGATAGGGCATATGCGGTCGATCCGGTAGGTGTCGCCAAAATCAAGCCATCCGCACGGGCAGTGTAGACGAATTGATCGTCGATGGCTACTTGAAACTCAATCATGCGTGCCAGCGTGCCCTTATGCAGCACCACATCGTTCATGACACAGTGGGAAAAGATCTCCTCGCCATGGCGCAACACCCGAAGATTCAACAAAGTGCGCGATTCAACCCGGTAATGACCAGCAAAAACCTCTTCCATGGTTTCAAACATGGCATCGCTGGGCACTTCGGTCAAAAATCCCAGGCGACCCATATTGATGCCCAACAAGGGAATTTCACGAGTGCCTATCGCACGAAAACCGGCCAAAAATGTGCCATCGCCGCCGATCACCACCACCATATCTTGCCCCTCTGGCAGATCATCCTGGGGTCTGTTTTGTGCTACTTCCGGATCCAAGCCAATTGCTTCAGCGGTTTCGGAGCAGATGGTTACTTTTTTGCCGCGATGATAGAGCCATAAAGCCAACTGTTTGGTGGCTTCCCAGGCTCCGGGATCCGATTTTTTGGTGATGATACCGATATTCTGCATAATCTTCATTTTGCTCGCCATACGGATGCGGAAGTGTGATCTGGCACTTGCTCATTTGCCGGAAAGGCACTATACACCAATTGCAGCGCCATATCCAAACCAGAAGCAGTCATGGTGCTGCTTTTTCCGGGGAAAGGAGGGAAACTGTGCATGGACAAAGCGGAAAAGAGCAGTTCTGAGTCGTGTGCTCACCTGGCACAGCACTGCGGCGAGCCGTTGCAGGATGTGCAGGCTCAGGAGGATAGCCGTCGGCTGAGTATCGACAAGGTTGGGGTGAAAAATATTCGTTATCCCATTCTGGTTCGTGATCGGGATCGCGGACAGCAGCATACCATTGCCTCGGTCAATATGTATGTTAAACTGCCCCATCAGTTTAAGGGGACCCATATGTCCCGTTTTCTGGAGGTTCTGGCAGAGCAGGAAGAGGTGATCTCCGTAGAAAATCTGCCTGAGATCTTGCGGCGCATCCAGCAGAGTCTCAATGCCGAAGAGGCCCATATCGAGCTGGAATTTCCCTATTTTATGCGCAAAGAGGCTCCGGTTTCCCATGCTTCGGCCTTGATGGATTATCAGGTACGCTTTTCCGGAGTGCGTACCGGAGAAAAATATCAACTGACCCTGGGTGTGACTGTGCCGGTGACCTCGCTGTGTCCCTGCTCCAAAGAGATCTCCCGTTATGGTGCCCACAATCAACGTTCGCATGTGACCGTGACCTTGCGTTATAAAAAATTTATTTGGGTCGAAGAGATTATTGAGCTGGTGGAACGCAATGCCTCTTGCCAGCTCTACGCCATTCTGAAGCGGCCTGATGAAAAATATGTGACCGAACGCGCCTATGAAAATCCCATGTTTGTTGAAGATATAGTCCGTTCGGTGGCCGCCGAGCTGCGACAGGATGAACGTATTACCCTGTTTACCGTCGAATCAGAAAATTTTGAATCTATTCATAACCATTCCGCCTATGCCTTCATCTCTGGAGGCCAGTAGAAGGAGCCGCCCATGCGCTTTCAGCACACCCTGATTCCCACCCTCAAGGAAGATCCAGTCGATGCCCAGGTGGTATCGCATCGATTGATGTTGCGGGCTGGTTTGATTCGCCCGTTGGGTTCCGGTATCTATACCTGGCTGCCGCTGGGACTACGGGTGTTGCGCAAGGTGGAGGCCATTGTGCGTCAGGAGATGGATCTGGCGGGCGCCCAGGAGGTGTTGATGCCGGCCGTGCAACCGGCAGAGCTCTGGCAAGAGTCGGGACGTTGGGATTTTTATGGCAAAGAGCTGTTGCGTTTTCAGGATCGCCATGATCGTCCCTGTTGTTTTGGGCCGACCCATGAAGAGGTGATCTCCGATCTGGTGCGCCGGGAGATTCGTTCCTATCGGCAGTTGCCAGCCAATTTTTACCAGATTCAAACCAAATTTCGCGACGAAATCCGTCCCCGCTTTGGAATCATGCGCGGTCGGGAGTTTTTGATGAAGGATGCCTACTCTTTTGATCTGGATGCGGCAGGCTTGGATGTCAGTTATCAAGCGATGTTTGCCGCCTATCAACGCATTTTTCAACGCTGTGGTTTGGCCTTTCGCGCTGTGGAGGCCGATACCGGTTCGATCGGTGGTGCCTCCTCCCATGAATTTCATGTCTTGGCCGATTCCGGCGAGGATGTCATCATCTCCTGTGACAGTTGCGACTATGCCGCCAATCTGGAAAAGGCTGTGGCCGCTGATCCAGAGCCTCAGGAGGGCGAGCCCCCTGCCGCCATGGAAAAAATCTCTACCCCTGGGCAGAAGAGCATTGAAGAGGTGGCTCGTTTTCTCAAGCTGCCCATGGAGCGGCTGGTCAAATCGCTGCTGGTGGAGACTCCGGCAGGTCCGGTTCTCTTGTTGGTACGCGGTGATCGCACCTTGAATATGATCAAGGCTGCTCATGCACTCAATCTGCCGCAGGTGACCATTCCCGATGCCGACAGGGCAGCCTATTGGGCGGGGGTCAGTATGGGCTCCATCGGTCCCGTGGGGAGCCGTCTGCCGGTCGTAGCCGACAATGAACTGCGTCATCTGCGCAATTTTGCCTGTGGTGCCAATGAGGAGGGGTGGCATTTGCTGCATGTCAATTGGCAACGCGATCTGCCTGTCCCCAGCTTTGCTGATTTGCGCAATGTCCAGGCGGGAGAGGCTTGTGCACGTTGCGGCAGTGGTCGTTTGCAGCGCCATCAGGGTATTGAAGTCGGACATGTTTTCAAGCTGGGGGATAAATATTCCAAGGCCATGGGGGTCAAGGTCTTGGACAGCCAAGGCAATGAACAAACGCTGGTCATGGGCTGCTATGGCATTGGTGTGTCACGCATTGTGGCCGCAGCCATCGAGCAAAATCATGATGCCAACGGTATTCGCTGGCCTGCCTCCTTGGCTCCTTTTGCCCTGCAGTTGCTGCTGCTCAATCCGCGTGACAGCAATGAAGTGGCCTTTGCCGAACAGCTCTATCACGATTTTCGCGCTGCCGGGGTAGAGGTGTTGCTTGATGATCGCGATGAACGGGCGGGTGTCAAGTTTAAGGATGCCGATCTGTTGGGATGTCCGCTGCGCCTGTTGGTGGGAGGTCGCTCTTTCAAGGAGGGGCTGCTGGAACTGCAATTCCGTTCGGGAGAGCCCACACAACGTCTGCCATTGGCCGAGGCGGTAGCCGCCGTGTTGTCGTTGCTGCAGCAATCATCTCTGCCGGGAAGAGGAGTATAAGCGATGTCTGCAGAGTCAGAGGCAATTGCGGCGGCCCGTCTGGCCGCTTCCCTACACTCTTTGCTGCAGGAGGCACTGCATAACTTGACCCCGGAGTGGATAGCCGGAGTGGTGGAAGAGGAGTTGCTGCGTTTGCGCACAGCGGAGATTGCGCCCGTTGCGGAGTGGCCTGCAGAGTGGAATGGTCTGTTGCAGGAGAGCTTTGCGCCCCAGATTGAACAGATTGCGCGGCGTCTGGTACAGGCAGAGGTGAAAAAGGCTTTGCCGGTGGTGGCGGAACGGTTGGTGCAGGAAGAGTTGCAGCGTTTATAACCCGGTTTGCCGGGCTTTTGGCCCGGCTACCCGGTTGCTGTTTTCTCACAGGCTAATCAGCGGTGAGCCAACAGTTGTTCTTGGCGCAGCGCCATCAAGCACAAGGAGTCTTTGATTCGCATGGCATAGCGATGGGCCTGAAACAGAAAGACAACCGCTTCATCAAGAATTTCCCAACTGATTGCCCGGACTCTTCTGCGAAATTTGTCTGCCACCGTAGAGACGGGCAGAGTGCTGTTATAGGCTGCGTTCATAGTTCTTTCTCTCCTGAGTAGTCGTGGGCCTGTGCCCTTGTCCTTCTATAAGCAGCATGTGTGCCAGTTTTGTTTTCTCTTTTGTTTGCAATATCTTATTTGTTTGTTGCTTGCAGTAGCTCTGTTATGGGTTGTCAGGCTGAATTTCGTCTGTGTTGGATTGCTGACAGAGATTGGCACCTGTTTTTTCTTTTTTGCCCTGCTCTGTTGGAATCGTGACACCTGGCCTCTACAAACGCATGGTCAAGATGGCCTCTATCTCTGTGCCTCCCAGATTGGCTGCTTCGCCCAGAAACATCTGACGTTCTTGCAGACGCTTGGCCACGGCACGAGGGGCTTCCGCTCCGATTCCATATTCAGAGAGACGTGTTTTTACCCCCAGAGAGCGAAAAAATTGTTCGGTTTTGTCAATGGCCGTTGCGGCCAAATCGCTTGCAGAAGGGGCAGAGAGTTGCCAAACCCGGCGTGCATATTGCGACAGTTTTTCTCGTTTGTTTTCAATATTAAACTGCCATACCCCTGGCAGTACCACAGCCAGCGATTGACCATGATCCAAGCCATAGAGAGCGGTCAACTCATGGCCTATCAGATGGGTTGCCCAGTCCTGGGGGACGCCACAACCAAGCAGACCATTCAATCCCTGGGTTGCGCACCACATGAGATTGGCACGTACCGCATAATCGTGTGGCTGCTGCCAGACCTTTTCTGCCTCTTCCAACAAGGTGGAGAGAATCGCTTCGGCCTGGCGATCCTGCAGCGGGGCCTGTGCCGGTCGGGTGATATATTGCTCGGTCACATGGACAAAGGTATCGACAATACCGTTGGCAATCTGTCGATGATCCAAAGAGAAGGTGGTTGAGGGGTCGAGGATGGCAAAGCGAGGATAGATATGTGGGCTGGCAAAACCATATTTTTCCTTTGTCTCCTCGCGGGAGATTACCGAAAAGCCATTCATCTCCGAGCCGGTGGCTGGCAGAGTCAACACGCAACCCAGCGGCACTGCCTGTGCGATCTCTGCTTGTCGCGTGGGAATAGCCCAAGGGTCACCCTCAAACACGGTGGCGGCGGCAATAAATTTGCTGCCATCCAAAACTGAACCGCCTCCCACAGCCAAAATAAAATCGACCCATTCGCGACGACACAATTGCACCGCTTTGAGACAGGTTTCATAACGGGGATTGGCCTCCAGACCGGCAAATTCCAGTACGGTGTGTTTGCTTAAGGCTTTTTTAACCTGTTGATAGACGCCGTTGCGCAGAATCGAGCCTTGACCATAGGTCAGCAGAATGCGACTGGATTGTGGTATCAACTGCGCCAATTGGCTGATGGTATCGGCTCCGAAAATGATTTGCACCGGATTGTGATAGGTGAAATTGTGCATGGTTTTGTTCCTTGTGCTGCCTGCTGGGGTAAGAATGTCACTGATTCTTGATCTGGATCAAATGGGATAGCGACGACTGCTTGTTAAGATAGGCAACCCGGCGCTATCATCGCTCGCCTGTTGGCCGTTTTTTCTTTTTTTGCAGAGTATGTCTGTTTATCGTTGCTGGAGTTGCCTCTCATGATAGCTGTTTTTGCTTCACCCAGAAACATTTTTTACCGGTTGCTGCTGTTGGTGCTGTGTGTGACTCTGCTCTGGGGGGGGCGTGTGCTGGAGGCGCGGGAGTTTGGCGCCTATGAGGTGGATGTACAGCCGGCAGAGGTCTATCCGCAGGCCGATCGTTTTGATCCTTTGAGTGGCAAGCCAGCACATGGCAAAGCCTATCAGAATGGCAAGCATGTCGGACATGTCTTCATGACCAGCGATATTGGTTATTCGGGCAAGCCGATCGATGTATTGGTAGGGATGAGCCTGGATGGGACCATTACCGGGGCCAAGGTGGTGCGTCATGCCGAGCCGATTTTGCTGGTGGGGATACCGGAGCAGAAGCTGTTTGATTTTGTCACCCGTTATGTAGGGCGCAAACCGCTGGAGGGGGGCAAAGGGGAGAACCAGAGTATTGATGCCATCAGTGGGGCGACAGTGACCGCCATTGTGATCAACGATGGGATTCGTCGTTCCGCCATCAAGGTGGCACGCGGCAACAAGGTTGAGGCGCCGAAGCTGCAGACCACCCTTTTGGATCCTCCCTTTCAAGCCAGCAACTGGCTGTCGATGTTGGGGGAAGGCAGTATCAGGCGGTTGATGCTGCATCAGGCCGATGTCGATACGGCCTTCAGCAAAATGGGGATTGGCAGTGGCGAACCCTATATCAAGGTGATGCCTCCCGAAAGTCTGTTTATTGATCTGTATGTGGCGTTGGTGACTCCAGAGACCATTGGCCGCAACCTGCTGGGCGAGGCGGAGTTCAACAATATGCGTGCCTGGTTGGCACCGGGGCAGCAGGCAATATTGATTGTCGCCAATGGATCCTACTCTTTCCGTGGTTCAGGTTTTGTACGCGGGGGAATTTTTGATCGTTTCAAGGTCAATCAGGATGGTTCCAGTATTTTGTTCCATGACCATAACTATCGGCGTTTGCGCAATCTGGGCAACGACATGCCGGAGTTTGAAGAGATCGGTCTTTTTAAGATTCCCAAGGAGAGCAGCTTTGATCCGACCCAGCCTTGGAGCCTGGAGCTGTTGACCCATCGGCCCACCGGCCCGATTGAAAAGGTGTATACCAGTTTTAGTGTGCATTATACTTTGCCGGAACATTTTCTGCAGCGTACACCCGTCGCAGCACCTGTTGCCTCTGCCTCGGAGCAGAAAGAGTTGGCTGGTGCAGAGGAGGAGGAGAGTGGACCGCCCTTATGGCAGCGCATCTGGAAGGATCGGATGGGCGATGTGTTTATCTTATCCCTTTCGTTGGTGATTTTGACGCTGATCTTTTTCTTTCAGGATTTGTTGATTGTGCGGCCACAGTTGTTGGCCAATCTGCGTCGCCTCTTTTTGCTCTTTTCGGTGGTGTGGATAGGGGGGTATGCCCAGGCGCAGTTGTCGGTGGTCAATGTTTTTGCCTTTTTGCATGCGCTGATGACCGGCTTCAAGTGGGACTATTTCTTGCTGGAGCCATTGATTTTTATTTTGTGGAGTGCAACCGCCTTGTCGTTGCTGTTTTGGGGGCGTGGGGCATTTTGTGGCTGGTTGTGCCCGTTTGGGGCTTTGCATGAGCTGCTCAACTGGGTGGCGCGCCGTTTTGGGGTGCAGCAGTTTCGTCTGCCCTTTGCCTGGCATGAGCGGTTGTGGTCTTTCAAATATATCCTCTTTTTGTCGTTGTTTGCGGTTTCGCTCTCTTCGATGGCTTTTGCCGAGCGTCTCTCGGAGATTGAACCGTTCAAGACAGTGATTCTGTTGCACTTTGTCCGTGAATGGCCTTTTGTTTTGTGGGCTCTGCTGATTTTGGTGGCAGGCTTGTTTGTCGAGCGGATTTTTTGTCGGTATCTTTGTCCGCTGGGGGCGGCCATCGCCATTCCGGGTCGGATGCGTATTTTTGCCTGGTTGAAGCGGCGTCGGCAGTGTGGCGACCTCTGTTCCAACTGCGGCAAGGAGTGTCTGGTACAGGCGATTCAGCCCAGTGGGGAGATTCATCCCAATGAGTGCATCTATTGTTTGCACTGCCAGACCAACTATGTCAATGAGGCGGTCTGCCCGACCCTGATCATGCGCCGTACCAGACGGGAGAAAAAGGCTGGCTCTGGTACAAATAGTGCCACGGAGACAAGTGGTCAGTAGGGTTGTTTTTCTACCTGAAAGATAATAGTTTTGCCAATAAAGCCGGGGAGGAGCGCTTCCCGGCTTTTTAGTTGTTCAACTTTGTTGTGGATGCTCAGAGTGAGCTGTTGCTTGGTATGATGGTATGTTTTTTGATATTTTATGACTTTATGGCAGAGAAATATATAATAATATTTTTCATCGCATCTTCTCAATCATTTATTGAATATAGAGTATTTATATTATAATCTTTGCTGTACCGATATATTCAGTTTGTTCACAGGAGAAACAATATGCAAAATCTTATGCTTGGCGCACAAGGTGAGGCTGTGCGTACACTTCAGGAGTTGTTGAATAAAAAAAGCTCGCCTTCGCCGCACCTGCAGGTGGATGGAGATTTTGGGGAAAACACCGAGGATGCGGTTGTTGCTTTTCAAGCGGCGCATGGCTTGACTGTGGATGGTGTTGTGGGTAAGAAGAGCAGAGAGGCGTTGGGTTGGCCAGAGGAGGAGGCGGCGGGCTCTCCAGCAGTCGCTGCCGTTGCTGTGTTTCCATGGTTGGCTATCGCCGAGCAAGAGATTGGTCAGTGCGAAAATCACACCCCCGGCGAGGACAATCCGCGCATTGTCGAATATCATCAGACCGTTTCGCTGCATGCCACAGATGATGAAACCCCCTGGTGCTCCTCTTTCGTCAACTGGGTTCTCCAGCAAGCCGGTAAAAGCGGAACCAACAGTGCGGCAGCCAAAAGCTGGTTGAACTGGGGAAAAGCAAGCAGCCAATCGGTCGCCGGTGCTGTTACCATCCTCAAACGGAAACAAAACGGCAGAGATCAGGCAACCGGATCCTCCTCTGGTTATCATGTTGCCTTTTTTGTCTCACGCAACGATACCCATATCCGTCTGTTGGGTGGCAATCAAGGCGATCAAGTCAAATATTCCAACTTTCCACTGAGTGGCTATTCTTTGGAAGGGATACGCGAACCCGTCTAACCACTGTGTGAAATCACACAATCGCTTGCCCTGCAGGAAAAGTAGCCAATAATTGATCTGGATCAATTATTGGCTCTTTTTTTTCGTGTAATTATGACGCGAATATACGATTATCCAAAGTGGCGTGAGCAACTGAACAGCTTCACGAGCGGGGAGTGTGTGGGGATAGATTGTGGCAAATCACACAGTTCTCCAGGCCAAAAATGATAAATTACTGGCAGTGGAAAGTTGTACCTGGAGAGTTTGGGGTAAATATATTTTTGTATTTTCTGATCGGTTTCCTTGTCTGGGGAGAAATGAGCAATGTCGAATGAATGCAAATTGGGTGTAACCCGTCGCGATCTGTTGGGCAACAGCATTAAAGTGGCCGCCTTGGGGGGATTGGCCAATATGACCGCAGGTCCGGCGGTGTTGGGAAGCGGTTTGTTGGCGGCTGCCAGTGCCGTTCCCTCCTCTGCTGAGGCATCAGGCAATGCCAATGTTCCTCCCGGTCAGTTGGATGAATATTATGGGTTTTGGAGTGGTGGTCATTCGGGCGAAGTGCGGGTGCTCGGTATCCCCTCCATGCGTGAATTGATGCGCATCCCGGTTTTCAATCGTGAAAGTGCCACCGGTTGGGGTTTGACCAACGAGAGCTTGAAAATTCTCTCCAGCGGACTGACTCCCGAGACCAAAGAGTTTTTGAAAAAACAGGGCAAGGTCACCTTCGATCATGGTGATACCCACCATCCGCGCATGTCCTATACCGATGGCAGCTATGATGGTCGTTATGTCTATATCAACGATAAGTCCAACACCCGGATTGCCCGGATTCGTGTGGACATCATGAAAACCGACAGTGTGTTGGAGATCCCCAACGCCCATGCCATTCATGGTTTGCGTCTGCAACGCTATCCCAAAACCGGCTATGTCTTCTGCAACAGCGAGATGCGTCGTCCGCTGCAGAATGATCCCAGCACCATGCGCGATGTCTCCAAATATGTGGGTATCTTCTCTGCTGTCGATGGCGAAACCATGAAGATGGCATGGCAGGTGATGATCAGCGGCAACCTGGACAACTGCGATTGCGACTATAAGGGCAAATATGCCATCTCCACCTGCTACAACTCGGAAGAGGGCTTTACCACCGCAGAGATGACCGCAGCTCCCGCCGACCATGTGGTGATTTTTAACATCAAAGCGATTGAAGAGGCTGTCAAAGCTGGCAAGGCGCAGATGATCAATGGTGTGCCGGTGGTTGATGGCCGCAAAGATGCCAAATCGCAATTTACTCGCTATATCCCCATCGCCAACAACCCCCATGATGCCAATGCCGCACCGGATGGCAAATATGTGGTGGTCAGCGGCAAACTCTCGCCGACTGTCTATGTCATCGAGTGGGATAAGGTGGATCTGCTTTTTGAGGGCAAAATCACCGAAAAAGAGACCATCGTTGCCAATCCGGAAGTGGGTCTTGGTCCGCTGCATACCACCTATGATGGTCGCGGCAACGCCTATACCTCGGTCTTCCTCGACAGCCAGATTGTCAAATGGAATATTGCCGATGCCATCAAGCAGTATCAGGGCGACAAGAGCGTCAATCCGATTCGGCAAAAATTGGATGTGCACTATCAAGTCGGTCACACCAATGCTTCGATGGCCGAAACCAAAGATGCCGATGGCAAATGGTTGGTGGCTCTCTGCAAATTTTCCAAAGACCGTTTTCTCAATGTCGGTCCACTGAAACCGGAAAATGATCAGTTGATTGACATCTCCGGCGATGAAATGAAGCTGGTGCACGACGGTCCGACCTTCCCGGAACCGCATGATGCCATCATCGTTCATAAATCCAAGGTCAATCCGGTCGAGGTCTACAACAAGAATGATCCTCTCTTTGCCGATCTGTATGCCATGGCCAAGAAGGATGGTGTGGAGCTGGGCAAAGACAGCAAGGTGGTGCGCGAAGATAAATCCAACAAAGTGCGCGTCTACATGGTCAGCCATGCCCCCACCTTCAGCATGACCGAATTTAACGTCAAGCGTGGTGATGAGGTGACGATTATTGTCACCAATGTCGATGAGGTGGTCGATTTGACCCATGGTTTGACTGTGGTGGGTCATAATGTCTGCTTTGAGGTTGGTCCACAAGCCACTGCATCGGCCACCTTCAAGGCCGATCGTCCCGGTGTTTGGTACTATTATTGCCAATGGTTCTGCCATGCCTTGCACATGGAGATGCAGGGTCGGATGTTTGTGGAGTGATCGATTGGCTCTGGGAGTTTGAGCTTTGACGGTGTTGTTTCCGTGGGCGGCCAGGATTTTCCTGGCCGCCGTTTTATTCCTGGCATACCCTCTCTATGCGGAGCAGTTGGTGGCTCCGGGTGAGGAATCTTTGCGTCTGGCGATCAGCAACGCGCCAGAGGGGGAGACCTTGCGTTTAGAAGAGGGGCGCTATGGTGCCGCGGTGATCGATAAACCGTTGACGTTGCTGGGTGTGCCCGGATCTGTAGTGGATGCTGGTGGCAAAGGGAGTGCGTTGACGGTCAAAGCGCCCAATGTGCTGATTCGTGGAGTGACTGTCAGTGGTTCCGGGATAGTGGAAAATGATCTGGATAGTGGCATTCTGGCTTTGAAAGCGGCGGCCAATGTGCGGATTGAAGAGAATCAAATAGTCGGCAATCTGTATGGTGTCTCCATTCAGGGGGCGGCGCGTGCCATTGTGCGTGGCAACAGGATAACCAATCGGACCGATTTATGGATCAACGATCAGGGTAACGGCATCAATATTTGGGATACGACCGGTTCATACTTCGAGAACAATCATGTCGAAGGGGGACGAGACGGTCTGTATATCCATACCGCTCATGGCAACTTTATTCGTGGCAACCGTTTTATCCGTGTGCGTTTTGCTGTCCATTATATGTATGCCAACGATAACGAAATTTCTGATAATATCTCTATTGATAACTCTGTTGGTTATGCCTTGATGTATTCCGATAATCTGAAAATTTTGCGCAACATCTCCTTGCGTGATCGAGATCATGGTTTGATGTTTCACTCTTCACGCAAATCAGAATTGGCCTATAATCTGGTGCGCCAGACTCACGATAAGTGTACCTTTGTCTACACCTCCTCCCATAACAGCATCCACCATAACCGCTTCGAGGGGTGTGAAATCGGCATTCATTTTACCGGCGGTTCGGAAAAAAATGCGATTCATGAGAATGATTTTATCAACAATCGCACCCAGGTCAAATATTCCGGCATGGTGCATTATGAGTGGTCAAAAAACGGGCGCGGCAACTATTGGAGTGACAATCCGGCCTTTGATTTGAACGGTGATGGTATCGCCGATGTGGCTTATCGACCCAATACCTTGATGGATCAGGTTTTGTGGCGTTATCCCCTGGCTAAATTGTTGTTGTCCAGTCCGGTGATGGAGAGTTTGCGGGTGGCGCAAAACCATTTTCCGGCCCTGGCTCCTGGTGGCGTGGTAGATAGCTGGCCGTTGATGCACCCTTCTTCTATACCGGTGGCTGTACCGGCTGATTTGGCGGATGGTTCTTGATGGGCGAATTTTCCTGTATTGTTGACAATGTGGTCAAAGAGTATCCCCGACATCGCGCTCTGGCGGGGGTCACTCTTGCTGTGCCTGCTGGAGCTTGTGTGGCTTTGTTGGGCCATAACGGAGCGGGTAAAACCACCTTGCTGAAGCTGTTGCTTGGTCTGACCAGGCCCAGCAGCGGCAGTGTTCGGGTGCTGGAGCGGGATCCGGCCTCAGCCGATAGCTCCTTGCGGCAGCAGATAGGCTTTTTGCCGGAGAGTGTCAGCTTTTATGATGAGATGAGTGGCGAGGATACGCTTTGCTATCTGGCCCGTTTGAAAAGGGTGGATCGGCGGCAGTGTGCGCTGTTGTTGGAACAGGTTGGTCTCTCTGCGGCGGCCAATCGGCGGGTAAAAACCTATTCCAAGGGGATGCGCCAACGTTTGGGGTTGGCGCAAGCTCTTTTGGGTAAACCGCGCCTGTTGCTGCTTGACGAACCGACCACCGGTTTGGATCCCATTTTGCGCCAGGAGTTTTATCGCATGATCCTGGCGCTGCGCGGGGAGGGGGTCACCATTCTGCTCTCTTCACACCTGTTGACCGAGTTGGAAGCGCGCACCGATCTGGCCATTATCTTGCGGCAGGGGCGCCTGGCGGCTTTGGGCTCTTTGGAGCAGTTGCGCGAGCAGGCCAAGCTGCCGGTGTTGTTGCGGGTGACCACTTCTGACGTGCAGGAGTTGAGTACACGGCTCTCTGGATCCCTGATTGTCCAGCGTGAGGAGCAGGCGTTGCAGTTGGCTGTGGCGGTCGAGGATAAAATGCCGCTGCTGCGTTATCTGCTGTCGCTTGCGGATTGGGTCAGCGATGTGGAGATTCAATTGCCAACCTTGGATGATCTGTATCGCCATTTTGGTCATCTGCAGGAAGAGGAGGGCTCTCAGTGATGCGCACCATCGCCATCATTGCCTACAAAGAGATTCGCGATGCCTTGCGCAACCGTTGGATTATCAGTGCTACCCTTTTGTTGGCCGCCTTGGCCTTTGGGTTGGCCTTTGTGGGGAGTGCACCGAGCGGTACGCTGGGAGCCAAACCGCTGGCGGTGATTGTGGTCAGTCTGGCCAGCTTGACTATTTTTTTATTGCCTTTGATCTCTTTGATGCTGGCTTATGATGCTTTGGTGGGTGAGGTAGAGCGGGGAACCTTGTTGCTGCTGTTGACCTATCCTCTGAACAAAACACAACTTCTTTTGGGAAAATTCATCGGCCATTGGTTGGTGTTGTTGTTGGCAACCTGGGTGGGATATGGTGCTGCCGGTCTGGCGGTCGGTTGGAGTGCCGGGGGTGCGGATGCGCAAAGTTGGCGCGCTTTTGCTTTGTTGTTGGGCAGTTCAGGGTTGTTGGGGGCCTCCTTTATTGCCATGGCCTATCTGGTGAGCAGTATGGTGCGTGAGCGCGGGGCGGCTGCTGGATTGGCGATTGCCATCTGGTTGCTGTTTGTGGTGCTCTATGATATGGGCTTGCTGGGAGTATTAATCGCCACCCGTGGCCAGATCCATGAGCAGATCTTTCCCTGGTTTCTTTTGGGCAATCCGGCTGATATTTTTCGCCTGCTCAACCTGACCGCCTTTGAACAGGTGCGTACCTTTGCCGGCTTGGCGGGTTTGAGCGGGCAGATTCCCTTTACTCCTTGGCAGTTGCTGGTCGCCTTGCTATTGTGGATTGTCGTGCCCTTGACGGCCGCAATAATACAATTTCGTCGGCGAGAACCATGAGCAGAGTCTGCTGGACACTCTTTTTATTGCTGGTTTTGAGCGGTTGTTCTGCACCACAGGATCCGATACCGGTGGCCCGCGACCCAGACAAGGGCGCGGTCGGCTATTATTGTGGCATGAATCTGCGCGAGCATCCCGGTCCCAAAGGTCAGTTGTATGTGGCGGGGGTGCCCGATCCTTTTTGGTTCTCTTCAGTCCGTGATCTGTTTGTCTATCTGCAAACCGAAGGGGCAACCAGGCGTCTCTTGGCCATCTATGTCCACGATATGGGGCGTACCGATTGGCAGCAGCCCAGTTCAGAGAGCTGGATGAATGCGCAAGATGCCTATTTTGTCCTGGGATCCCGCCGTGATGGTGGCATGGGCGGCAGCGAAATTGTACCCTTTGGCAGCGAGTTGGCTGCCGCAGAGTTTATCAAACAGTATGGTGGACGGGTGGTGCGCTATCAGGAGGGGTTGGCCAGCAATCTGTTTACCCCGTCCTCACCTCTGGCGGGACGTTAACTATTCCGTAACTGTAACTATTCACCACCAAAAACAACTGCGGGTCCAGGGAGGGCACCTCCCTGGCCGGGTCCAGGGATGGAATCCCTGG
>NZ_RXIU01000068.1 GCF_004217665.1 Candidatus Magnetaquicoccus inordinatus | reverse complement strand
TCCGCTGATAAACGGCTTGGATCGAGCAAACGGTCGAGAATGGTTTCCAAATTACTGAGAATAACCCTCATGCCACCCCGCCCATCAAACGGCGATTGACATCGGGTTCAGCAGCAGCATTATCTTGAATCTGTTTGACTTGACGCACCGCCTCCCGCCACCCTTCCAACAAGGTATTCATGTTGGAGATGACGATGCGGATATGGGAGAGATCCTGGGTGATGTTGGCCTGAGTCAGCCTGTTGATCATGAAGCCATACAGTTCAAAGAGTTGCACAGCCAAATCCTCGCCTTTTTCAAAGTCGAGAGTGTTTTGCAACTCGGCAATGATGGCCAAACCACGGCGCAAATACATTTTATGTTCGGCAAGATTTTTGGCCTCCATTTCACTGATGGAGCGCTCCAAAAAGCGGATGGCACCCTCATACAAGAGGATGAGCAGATCCTCCCGCGAGGCGGTATTGGCCCGGGAAGTTTTATAACTGCGCAACCCATACGACATGGTAAGCCTTTTATTTAACCTTCCATCTGAGTATTGCTGGCACCCCGCCAGCCATCAAGCAGAATGCGCAGGTTGGTGACCACCTGTTGAATATATTGCACATCATGGGTGAGATTGGCCTGGGCCAAGGTATCCAACATGAAGCCATACAGGTCATTCAACTGATTGGAGACTCCACTGCCCTGGGTAAAATCCAGAGTACGTTGAAACTCCTCAATAATGCGTTGACCACGTCCGAGATTTTCTTTGAACTCCTCCACCATTCCCTCTTCGCAAGCGGTAGCGGCTTGCTCCAGAAAGCGGATGGCACCTTCATAGAGTTGGATCAAAATCTCCAGGGGTGAAAGGTTGGCAGCATCCAACTCTCCCACCGTAGGGTTGCTCACCTCCATATCCATATTCTTTATACCAATTCTTCTTAATGGTCACTAAAAAAAATTATGACAGCTTGCTCAATGCGGAGGTCATGGCCGACCCAGCGCTGTTCAACTGGCTAACCAACTGCTCCAGATTGGAATATTTCAGGGTAAGTTGCTGTCTGACCTTTTCCAAACGGGAGTTTTCACGGGAAATATCTTTATCCAGGCGATTCATCCGTGATTGCAGTCCATTGGTCTGGGCGGTGAAACTGCC
The DNA here is from genome assembly GCF_004217665.1 of Candidatus Magnetaquicoccus inordinatus. Classification (GTDB taxonomy): domain Bacteria; phylum Pseudomonadota; class Magnetococcia; order Magnetococcales; family Magnetaquicoccaceae; genus Magnetaquicoccus; species Magnetaquicoccus inordinatus. The sequence goes on along the minus strand of NZ_RXIU01000068.1, from coordinate 14,543 downwards.
CGTGACACTGTTGGTCATGCCATCCAGGATATTTTTCAAGCGGTAGGCCAAACCGGCATTGTATCCGGTACCGACCTGTGCTTGCGTATTGCTGAACAGAGAGGCCAAACCGCTATAGTCGTTTTGCAAGGCGCTGTCAAGCGAAGTGCTGTCGAAACTGATCAAACCTGTTTTGGAATCGGTACGCAGACCAAATTCGGCCAAAGCGGAACGAGTCAGATAATCGGTAGCACTGCTGGCACCTGCTTTGTGGGTACGGGTATTCAAAGCATTACGAATTTGCGTGACTACAGTACGCGCCAAGGATACACCGGCCAAGGAGCCTTCGCGATTGTCGTTGACATATTTGACAACCGTATTGTACGACTCAACAAAGGCATTCAAATTATTTTTGACCGTTGTAGTATCATTGGCAATCGAGAGAGAGATTGCCGTAGAACCTGTCGTATCGACCCCTCCCGAGCCATTGACAGTTGCCCCGGTGGTTGCCAACAATTGCAAGGTTACTCCGGTCAGTGCTGTCGTGGGCGAGTTGGTGGTGCTGGTGACATCGACGCCATCCAATTTGAAAAGCGCATTTTGGGCAGCAACAGTATTGTTAAAACTGGTCAAGGTACCACTGCTGGCAAAACTCAGGGAAGAGGAGGCTCCCATGGTAATGCGTGATGTGGCGGCTGCTCCAGAACCATACATACCGCTGTCACGCGCCGTCATAACCAGACGATAGGCGGAGCCGTCATACATGACACTGGCGGATACCCCATCCTGGGCAGTGCCATCTGCTGCCCGGTAGGTGATATTGTTGATCAATGAGGCAATCTCGGTGAGCGTTTTCCCCTCCAGATCCGAAGAGGAAAAGCCACTGGTATTGGCATCGGTGCCGTAGGTGACGCCATTATAGGTAAAGGTAAAATTGGAGCCAGCGGTCAGGGAATCACTGGTACTGGCCACTCCAGAACTGCTGCCCAAGGAAGCATCGCCCAAAACCCAGGTATCATTGGTCGCCAGACGAGCGACATGCAGGCTGTGGGAACCAGAGATGGCGGCACTGCCTGCAGTTGCGGTCAGCTTGTTGGTATCCGAAGAGCTGACCGTATGGGGCGCCCAGGAGCTGGAATATTGCAATGTAGCAATTTTACTTGTCAAATCCGTAATTTTGGATTTGAAAGAGGCCAATGTGGTTTTTTGTTCTGCCAGTCTGGCTTTGGCCGTTTGATAGCCGGTCAATTGGCCCTGTTGGGCCTTCATCAATTGATCGACCATATCCGAGGGCAACCCGGATGCTAAACCTCCGAAAGAGATCGTACCTGAAGATGTTGCCATGTCTTGCTCCTTGCCATCAATCCTGAGCGGTGGTTGCCCATTCGGAAGTGCTGTAGTGATCATTCAGCAGAGTCTGTTGCAGTGCCCGCACTTTTTGCAGCAAACCCCAGAGCTGCTCTTCTGGAAAGGCTGTCATCTGGGAAGAATCTGTTGAGCAGAGGAGCACTCCCTCCTGTTCGGCGGAGGGGGAAATTTTTGCCGAGGACAAACGGTTCAGCAACAAATTGGCCTCTCCCACCAACGAGGCGAGTGTCGCCACACCCGGATCCCACTGCGCAGTATGCAGGCCCTGACCTGCACCAGACCAGTCCGACGCCGGAAGCGCTGCACCTTCCCAACTGCTTCCCACTGCACAATTGGCTGTCTGCGTGATCTGTGCCCGCCGATAAGCGGTACCGGACATTCCCATCGATCCACTCCACCCTTATAGACAACGATACAGAACGGTCACCATACCTGCAACAATAATCGGACAGCGCACGGCGACACATGAGAAAAAAAGATCGTATGACCCCAGACTTTACATAACTTTACCAGCAACACAGCAATTCGTGCTTATCGAGCATGGTGTTGCACTCGTCCGCGCTATTGAAGCAGTTGCAAGGCCAGCTTCGGCAGTTGGTTGGCTTGTGCCAAGACAGCCGTTCCTGCCTGTTGCAGAATGGTCTTCTGCGTCAAATTGGCAGTCTCTGTAGCAATGTCAGCATCAAGGATGCGTGAACGGGCTGCCGACATGTTTTCCACCACATTGTTCAAATTGGCAATCACCGCAGTAAAGCGATTCTGCAACGCTCCCAAATGCGCCCGCTCTCTGGATACCCTATCCAATACCGTATCAATCAGACCGATGGTACTTTCTGCCGCCGAGCGGGTGCCAATCAGATTGGGATAGGCCAACTTTGCAGTGACGCCATCCGTGCTCAGGGCCGTGACACCACCACTCAGATAGCTGGTCTTGGCCAATCGATAGCTGTAGAGCAATGTGGAGCCATCGGTACTCAGTTTTTGGGCGCTGCCGCTCATGGCGCTATATTTGCCCAGAGCGCTCAAACGCATATCCATGATCGAGAAGGAGATGGCCTGCCCTTCCTTTGCACCCACCTGAATCACCATTTTCGGTTCGGTGAGAAAATTGCCGGTCAGCATGGAGAAACCATTGAACTGTGTGTCAACAGCGATGCGATTGATTTCGCTGAGCAGTTGGCAGACCTCCAATTGCAGATCCTTGCGGTCGCTGGAGGTCATGGTGCCATTGGCTGCCTGCACCGCCAGTTCGCGAATCCGTTGCAGGGCATTGACACTCTCATTCAGCGCCCCTTCTGCCACTTGCGCCATGGAGATACCATCATTGGCATTGCGTACCGCTTGCGACAGCCCCTTGATCTGCGCAGTCATGCGTGTAGAGATCGCCAATCCCGCAGCATCATCCATGGCGGTATTGATACGCATGCCAGAGGCCAACCGCTGGAAGGTGCGGGTCAGGGAATCGTTAACAATGCCGATATTGCGTTGGGCATTCATCGAATTAATGTTGGTGTTGAGAACCAGTGCCATAATAATATCCCCTGTTTAGATGCCAATGTAATGCTAAACTGCCATCATCTGTTGCTGTTGGGCAACTTCCCGCAGCGCCTTTTCTTTTGCCTGACGCCGCATATCAACCGGAATCAATGGTTGCCGCGCCGAGTAGTCTGGAGCCAAAATCTGCAAACCGCGCCGATTATGTACATTCACCAAGACCGGTGCAGCCAGGTTGGTCCGTACCGCTTCCGGCTGTCCATCCGGTACGTTGACCAAACTGAATACCTCTACATCCTCCCCTTTTTCTACCGCAATCCGCGCTGAATCCTCGTCGGAAATGGTAAAATCCAGGTTGGAAAAAAATTCAAAAGGGTTGATGACGATAAACGCCACCTCCGGCTCATCCACTGACTGCAACCAGTAGAATGCCGACTCCTCTGCATAGGGAAACAGGAGGAACCGCTTGCTCGCCGGAAAACCCATCAAACCATCCAGCAGATGGATTAGATCCTCATCACCAAAGTTCAGAGAACCAAATCGAGTGCCATGAACCTCCATTGAACTCTCCCCACAATCCGAATGACTATCGTTTCACCAAGCAACCAGCACTATTTCAACAACTGCAGTGCCAACTGCGGCAACTGGTTGGCCTGAGCCAGGATGGCCGTACCCGCCTGTTGCAGGATGGAGAGTTTGGTCAAGTTGGCCGTCTCTGCCGCGATGTCGGCATCGAGGATACGTGACCGGGCACCACTCAGGTTCTCCACCACATTGTTGAGGTTGGCGATGTTGGAGGTAAAACGTCCCTCGATGGCACCCAACTCACCACGGGTACTGGAAACCCGGTTGATTGCATCCAAAACGATGCTCAACATCCGACCAGCCGCCTTTTGACCAGCCAATGGCGGATTGTAGGGTTTGGTTCCACCGGCATCGGTATTGGGCGGATCAAACTCCAAGGTGGGATCGGTGGGAATGGTCTTGCCAGTCACATCGATCAACGGAGTCGGCGGATAGGTGTTTTGACCATCGGTGTTGATCATCCACCGGGGCACAGTCACTTTTTCACCAGCTTTGGCTTGTGGCGCTGCTGCTGCAGAGGCATCCCGTGCTGCCAACACTTTGGACATATTGGTAGCAGCCGATTGGGCATCGGCCACTGTGGCGCCCGCTTGAGCCGCGGCCACGCCAGCAGCAGCAATCACCTTGGCACTTTCAAAGGTCAGATTTTTCTTGCCATTGGTTCCGGCATCCGCTTCCACAGCGGCACGGGCGATATCATCAATGCTGCGACCTTTGCTGATCTGTTCGCTGAAGGTACGAATCACCTTCAAGATGTTGCCCACCGGCACATCTTTGATCACCAGATTGCCGCTGGCATCCTTGAAACGCACTGCCTGATTCACCACATCAGTTGCATCGGTAGCATTTTTAATGGTCCCTGAGGTATCGCCAGCCAACAGTACATATTTGGATGGCACCCCTTCAGTAGCAGAGTAATCGCGATTGGCCACATACATACCCACCGCCAATACCCGCGCTTTGTCGGTATTGTCCGCAAACACCTGATAGCTCATCAACGATTCGGCTGCAACCACGGCACCGATCACGTTATCGATACTGGCACCACCGGAAAGTTTGGTCACACCATCCACAGTCAAACCCTTGGCCGCATTGATTGCCGCTTCCAGGATGGGATCACCAGCAGGCACGCCAGCACCGGTCAAAACGGTGGTCACTTCTGCAACCGTCGGCGGCTCGCTCAAGGTATTGCCGGTGCGTGCGGCTTCCAAAGCCTGCACTGCAGTTGTGGCAATTGTGGTAGAAACCGCGCCGGAAATGGTTGTTGCATCGGCCGTCGTTGCACCTGCCACCACTGCCATGTTGCGCGCCACATTGCTGGCCAACAAGGTATGGGTGTAGGGTTGTGTCGCGGCTTGGCTGTTGTCACCACTGGCCACGGCATTGACCATGGTTGCCAGGCTGGACGCAAAGAGCTTGGATCCCTCCAGAGGCGGATTGGGAGCGGTAATGGTCAAGCCATCAATCTTTTTATTGTTCAACGAAGCCGGGCTGTTGGGATCAACGGCGACCGCTTGTGCCAACAGAGTCCGGGCACGGGCATCAGCCAAATTGACCTGAATGATCTGCCCCTCTTTGGCACCCACCTGGAACAACAAGGGCTCCTGACCACCTTTCAGCATTGCCCAACCGTTAAACTCGGTCTCCTGAGAGACCCGATCGATCTCCGCCAGCAACTGGGTGACCTCTTCTTGCAGACTCTGCCGGTCGGAATCGCTGTTGGTGGCATTGGCGGCCTGCACGCTCAGTTCGCTGATCCGCTGCAGCATGTTGGCATCTTCTGCCATGGCCCCTTCAGCCACCTGCGACACGGAAATACCATCGTTGGCATTGCGAATCGCCTGGGTCAAACCACGGATTTGTGCAGTCATGCGGTTAGTGATTCCCAAACCAGCGGCGTCGTCACCTGCCGAATTGATCCGCAACCCGGAGGAGAGGCGTGCATAAACCTTGTTCAACGCGCCGGTACCAGTGGCCATATGCCGCTGTACGGTAAGGGAGGGAACGTTGGTGTTGATATAAAGTGGCATTGTCGTAATCCTCTATCGTTGCTTTGTTCGTTATGACTGCATGTCCGTTTAATAAATGTCGGTGCCGCGGGTTCAGCCCGCTGCGGCCATTCTTGCTGGGGCTTGTTGCTCTGTGCGATTCCGTGCACGTCGGCGTTGGTGGCTGGCGCGCCGTGCCTCCCGTTCCTTCAGGTAGGTCGCCTGCATGTGCGGCGGAATCAACAGTTGCCGCGGTGAATATTCTTTGACCAAAATTTGCCGACCATGACGGTTCTGCGTATTGACCACCACTGGACCGGCCAAGTTGGTACGCATCTCTTCGGGACGTCCCTCCGGGATGGTTACCAGGGTAAAAATTTCCACATCCTCCGGACGTTCCAAATGCAACGTCAGGGCATCCTCATCCTGCACCACAAATTCCAGGTGGGCAAAAAAGTCGAATGGATTGATGACGATAAATGCAATTTCTGGTTCGTCGATCGACTGCAACCAGAAAAAGGAAGAGTTCTCGCCATAAGGAAACAGGATGAACCGACGGCTCATGGGAAATCCCAACAAGCCCTCATTGATCAGGATGATCTCTTCTTCCTTAAACTCCAGAACGCCAAATCGGGTCCCCTGAATTTCCATCACTTCATCTCCACACCCAGATTGTTAGCCCTTTGCTCCACCATCCGCTTGCTTGCGGATGGTGATGCGATCCCGTCTGTACTACTTTATGCGTCCGGGAATCAGGACGACTTGATCCAACAATTAACCGAGAAAATCGAGCAGGGACATATTGAGCACCTGCCGTTCTACTCCTGTCAGCATCTGCAAGGATTGCGATGCCTTCTGCAACCGACTCAACACTTCAAAGGCATCCGCTTCCGAGTTGCCGGTCTTCAAGGACTGCAAGCTGACCTCATCGGTAGCCAACATGGAGTTGGTGGCATCCATCTGCGTCGAACGCACACCAGTCAACGACTGCATATCGGAGGTCTGACCACGGCCTGCATCCAGACGTGCCAATTGAATACCCACCTCATTGGCATCGCCACGCAACAGCGCACCACGCAAGGCTGCCAAAGCTCCGAGAACATTGATATCGCGACCCACACTACCGCTGCCCTCGATCAACTCTGCTCCGGAAACATTACCCGGCAAGGTACGCCCTCCGCTCACCTGAATCGGACGATCCTGCTTGCCACCCTGATAAGAGGGCACCACTTCAAAATAGTACACATCCCCCTCTTTGGGTGGACTGACCAGATTGAAGGTGAGTCCATTGCCCAGGTCCACATAGGAAGGTTGTCCTATGGTGGCTGCTTTGGCTTTGACAGGAACCTGATCAATGCCATTGATGTTGATGGCATATTCACCAGAGCTGGCCTGGTAGCTCATCTTCACACTCAAGGGAAGATCTTGCCATTTGCTGCTGTCGGTAATCTGTGCTGAAAAACCACTGGTCACATCCACAGTTGAAGGGGTACTGGCACCATCGACAAACAACTGTGTCTGGGTGGCTTTGTAGTGGGCGCCATCACGTACCACGGAGAAGGAAAGATTTTCCCCATTCAATAAAGTACCGCCCATATTGAAAGTTACGCCGTTACCCAGATCCAGATAGTCGGACATTCCTGAGCGAGCGATGGGGCTGACCGGCAAAGCTTGCCGCACACCATTGATATAGACGTCATAGCTTCCGGTGCCGGAAGGAGCGATGGTATAGGTAGTGGCAGAACCGGTCTGTCCTGCCGGAGGAGCAAAGCCATCGGCAACCGTCGGAACAAATCCATCTGGCGCAGCATTGGCTGAACCGGTTCCCTTGCTCTGTACGCGCACAGCGGTTGCCTTGAGATTGCTGTCGTCGAAGGGGGTCACCGTGCGACCGCCACCAAACAGTGGCACACCATCCATCTCCTGATTGGCAATGGATAAAATATTTTGGTAGATCCCCAAGGCGGAGATGGCTGCCCCTTTGAGAATCTCAGGATCATTGGCCGAGGTACCTGGAGAAAACTGCATGGCCAACTCATAGGCGGCCATCATGCTGTCGTGCATCACCCCAATCGTTTTGTCACCATTCTCCAAACGCTGAGCGGCCAAATCGGTGGTCCGTTTCAGGCTGGTCACTCCCGAAAGGTCTGCCGAAAAGAGCAGATCGCGGAAGGTTCCCGACGGATCATCCGAAGGGCGCTGAATTTTCAAACCGGTGCTGCTCTGCAACTGTGCCTGCAACAGCTCCTGCTGTTGGGCCTGCAAGGCAGTCATGCCGGCGTTAAACATCATATTGCTGGTAACACGCATCGTCTTGTCCCCGTATCCTGGCTCGTCAACCCACCATATTGATGATGGTTTGCATCATCTGGTCGGCGGTGGTTACCATTTTGCTGCAGGCTTGGAAGCTCCGCTGATAACGCAACAGATCGGTCAACTCCTCCTCCATGGAGACCCCGGAGGTGGATTGCCGTAAGGTATCCAGAAAATCCTGAGCAGCCTGTTGTGCACTCATGGACTCATTATTCTGGTTGATCACAGCTCCCAGCTCACCGCTGATCGCGGCATAATGACCGGTCAAAGTAGCGTTTTGATTGCCAATCCATACTTTTGTGTCGCGCAGACGGCTGAAAGCCAAAGCTGCCTGATTATCGCCATCATCAAATGTCGCACTGGTGATCCGGGTGGGATCATTGGGATCCCCATAGACCGCCACCATGCGTCCGACACCCAAAGTATTGGAATCATCCAATAATTCCGTGTTTACACCCATATCCCGTGCTGCCGTGCCATTGAACAACACGCCGACACCAAAGGCAGCCAGCATGTTGGAACTATCGGAAACCGTTCCATAATATTGGCCAGTAGCGGATTGAATACGCAGATGGTTATCGGTGGTGATCGAGGCGCTCATATAGCCGCTGTTGCCATCTTGATCGGTGGCATTGTTGATGGCATCCACCACATCCTGGATGGTCATCGAACGGGTTACCGCCACACGCACCACATGGTTGAGATGGTTGGCATCACTGCCCACGGCAAAGACCATCTCTCCATCCTGACTGCGAGAAAGATCTACCGGTGCACCGGCATACAGAGCTGATTTGGCATCGGTTACCAATGAACTGATCGCTGTTTGCAGGTTGTTACCCAAGGCAAAGGCACCGACCTGCGTGGTATTCATGCTGCGACTGACGGAAACACTGCCGATTTTATTAAACTGATAGCGCACTTCGTCCGTCAGCTTTTCCAGCTTGGTGGCAAAACCATTTTTACCGTTGATCAAGGTATCACGCACCTCAATCAGACCACCCAGCTCACCGCCCTGTATCCGCAGCAGGTCGCGACCATCCAAGGTGATCCCTTTGAAATCGGTTGTTTTGCTGGGATCGGTCGGATCCACGGCATTTTTTACCGTGCTGCGCGCCAATACTGCCGCATGCGACGAATCCACCAGCAAACCTTGCCCGCCAGCCATCATGATCTGCAGCCCATTGCCCGGCATATCCAAGGTTTGGATATTGATCAACTTACCCAACTCGAGCACCATCTGACGGCGCTGATCCAACAGATCCAGGGGAGTATCCGAACCACCACGCCCGGTAATCACCGCATTGATATCGCGAATCGCCTTCAAGCGGGTGTTGACATCCTCCAGCAAGACATCCACCTCTTTGTCCACCGGTGTAAGCAGACCGGTAAGGGTGGTATCCATCTTTTGCAGATAGTTGGCGACGCTCTGGCCACGGGTAATAAATTCCTCCCGGTTGACCGGATTGGTCGGATTGTCCACCAGATAATCGGCTGCGGTGAACAGATCTCCCAAACGACTGTTCAAACCCTCGCCATTAGATTCATTAAAAATATTTTCAATTTGTTCCAAAAAGCGTGACTTGGCATCCAAACTGCCTGTTTCGGACATACCCAGCTCTTGGCGACGATCCAGCAGATGATCCAATTGCCGAGAGATATCCTTGACCTGCACACCCAAACCCATCGGGGCATTGACCAAAGTCACTTTCTGCCGCGAATAGCCTGTGGTATTGGCATTGGCAATGTTATGGGAGATCGTCTGCAATGTATTTTGCGACGCATAAATGCCCGATTGCGAGGTGTTCAAAATGTTATTGACAGACATGCTCAGCTTCACTCCCATTCGCTTCGTTTCACCATCCATTTTCACCAGCACCTATCGACGAAAATGGCGTTGCCATCGCTTATGCACCCAGTATGCCAATCAGAAAAATCCCCTTACAGGCCATGCACAAGGCTGAATTTCATGTTTGTAAGTTATTGATATTATATGGTAAATTCCATTCAATAAATTTCACTAACTATGCCATTGGGCGCATTTTTCCCCCCCAGGTGGGCAAAATCCACGAAGCGGAGCAGATCTGCCCAGGGGGTGTCGGCAATTCTTGCCCGATCTCAATAACCTCTGGAGTTCCGTAATCATGGACCATTTGTGCCCATGGCCTGCCTGGGGATGACGTGGCGGAGGGATCATGTTATGTTGAGGGTGTAGCCGTGCTGTGGGTACGGTTGGACCAGAGCTTATTTCTCGATGGATGGCAAATCATGACCATGAACTACTCCCCTCCCACCAATGTGGCCATACGTGCCGCCAGACAGGCTGGCAGCCGTGCCCTGGAACTATTTTACCGGCGGCATGAGTTGGAGGTGCACAACAAGGAACATGGCGAATGGGTGAGCAATGCCGATACAGCGGTTGAAAAAGAGATTTTATATCATCTTAAAAGAGGCTATCCGCAGTATGGTATTGTTGCGGAAGAGAGTGGCCGACAGGGTATGGGTACAGAACGGTATTGGATTGTTGATCCCATCGATGGCACAGATAATTTTATCCATGGTATTCCCCATTTTGCCCTCTCAATTGCCCTGGCAGAGGGGGATCTGTTATTGGCCGGTGTGGTCTTCAATCCGGTCAGCAATGAAATGTTTGTAGGTGAGCGTGGACGGGGCGCCTTTCTCAACGATCGGCGCATTCGCACCGGGCAAAACCGTCTCTTATCGAAAGCACTATTGGCAACCGGTTTTCCTGCCAAATACAAAGAAGATCATCTGACGGCCTATATGGATTCCTTCCGCATCTTGTGTGCTGCTTGCCATGGTATTCGTCGGCAAGGCAGTGCGGCCTTGGATCTCTGTTTTACGGCTGATGGTCGTTATGATGGTTTTTGGGAGCAGGGATTATCCTCCTGGGATGTGGCTGCCGGAGCATTGATTTTGCAAGAGGCTGGAGGATTTGTTACTGATTTTGCTGGAGAAATTGATTTTTTACGCTCCGGCAATGTGGTGGCAGCCAATGCGGCAATTCACTCCCGCCTGTTGGAAAAGATTCAATCTTCGGCTCTGTGCCAGCCTGCCAGCGCTTGAAATGGGCTCCACCTGCGGCAAAAACTCCCTCTTGCCGCAGGTGGAGTCAACCCCCCTGACTCAATTGACCAAGGCCAAGACATCCTCTTTGCGAATGCGCACCTCCTGTTGCGGAAAGGGAATCTCAATTCCCTGTTTGGCAAAGGTTTGACTGATGGCCGTATTGAGCCGGTCGCGCACCACCCAACGCAACGCTGGATCCGGCAAAAAGGCCCATAATTCAAAATCCAACGAGCTGGCGCCATGCTGCATGAACAGCGCCTCTGGAGCAGGTTCAGCAAGGACTCCCTGCTGTTGCAGGGCCAACTCCAGCAAGAGTCGTTTGACCTGCTCGACATCACTGCCATAGGCAACACCCACCTTGATGACAATACGCAAAGTGGTATTGGCCAAGGTCCAGTTGGTTACCTCTTTGGTGATCAAATCGCGGTTGGGAATCAACTGCTCCTGATAGTCGGTATTGACCACGGTGGTCGCACGGATATTGATGCGGGTAATGCGCCCGGTGATGCTGTTGCCGATGGTGATCATATCCCCGACCCGCACAGGCCGTTCCAGGAGCAGAATGATCCCGCTGACAAAGTTGGCAACAATTTCCTGCAGACCAAAACCGATACCCACACTGATTGCCGCCACCAGCCATCCCACTTTTGCCACATCCAGATGCAGTTCGTTCAGAGCCGACAACAAACCGATAATAAAAATCAGGTAGCGAGAGATGGTCAAGACCGCATAACGGGAGCCGGCATCCAGGGAGAGCCAGGAGTAGAGCAATAACTCATAGATTCTGGGCAGATGTTTGACTATCCAGCCCACCACCAGCAAAGTGATGACAAAGCGCAGCAGATCCACCAGGGAGACCAGGATCAATTGTCCATCGCTGCCGGTGGTGCTGAAAATGGTCAACCCTTTTAATGCCTGAAAAATCTGTTCATGAACCCCCCAATAGTTACCCAGCAGCAGTAGTCCAGCCAAAATAAAGAGCATGCGCAAAGAATCATTAATCTGCCGTGCGATTTGCGTGCGGCTTAAGGTGCCACGGGCTCCTGGGGCCAGGACGGTTGGGGCGCGTCTGCGGCGACGGATCAAGGTTTCGATGGTGGAGGCCAGCAGGCGGTATACACCAATCAGCAGAAAAAAGGTCAGGATGGAGCGAATCCCGTTATAAGCCAGCCACGTGGCGCCGAAGCGGTAGCCGGAGAGATCCAAGAGCACGACCACCACCATGAAGAGGCTTAACAGGCGACTGACCAGCCACCAATGGTGGGTAAAACGGGCGGTCAAGGAGCGTCTTCCGCTATGTACAGCGGCTGGAGATGTTGGTGCCGCATGGGCCAAGGCATGACGGGGGAGTGGGGCATTGGGATGGATCAAGCGATAGATGACCCAGGCAATGGTGCATTCAAACAGGGTATAGCCCAGACGTGGCAGCACCTCATAGTGAAACGGGGGCGCACGAAACACGACCCAAAGCGGCAAAAAGAGCAGATAGGCCCACAAGGCCAGACGGATTGAACCGAGCAAACTTTGTGTCACTTCCAGTGGCAAACCCAATAACCGTTCGGCCAAACCACCAGGAGCAAACAGCAGTTTATTGGCCGACCAGAGCAGCCAAAACAGCGCGATAATCAACACACTTTCCGTCACCAGAATACGCAGCAGCGGAGGAAAGGGATAGAGCAGAGCGGCTGGCCAGGGCAAAAGTTGTCCGGCCAGAACCAGCAAGGCCAGCCAGGCAGGACCAGGAACCGGCAACAAAAGTGTAACCAGAATGGTGCGCAGCGGCAGAGAGGCAGCACTCTGCTTGGAATCAGGCGGAGGCAAGGTTGCCAGGCGGCGCAGTGAGCGTTGTATCTGCCACAATAACGGCGGCAACAGCACCAACAGTGTGATAGTGGTCAAGAGCGGCCAGGGCTCCTGCACTGCCCGCCAGGCGGCCTGCCACTGCTCTTCCGTCACCGCATGCTGCAGAATCATGTTCAGGCCGCTATTACGCTTGCTGGAGAGCAGCTCCTCTGACAACTGTTGCAGCAGCGCCCTGCTCGGTGGGGGAGCATCCTGAATCCAAAAGATGCGCGACAGGAGAAAATTTTCGGTGCGCTGCAAGGTGTTGGTACGTTCCAGGGTCAACAGTTGCAGACGCTGCCCTTCGGCTTGCAGATCAAAAAGCAGACGTTTTTCATCGCTGAGCAGTTGGCGATAACTGTTGCGCAGTTGCGTGGCTTGTTGGGTAAAACTTTCCCGTTTTGATTCGGCAAGCTGTTGCTGCAGCTCGGCCAGCGAGGCTGCCCAGGAGCTGCTCAGCTCTGCCAAGGCTGAATCGACAACAAAAATGCGCGATTGCAAATCACGCAACTGTGCCAGCAATTCGGGGTAGAGCGGTTCGCGCAGATCCCAGCGACGGCGTTTGAGTCGTTTATAGTTTTCTTTCAAAATATCTGCAGCCAGGCCCTGGGTTCCAAACTGTTGGGTCAGGGTTTCCAAACTTTTCAAATCGCTCTTTTCATTTTGCAGCAGGTGCTCCTGTTCAGAGGCAGCGCTCACCACTTCGGTCTGCAATTTATTGAGATCCGCCTGCTCTTTTTGCAGACGCGCCAGGGAGAGCTCCCATCCCGATAAAAACTTATCTTCCGGGCTGCTGGCCTGTTGAGCAGCCAACTCTTTGCGACGCAGCAGCTCCTGTGAACTGGTGACTGCCGCGGCTTGCTGATTGTTGAGCGCCTCTTGATAGAGCGAAAAGACCTTTTGTTGATATTGACGGCTGTTTTGTGCCACCTCCAACTGTTTGTCGTGCAGGGTCACATGGGCCATGGCCACATTTTGCTCCGCCTCCCAGCGGGCAATGATATTTTGTGCCAGCAATAGTTCGATATGGGCATTTTCTGCCTGCAAGGTCAGGGAACGTTTTTTATTGCCCTCGGCCTTGGCGGAGAGGTCTCGAAATTGTTGATAATTATCCTGGGCCTGTTTCAGTCGTCCTTTGCCGGTAATGGTTTTTTCTGGAATCTGACCCAAGAGCAACTGCAGCTCTTTGGCCTGTGCGGTCAGCGCGTCCACAGCTTGAATTGATTTTTCCAAAGATTCCTGAACCTGTTTGAAGGCTTCGGGAGTTGGTTTATCTGGTGCTTTGGGTGGTGGTTGTTGCGCCAACCGCTCCAAATTTTTTTTCAACGTCTCCTCTTGCGTTTTCCAGTCACTTGTACCGGCACGCAGGGTTTGCAAGCGCTCCATGGTTTCCAAAAATTCCTGCAGCAGAGCGACTCGTTTTTGCAGCAGCGCCCGCTGCTGTTCAACCGCCTCCTCTTTGCTCTCTTTGGGCAAGCCGTTCAGCTCTGTGTTGACCCCCTCCAGCAACGAGCGCAACAAGCTGGGAGTCGGTGTCGGGCTCTCCCACAGACTGGCCAGTGTTAAAGGAGCTGCGGCAGTGGCAGTTGCTGTGGGCGCAGCCGCTGGCGTGGTACTGCTGCGTGGCGCTGCTGCAAGCTCCCCTGACAACAACCAACTCAAAGCAAGCATCAACAACAAATGAAACAAACCGTGCATAGGGCATTTCCATTGGCAAAAGAAGAGGAAAACCTCCTTGGCAAGAGAGGTTCCCGATCATTGAATATTAACTGCTGCGAATTGGAGCATATTTTTTGCCGACACGCCAGCCTGCATCACGTTAACAAGATATTCATGCCAGTGGGGGCAATGGGGGCTGAGAACAGAAAGGGTGCAGGTGTACACAGG
>NZ_RXIU01000067.1:2026-15766 GCF_004217665.1 Candidatus Magnetaquicoccus inordinatus | reverse complement strand
AACCATGAACTGGGATCTGCGTGCCACTCAGGAAAACTGGGAAAAATGGATCGCCAAGGGCGTGGGCATGATGGGATTGGGTATGGCCTATACCACCCGCAAACTTAAATTTGAAGTGGGTGATTATGGCGCCATGATCGCTGATCCACGTATGGCCGGTCCCTTCATCAAGACCTTTACGGTCATGGGACGGGTGTAAGTCGTTATTCAGCCTGAATTAGGTCACATTGTAAGGGGACTGCGTACCATGTTGAAGAAAAGCACATTTTCCCTTGGCATGTCAGCCATCCTGGCCGGCCTCGCCTGTACTACCGCCGCCTTGGCAGCAAGTACATATTCCGCTCCCTCAGCGGTGCTGACGGTGGAATCCAGCAATATCGGGGCGACAACAACCTTGGGCGGCACAGTGGTCCCTTACAAAGAGGTGGCCTTTACGGCGCAAATGCCGGGTCGCGTTGTCTATCTGGGAGGTGTCGAGGGCGATTGGTTCAAAAAAGGTGACATCCTGGCAGCTCTGGACAACGACGACCTGCTGGCTAAACGTCGTGCAGCACAAGCAGCCTTGGCACAGGCAGAGGCCAACTGGCGTAACGCACGGGTTCAATACACCCGCCAGGTCTATTCCGGCTCCACCATGGCCTCCGATAATACTGGTATGGCCATGCCACGCATGTTCGACCGCATGTTTACCATGCCCATGAGCGATATGGTCGGCAACGACAATCCAGAATTGGCCCGCCGTGCGCAGATCTATGCGCAAGGTACAGCCATCGATCAAGCGCAACACAGCCTGGCACAAGCGCAAGCCTCCATTCAGGAGTTGGATGCCAAATTGCGGGATACCCGTTCGGTCGCCCCCTTTCCTGGTGTGATCATCAGCAAAAGTGTCGAAAAAGGGGATACCGTGCAACCCGGTATGCCTCTGCTCACCTTTGCCGATACCAGAACCCTGCAAATCAAGGTGGATATTCCAGCCCGCCTGGTCCCCGGCATCAAAAAAGATATGATCCTGCCCGCCAAAGTAGACGTGGGTGATACCCGCATCGAAACACGAGTTGCGCAAATCTATCCCATGGCTGATCCACAACGGCATACCGTGACAGTCAAGCTGGATCTGCCCAAGGATGCACCCGCCGGTCCTGGTATGTATGCAGAAATCATGATCCCGGACATCACCACGCCGATCAAAAGCATGCCTGTCATCCAAAAATCAGCAATTCTTTGGCGTGGCAGCCTGCCAGCAGTGATGGTGGTCGGATCCAACAAAGAGCCGGAGCTGCGGATGATTCGCCTCGGTGGACTGGTCGATGAAAAGACCGTCAGTGTCCTCTCCGGCCTGCAGGTCGGTGAACAAATCCTGGCCAATCCCGCACAAAGTGCGGCAGCAGCCGGTTGGCGGGAGCTGGGTGGACCAGAAGCCAAAGGGGTCAACCGCTAAATCAGGGCAGGCGCATTTGAAAACCAGAAAATTATTATGGAGGTCCAGGAGGAGATAATCTTCTCCTGGTGGGTGCAGGGCAAAGCCCTGCTGGTAATGTGCGGCGTTTCACAAAAGCGAATGTTTAAGCATTCGCGCACGCCGCACCGATTTGTGTCCCGCAGGGGCACTCTTTGGGAGGGCGGACGCCCGACATGCACCGTTTCGCTTGTGGCAACAGTGAGGAAATTGGCAAATGCGCTTGCCCTACCGCTGAATCCTCTTCCCGTTTGTAAAGTGAAACGTAACTTTCAGGTTCGTGATGGCTCGCCAGCTCTACTCCCATGGGGATGCTGTGCGGATTGGCGCAAAAAATGCGCGCCAATGCCCACAGCTTGCTTCCATTAGGCGCGCTGCGCCGACGCAAAAAGCGCGTCGGCTTAGTTTGAAAAGCGCGCCAAAGGCAAAAGATTAAAACAAAATCCCAGGGATTCCATCCCTGGACCCGGCCAGGGAGGTGCCCTCCCTGGACCCGCAATAGCTTTGGGCGGTGAATAGTTACAGTGAAACAGATATAGTGCAGTGAGCGTGCCGTAAGCGTATTACCTGGGCAAACACCCCCTGGCTGGGCGGATCCGTGAGGTTGACCGGCCAGCCAGGGGATGGTTGATGATAACTCTTCTCTTGATACAGTGATGGTCACAGACAGATGGGCAAATTATTCAGCAAAGCGGATATGCCACCTCCCCCGGAACTGCCTCAAAAAGATGTCACCAGCCATCTTGGGGTGGCCGGCAATATGGCCAAAATGTTTATTCACTCCCCGCTCTCCCCATTGTTGCTCTTTGCCTGTCTGGGAATGGGCATTTTGGGTTTGATCTTTACCCCGCGTCAGGAGGATCCGCAAATCTCCGTGCCCATGGTGGATATTTTTGTCCACTATCCCGGTGCCTCAGCCGAACAGGTAACTGCCCTGGTTACCGAACCACTGGAACGGATCATGAGCGAGATTGCCGGAGTGAAACATGTCTACTCCGCCTCGCAGCAGGGACAAGCCATGGTAACCGTGGAGTTTGTGGTCGGTCAGGATATGGAAGCCTCGCTGGTCAAACTCTATGATAAACTCCACTCCAATAAAGATAAAATACCTCCTGGTGTCTCTGAACCACTGGTCAAGCCAAAAGCTGTCGATGATGTGCCTGTGGTCACCTTGACCCTCTGGTCAAAAGATGTCGATGATGCAGCGTTGCGGGTTTTGGCTCTGGATCTCCTGCAACAGATCAATGAAATTCCCAATACCAGCCAGGGTTTTGTCGTGGGTGGCCGCGCCGAACAGATTCGGGTAGAGGTCTTCCCGGAACGTCTCTCAGGATATGGCATCAGCCTGGATCAAATTGCGCAAACCATTAAAACCGCCAACAGTGAAACCGGTCTGGGCAAGGTGGAGTCGGGAGATCAGGGTTTTAACGTCTATACCGGCGCCTTTCTGCGTACCTCCCAGGATGTCGGCCGTCTGATTGTCGGTATCCGTGGCAGCGCACCCATCTATGTACGCGATGTGGCAAATGTCTTTTCCGGTCCCGAAGAGACCAGTCAAATGGTCACCTATACGACAGGACGCTCCCGTTCGGAACAGCAGCTTGCTGCGGACATACTGCCGGCTGTCACCATCGCAGTGGCCAAGAAAAAGGGTTCCAATGGTGTAACCGTCGCACAAGGGGTGCTGGAAAAAATTGAAGAGCTGAAAGGACGCATCATCCCTAAAAATGTTCAGGTATCGGTTACGCGCAACTATGGGGAAACCGCCAATGAAAAGGTGAACGAACTGCTGTTCAAGCTGTTGGTTGCCACTATGGCGGTGACTCTTCTGGTCTGGTATGCCCTGGGCATTAAACCGGCTCTGGTCACCTTGATCGTAATCCCGGTGGTGATCTTGATGACCGTTTTTGCCGCCTGGATCATGGGCTATACCATCGATCGCGTCAGTCTCTTTGCCTTGATCTTCTCGATTGGCATTCTGGTGGATGATGCCATTGTGGTGGTGGAAAATATCTACCGCCGCTGGTTGTTGGAGGATAAATGCTGCCCCATCATCTCCATCGATGCCGTGCGTGAGGTGGGAAACCCGACCATTCTGGCTACCTTTACCGTGATTGCCGCCTTGCTGCCCATGGGCTTTGTCAGCGGCATGATGGGCCCCTATATGCGCCCCATTCCCGCACTGGGCTCGGTGGCCATGCTCTTTTCTCTCTTTGCCGCCTTCATCTTTACCCCCTGGCTGGCCATGATGATCAAACCCAGTATGCGCTCTTTGCATACCCATTCCGAAGCCGAGCATGCCACATCGGAAAAATTGGAACGCTTCTATCGCTATACCATCAACCAACTGCTCGATCATCCCCGTAAAGGATGGGGCTTCATGGGGCTGTTGGTGGGCGGCTTTTTTGCCTCACTGCTCTTCTTTTATACCACTGCAGTCACAGTAAAAATTCTTCCGCTGGACAACAAGCCAGAGTTTAATGTGGTGATCAACCTCGACGAAGGGACGGCTCTGCCCAAAACCGCTAATCTTGCCCATCAGATGACGGCAATGATTCGCGACAAAGTGCCCGAAGTGATTGCCATGCAAACCTATGTGGGAACCGCCTCCCCCTTCAACTTTAATGGCATGGTGCGCCACTACTATTTACGGCGCAACTCCTGGGAAGCCGATATTCAGGTGCAACTGATCCATAAAAGCCAACGCAAACGCAATAGCCATGATATTGCTGTGGAAGTGCGGGAGATGTTGACCCCTGTCGCCGATAAATTAAAAGCAAAAATTCAGGTGGTTGAGATGCCTCCTGGACCTCCGGTGTTGCAATCAGTGGTTGCCGAAGTGACCGGACCGGATGCTGTTACCCGGCGTCGGGTGGCCATGGATATGCTGGCCATGTTCAGTCGCAGCAAATCCATTGTTGATGTGGACAGCTACATGCAAAACCCCCATGAAATCTGGCGCTTTGAGGTGGACACCGAAAAAGCGGTACGTCGTGGGGTCTCTGTGGATACCATCAACCGTAATTTGGGCATGGCCATGGGTGGTGCACAGTTGGGCGATGTCAAGCGTGGCACCGTCCTGGAACCTACCTATATCGTGATTCAAGTGCCGATGGAGGTACGTTCCAAAATCTCTTCTCTTGCCGATCTGCCCATCTCTACTCCCAAAGGGGATACTGTCCCGTTGGGTGAGTTGGGTCGTTTTGTCAAAGCGATGAAGGATGATATTGTCTTCCACAAAGATTTGCGCCCGGTGGAATATGTAACAGGCGAGGTGACAGGTAAACTGGATGCCCCCATCTATGGCATGTTGGAAGTGGAGGAGATGCTGAAAAAATACAGCACACCGGATGGCGTCACCATGGCAGGTGAGTTTATGGGACCACCAAAATCCTACAGCAAATCCGGTTTTGAATGGACTGGTGAGTGGACAGTCACTTATGAAACCTTCCGCGATATGGGTCTGGCCTTCGGTGTGGCCTTGATTTTGATCTATATGTTGGTGGTGTGGGAGTTTGGTAATTTTACGCTGCCTGCCATTATCATGGCTCCCATCCCCCTGACGCTGTTGGGCATTGTTCCGGGCCATTGGTTCCTGGGTGCCAAATTTACCGCCACCTCCATGATCGGTTTTATTGCTTTGGCTGGTATCATTGTGCGCAACTCCATCCTCCTGGTTGATTTTACCCAACAGGAGATCCTTAAGGGAGTCTCAGTTCGCGAAGCGGTCATCCTCTCCTGCAAAGCGAGAACCCGGCCCATTATCATTACCGCCTTGGCTTTGGTGGCTGGCTCCTCTGTCATTCTGGGTGACTATATTTTCCAGGGCATGGCCATCTCACTGCTGTTTGGGGCTTTGATCTCCACCTTGCTGACTTTGTTGGTAATCCCATTAGGCTGCGTCAGCGCCCAACATGCCTTCGTGATGCCTAAATCCCCCTATCCCAAATCGATTCAAGTGGAGGTAGAGATTCCCGCTGCGGTAAAAGAAGGCACGGCAAGCACAGTCAGCACCACACCAGCGCAGACAACCGTAAGCACTCCCCCAACGGTTACCACTGCAACGACAGCGGCAGCAAGCACCACTATGAGCAACCCCGAACATACGGAGCTCTCCTCCCCTCCACTCCATGAAACACCCCCTCAAGTGATCACCCCTCCCCGTGAACCAGGTGATCCCGCAGAAGAGGAGACCGGCAGCGAAGGCAATGCCGCTGGCGGTGGCAAAAAAGAGGGAGCAGTGCGGCGGGGGATCCGTTTGAAGCCGACGCACAATGAGCAAAGTTCCGGTGGAGAAGGCAACTAAGATGTCCTCTGCGCCTCTTCCCGCCGAGTTGTCTGAAACAACCAGGTGGCGGTTCTGTTGGCCGCAGACGCACTGGAATGATGATTGCCAGGCAAGAGAGCAACAATGCACACCTAAACAGCTCTCTTGGGCCAGGCTCTGTCATGGAATCAGCTTGACGGTTGTGGCACTGCTTGCGGCACCACTGCCTCTTTGGGCGGCACCAGAATGGGGTATCAACTATTATCGGGTTGATCCACCTCGCGGCGAGAGCTTCTCCGTTGATCCAAAAGCTCCAGAAATATACCGCTATGGTGAGCGCTTTATGCGTCCTGATGATGAAGAGTCTGACAAACGCTCCTCACCTGCCGGTCGCCAGCCCCGGTACTGGTCACACGACAACGATGCCGAGAGATCGGATCGTGAATACAGGGAGGCCGAACCACCTCCTGGCAGGGAGATACCCAATGAATGGCGCAACGAAGATTTGAACCGACGGATGCGTTCCTACCCACAGAATGGCTTTTCCAACTCGGCACCACGTGCAACGGAACGCAATGGCAATCCCCTGTGGTATCCTTCCGATCGAGAGTTGGCACGCGACCGTTGGCGTTGGGAAGCTCCACCATATCCGGCAGAGCGTGAATCTTCGCCCCGTACCTATGATGCGCCTCCCCCCTATGAATATGAACCACCTCCTGCTAGTGGAGCAGGTCGTCGCTATCCGCCAAACGGTTACCAAAACAGTGAGCAGTGGTGGGAAAGACGATGATCAGATATTTGCTAGCGATTCTGTCGGCAATCAGCATTTTCCCCTCACAACTCTTGGCCCTGCCCTCCTCCCTGATAGAGTTTTCGGCTGAAGTGACCCGCAGCGACAGTTCCCGTCCCAACAGTAGCAGCAAAGGGAGTATGTATGTCGGCAAGGAGGGAATCCGTACCGAAAGCCAACAAGAGGAACAACCAGTCTGGATGATTTTTAAGCCCAACCAAAAGCTGGTATGGACCATTTTTCCCAAACAGCAGGTCTATATGGAACGCGCTGGCCTGGCCGTAGAGTGGCCCCCTTTGCCTGAAGATGAAACCAGCCCCTGTCGCCATAAAAAATTTCGCTGTCAAAAACAGGGACAAAAAATAATCCAGGAGCGCAACACCCTGCACTGGAGCATTCATGTCTTGAGCGACAAAGGCGAGCTCCCTTATGGACAACTCTGGGTGGATCCACGCTTGAATATAGCCATCCGTGAAAGTTATGCCGATGGACTGACTGTGGAAATGCATCATATTCGTGAAGCACCACAACCAGCTCATCTTTTTGAATTACCAGCCAATTTTATGAAAGTAGATCTTCCGGCACCCGCTGCATCAAACAAGCCCAAGGAGAAATAGTTGTTTTTTTTGCCATGGTTAATTTTTTTCGTTGCAAAGGGTGCAAGCACATTGTATATTAGATTTTAATAATATTCTGATGTTTCGTAACTCCTTTTTATCCTGGTATTAGACCGCATGATTAACGATACTCTGGGGGGGTGGGGTCGGATTCATTCGTTCCTTTAGAATTTCAGCTTCCCGGATTGACTATGAAAATTCATCGCCAATGGGTGCGATCATGGAATCGCCCACTGATTTCAATATTAGGTGTTGTGGCAGGAATGGCCGGACATACCGTATCGGCAGCATCGATGGATGCACCTTCCGACAAAGAGCTCAGCACGATGGGCCAAGGTTTTGGTAAATTTGTCGGCTCCTTCATGAGACAAGTGCAATCGGATGAGGAGAAAAAGGTGCTGCCTGGGATGACAGATGAACGGCGTCAACCAGAGCGGCCAAGCAGTCGTCCAGCAGAGTGGCCCGCTGCCCGGGACCGGGATGAAGAGCATACTGCGCGCAACGGAGCACAAAACCGCACTAATAATCGTAATGCTCCCTATCCGCTGTATGATCCATGGGGCGCCAGTTGGTGGAGTGATCCTGCGTTTGGTTTTGACCCCTGGGGACGCAGCAACAGTTGGGTAGACAATGATTGGAATGCTCGCCGTTGGCAGTATGGTTGGAACTATGGCGGCAACATGCAGCCTTATCAACCCTATGCTTTCGGACCCCCGTATGGCGGCGCACCCTCCCCATACAATGCCGGGGAGGGAGAGAGCAGCTATCCAGGAGGCTATGAAGGCGAACGCTATCCAGGGTATGGCTATGGAGCAAATCCCTATGCTGCAGAGCGTTGGGGAACTCAACCCTTTGTCAATGAGCGTAACGCTTTCAATAATGAATGGTTGCGCCAGAGAGATGAACGCCACTCTCCGGCAGCGGAGGAGACAACACCCCGCTATCGCAATCGTGAAGGAGAGGGTTGGTCTGGAAGTGGGCGTTTTCGTGACGACAGATGGCGCCGGGACTAGAGAGTCAATAGCAGAAAACTCTTTGGAAGCATGGGCTTAATTTCCGGCTATCGCAGTGCTCTCGTTTGGAAGGAGGAATCAACCATGCACAAACTGCTGCGCGCTCTCCTGCTGGTATTGACTCTGACGGTGCTTGCTCTGCCGCTGGCCAACAGCGCACAAGCCTGGGGAGGATGGCCCCAGTCACCATGGAACGGTGGTCCAGGCGGTTGGTGGCCTGGAAATGGTTGGAATGACTACGGGAACAACAACTGGAACAACGGCTGGCTGAACAATAATGCATGGAATGGATTGTTGAACGGACGCGGCAAAGTCAATTTTTATGTCGAAGCCGATGTTGACGGTATGATGGACAATATGTGGAACAATGGCTGGAACAACGGTTGGAACAATGGTTGGAATAACGGTTGGAACAATGGTTGGTTTCCTGGCCGCTATCCTGGTTGGGGCAGGCCCGGTTGGGCCCCTGGCCGGGGATGGTAGTCACCGCCAGACTGTGCAAAGGTGACAGGTTAGCAGTTAATTGCAGCTTTATTTATGGAGTATTTGGAATGAAAAAAGGTCTGAGTGCTTTGGCAGTGGCCGCCCTGTTGGGTAGCGCCGTATTGTTGACCGCTGATTCGGCTTCCGCATGGGGCTGGGGTCCGGGTTGGAACAACGGCAACAATAATTGGGGCAACAACTGGGGTAACAACGGTTGGGGTAATGGTAATGGCAATGGCCGGGCCAATGGCAATTTCGGCTTCAGCATGGGTGGCGATGCTTCCGGTTATGGCAATGGCAACAACAACTGGAACAACTCCAACGCCTGGAACAATGGTTGGAACAATGGTTATGGCTATGGCCCGTATGGTGGTCCCTATGGTGGACCCGGCTATGGCGGCGGCGCTCCTTGGGGTGGCCCCTATGGCGGTCCCTATGGTGGTCCTTGGGGTGGCCCGAATGCTCCCGCAGCACCACAAGCACCACAAGCCGAAGGTGCCAGCAAATAGTTTGGCCTCTTCCGGATCGCTCCACATGAGCAGTTAAGGATCAAGGGGGGGTTGCATTTTTTGCATCCCCCTTTTTTATTTTTGTCTCATCTGTTGATGGATGGTTTTCAAACACCCAGTAAACCCTGTAATCTACACTCTGGAAGCTGCCGTAAATCGGCAGTGCGTGAGCGTCACTCTTGGCACGATTCGGAAACGACCAGCCATGATTACTGTGATCGGCAATCTGAAAGGTGGATGTGGCAAAAGTACCATTACCTTTAATCTGGCCATTTGGTTGGCCGGTGCGGGAGAAAATGTGGTGGCTTTCGACCTCGATCCGCAAGCAACTTTAAGCGATGTCGCTGAAGTGCGACAAGAAGAAGGGGTCCAGCCGGCTATCACTGTCTATCGCCCGGAAAGCAATCCAACCAAAATAATGCGCGAACATCAGGGTGAGGTTTTGGTGGATGTGGGAGCCTCTAATCTGTGGGCGATGCGCCAAGCCATCGCCATGGCACAGCGTATTCTGGTTCCGGTACCGCCCAGTCAAGCGGATGTCTGGTCTACCGCACGATTTCGCGATATAATTAATGAAACAGTGATCAATCGCAAAGAACCACCAGAAATTTTACTGTTTATAAACCGGGCAGATACCCATCCCGGTATTCGCGAATCCCGGGAAACAGAGAGCGCCTTGGCCTCATTGGCCGGAGTAACGCTGTTGGAAAACCGGATCTGTCAACGAACGGCCTACCGTCGTTCGTTCAGCGAAGGACGCGCTGTATTTGAATTGCCCGGCGGCAACAAGGCTGCGGAAGAGTTTTTGGGATTGGCCGCTCGCCTCTACCCGGAGCTGCCGCCCTTCCGGAAAAAAAGCAACAAGGCTCAGAGATTAAACAAGGAGTCACCTTCTGATGACGGATGAAAATAACCCAACCGATTCGCATGCCCCACAACAACCGTGTGCCGATGAGGGGGGCATGGGAGAGCGGGAGAGTGAACGTACCCGGTCTCGTAAAAGTTATCCGGTAATTCCGGCAGGCAAATTTGCCGAATGCGGCGACTGTTCGGGAATGGTGTTGGCTGAATTTGCCAAAAGCTTTGATAAAAGTGCACGGCGTTGGGAGCTGATTGTCTATCCTTCTCTGTTTGCATTTATTATTTTGGCCATGTACGGCTTTTTTCTGATTTACAGCCTGACCCAAGATATTCGCACAATGGCCTCCTCCATTGATCCAAAAATGGGTGTCAATATGGGCAGCCTTTCCACCAACGTGGGTTTATTGGCCACCAATATTGAACTGATGTCAACGCACCTGGAATATATCAGCGATAATATGGAGACCATGTCGGTCGATTTGCAAAGTGTTTCCACCAATATGGAACAGATGACCGACACCATGCGCAGCATGGGCAACAGTGTCAATCAAATGGACCGCTCCACCAACGAAATCAGCCGCAACATGGTTACCATGACCAAAACCATGGAAAACATGTCCAACAAATTGAATCTCTTGGTACCAATGGCCAGGGATATGACCGGCTTGGCACAAGCGATTAATGTGATTTCTGGTGCAGTTCATGTCATGAGCTATGATATGAATAGCGCCACCAGACCGATGAGCTTTATGAACCGCTTCATGCCTTGGTAAGAAGCGAACTCTATTATTGACTTGATATGCTTTCAGTAAGGAATGAATACCGTGTCCACCTCCAACTGGCAACCCTTGTCCTGGCGTCAATTCAAAGCCTTACAGCAACCTGAATGGCCCGATCGCAACCTGCTTGATGAAGTGTATGAAAATCTCAGCCGCTATCCCCCTTTGGTCTTTGCTGGGGAGGTGCGGGATCTGAAGGCTCACCTGGCTGATGTAGCACAAGGCAAAGCCTTTTTGCTGCAAGGTGGCGATTGCGCCGAGTCGTTCAGCGATTTTACCGCCAATGCCATTCGCGACAAACTCAAAGTCTTGTTGCAAATGGCGGTCATTCTCACCCATGGCCTCGGTAAACCGGTCATCAAGGTAGGGCGCATTGCCGGACAATTTGCCAAACCACGCTCCAGCCCGGTTGAAGTGCAAAATGGGGTCAGCCTGCCCAGTTTTCGTGGCGAATCGGTCAATGATCCCTCTTTTACCGAAGATGCCCGCATCCCCGATCCACGCCGTTTGGAGCGCGCCTATTTTCAATCGGCCAGCACCATCAACCTGTTGCGCGCCTTCACCTGTGGCGGCTTTGCCGATCTGCGCCAACTGCATAACTGGAATCAAGATTTTGTCGCGCAAAGCCCGCAAGGACAGCGCTATGCCCTGCTCGCCGATCAGTTGAGCGATGCCCTGCGCTTTATGAAAGCAATCGGTATCAACGGCCATCAGCATGGATCGGTTCTGCGCGAGGTAGAATATTTTACCAGCCATGAGGCGCTGATTTTGGAATATGAAAGCGCCTTGACCCGTCGCGACTCGCTGACCGGGGACTATTATGACTGCTCCGCCCATATGCTGTGGATAGGCGAACGCACCCGGCAATTGGAGGGTGCCCATGTTGAATTTTTACGCGGTGTAAAAAATCCTGTCGGTGTCAAAATCGGACCGACAGTCACAGCCGACGAGGTGTTGGGGTTGTGTGATCGTTTGAATCCGCAGAATGAACCAGGACGTTTAACCTTGATCACCCGTTCTGGGCATGGACGCATCGAGCAGACTCTGCCCCCGTTATTGCGTGCCATGGCCCCGGAAGGTCGGGCCATTGCCTGGATCTGTGATCCCATGCACGGCAATACCTATGAGGCGCCAGGGCGCATCAAAACCCGCTCTATGGAGCATATTCTTTCGGAATTAAAGAGCTTTTTCACCATTCATCAAGCCGAAGGCACTATTCCTGGCGGTGTGCATTTTGAGTTGACCGGTGACAATGTGACAGAATGTATAGGTGGTTCCCATGAGATTCGTGAGGAGCATCTCACAGAACGCTATGAAACCACCTGTGATCCTCGGCTCAATGTGGCACAAAGCCTGGATGTCGCTTTCCTGGTGGCCGAACTGTTACGCGGTTCGGTATAAACAGCCGCTGCCGTCCGATATGAATGCTGAGCCGCTTTCCCCCCTGCGGGAAGAGAGTCGGCAAGTAAAGGCTGGGATAGATCATTCAGATGACACTCCTTTCTGCCAGACGGTCTGTGACTGCTGGTCCGCTCGCGGCAGAAGGGGGGTAGCCCAGTTTCAGACTGGACCAGCGGTTGCGTACATGCAAACCCGGTGTCTGCTGCTGCCGGGAAGCGGCATGGCTGGAGAGCCGATCCAACAGGCCATTGCCATGGCGGCGTGACGAGGAGAGTAGCCAATCTTCCATAGTCTTGATCCTCCCGATAGGGGTTGATAGTGCAACAAGAGCGGCTCTGGGTGATTCAAGCCGGTAACGATTTGATAGGGATCGTTAATGCAAAGCGCTTGCCAGTCACTACTTCTCCGCAATCCGTTGAAAATCATTAAAAAAACAGATAAACAAATCCAATAAACGTCGAAATAATGACAGTTATGCGCCCAATTTGACGGCTGGTCGGTAGCGGAAGCAGTTCTGCTGTCGCTATATGATTGGCCCAATTTATGCGTTTATGTGCATTAAGGAGAAAATCAATTTGCTCGCCTCGTGGCAAACCATGCTTGCCAACAGAGAGCTGGACCGTGCAACCTGGAGAAACAGTCTATGCCTGTTGAACCGTATCGGGATATTTGGCCATCCATAGACCCAACCGCCTATGTGCATCCATCGGCGGTAATCATTGGTGATGTCCATATCGGAGCAAATTGCTCTATCTGGCCGGGCGTGGTGATTCGCGGTGATGTCAATTATATTCGCATAGGTGCCCGCAGCAATGTGCAGGATGGCTCCATCCTCCATGTCACCAGAGTGACCGAAGAGCATCCACAGGGCATTCCTCTCTTGATCGATGAAGATGTCACCATCGGTCATCAGGTCTCCTTGCATGCCTGTCATCTGCGCGCACGCAGTATGGTGGGGATAGGCGCCATTGTCCTGGATGGGGTAGTGGTCGAAGAAGAGGCCATGGTTGGAGCTGGCAGTCTGGTGGCACCTGGTAAACGGGTCGGTGCCGGCGAGTTGTGGCTGGGGTCACCTGCAAAAATGGTGCGTATCCTGGATGAGCGGGCGCGACGGGCCATTGCCGCCACCACAGAAAATTATGTGCGCTTGGCCAACGAATATCGCCTCTCCACACATGCCTCGGGTTAAAACCGATGAATCGGCTGCCTAGAGAGTGGGACAACGAACCCAGCCGTTTGGGGCGCTATCATGTGGTTCGTCTGTTGGATCAGGGAGCAACTGGTCCGGTATATGAGGGTTTTGATAGTCATCAACAACATCGGGTAGCCATCAAAACCATCCACCCAACCCTGTTGAGCGCCGCTGACCGACAGCGCTTGCTGCTGCGCCTGCGCGAAGAGGCCCGCCTGTTCGGCTCCTTCTCGCACCACAATATCGCCCGCTTTCAAGAATATAATGAAGAGGGAGAGATTCCGTTTATCGCCATGGAGCTGTTGCAAGGCGAAAATCTGCGCGAAGTAATTGAAAGCAAACAGTTGCTACCATTGTCACGAGTGATCACCA